>JAVEWT010000042.1:0-13121 GCA_034004425.1 Methylophilaceae bacterium
TGTTGGGTTGAATCCCTATCAAATCGGCCGCCGATCTAGCCGTCACTTCCAGAACAAAATATTCAAGCAGCCTTAGCTGGTGTTTTCTTAATAACTTACAATGAGTTATCTTCATTCGATAAGCTTAGCATTCAAGCTTATCTACTACAGCCCCTTCTTCAATGCGGGAGAGTCGAAGCAGTCCGGTCTTGAATTGGCGGGTCGAATTGATTTTGGCACGATCTATAACACTGCACATAATTTCTATGTGCTGGGTTCATATACCAATCTCTTTACGGCCAAGTTTACTAAAGACGTGGCTGCCGAGGGTATTGAAGATGGTAACCGTATGCCTTATGCACCACGCGACATCGCCTCTCTGAGCTTTGGCTATCAACATCCAGTCGGTCTGGACGCCCGTATAGGAGTTGATTACGTCGGACAGCAATACTCTGATGGTGCCAATACTCGAGTCGAAGATGCCTCAGGTAAGGAAGGTACGATCCCTTCATATACATTGCTGAATGCATCGGTCCGATACAAGCCCGTTGGCTCTAACGCGACCTTCTTCTTGAGCGGATACAACCTGGCTGACAAGGAGTACCTGGCCAGCCGTGTAGATGGCAAGGTGGCCGGTCGTGAACGTCAGGTGTTCGGTGGTATCCGTTACGACTTCTAAATAACAACAAGCGTCATCTCCGGGTGCGTAAGGGAGAGCAATTGCTCTCCCTCTCTCACAGCGAGCCTTTTGTCTCCCCAGATTCAGGCTCGCTTTTTTATGTCCGCAACATTCGTCGAACTGTGATGCTCTGGAAATTCAGGGCAAAAAAAAGCGGAACCTTCTCGGGGAGGGGAAGGCCCGCTGTCAGGGGAGGGGAGATGAAACGTTATGCGTCGATCGTATTGCTGTTGATGATTCTGACCCTGTCGCCGATACTGTGCTGAGGTAATCCATTCTGCCGCACCTTCAGATAGCGGCCGTTGTGCATGCGCACGTCGATGACATGGGCAATGACCTGCTTTCCAGCGATGGTGACATCGCTCAGGCTCGTATCCGCGAAAGTCGTGTCCGTTGTCAGCAGTCTGGCATTCTTCTGGTGGGCATTGAGGTAGTCGCTCAACAGACTTTCTGCAAGCTTGTCCTTGTTCGCGTATTCATCGCCCTCGGGCAGCACATCCATCGGTGGTGCTGTCGCTACAGTTCTGATGCTGACCACGACGCCGCAGTTGAAACATTCGGTCAGTTTCGGTTTGACGACACTTCTGAATGTGTCCGATTTGAAATCGACTTGCGTAGGCGTCATGTTCGTCGACTGAGAGGGCTGATGGGCGGAGGGCTCTGGATGCATCACCGGTGCCGGTGATTTCGGTTTTTCCATCATGTCGGTGGCCTGTGCGACCGGGGTCGGTAACAGCGCGCTGATGATGATGCTGCCGATGATGCTGAGTGTCGTCAGCATGATAGCCAGGTAGAAGACGATCGGGTGATAACTCTTGAGCTTGAATTTTCTCATCATGAATCTTTCCAGTCAGTTGAGTTGCTCAAAGATAATGAAAACGGTGGTAACGGTGACCGAAAGCATTGCAGGCCTCGTGACACAGCCTTTGTTTTTCATGTCTTTCTGCGGCGTCATGCATGTGGTTTGCGGCGTTTTTCGCCGGTGACAGGCTGCCTGTGTCGAGGATGGAGCGGCCGGGGCTGACAAGGTCGATTGTGTTCTGCCCGGAGACTGACGGCAGTCGGTCAATGATGCATGACATCAAGCATCTGCCCGTGTGCATCGGTCGAATCAGTCGGCTCAGTGCCATGTTGGCTCAGCCTCGAATTACCAACGCGTTCTTGACGGACTGCACACCTTGGACACCGGATGCGATATGCACCGCCCTCAGCAATTGCTCACCATTACTGACGAACCCGCTGAGGATAACCTGGCCCTTGTGTGTTTCGACGCTGATATCGATGCCGTCCAGGCCGGAATCCTTGACCAGTTCTGCCTTCACCTTTGCCGTGACAGTCGCGTCGTCGATATAGGCTGCAACTCGCCTCTGCTGCATGTCGCTCTTGAAATGGGTGTATTCGTCGACCGAAAGCATACCGTCCTGATCGATATCGGCTTCGGTGAAATAGCTGCTGACGTCCTTGTCCCTGGAAACTTCCAGCAGACTGAGCCGTTTGTCCGAGTTGCTGTCGAGCTTTTTGAACTCGGCTGACAACGGTTTCTGGTTGACCGTGTCTTCGGTGCCGATGGCGGCGACCTGGGAACTGATGAAAATCAGGCTCAGCGTAGCGCCCATGGTCAGCGCGCCAGCAGTCAGTCTGGATTTGTTCGGGGGTTGTCTTTTGTTATCAGCATTCATGCTGCGATCTCCGTAAATCATCAATACACACGGAAGATGACAGCAGGAGTCGTGCCAACTGAACTATTTTTATATAAATCAGTTGGTTAGTGTTTTATGTGGATTGCTGTATGGCAGGGTATCCGTAGCCGGAAACCGACAGTGGAATCATCGATTCAATTAACTCATTGAAAATCAATATGAATTGATGTCGCCAAATAGCGACATCAGCTGGAGGTCGTGTTTTCCTTGAACAGGGCTGGTGTCAGCTCGTGTCGCTGCAACAGTTTGTAGAATTCGGTGCGGTTGCGTTGTGCCAGCCGCGCCGCCTGCGTCACGCTGCCGTTGGTGGCCTTGAGCAGCTTGATCAGATAATCACGTTCGAAGTTCTTGCGCGCAGTCTCGAACGGCAGGATGCCGCCGATATCGTCATGCAAGGCCTTTTGTACCAGCGATGCAGGCACCAGCGAGGTGGTGGAGAGCACGACGGTCTGTTCGACGATATTCTGTAGCTGGCGCACGTTACCGGGCCAGGGCGCGGCAATCAGCAATTCCATGGCTTCCGGAGCGAAGCCGTTGAGCCGTTTCCCGTATTTTTCACTCAGTCGATGCAGGAAAGAGTTGGCCAGCAGCGAGATGTCCTCGCGCCGTGCGGCGAGGGCGGGAAGCTCAAGGCCGACCACGTTGATGCGGTAATAAAGATCCTCGCGGAAACGGCCGGCTTTCATTTCCTCCGCCAGGTTGCGGTGGGTGGCGGAAATCACCCGGACATCGACCGGGATGCTGGCACTGGAACCGACCGGTCGGATCGTGCGTTCCTGCAGCGCACGCAGCAGTTTCACCTGCAACGGCATCGGCATGTCGCCGATCTCGTCCAGAAACAGGGTACCGCCGTCGGCGCTCTGGAACAGGCCCCGGTGGTCGCGAAGGGCGCCTGTGAACGCGCCCTTGCTGTGACCGAACAGTTCGGATTCCAGCAACTGCTCGGGAATCGCTCCGCAATTGATGGCGATGAAAGGGTGGTCACGCCGCGGGCTGGCCTGGTGGATTGCGCGCGCCAGAAGTTCCTTGCCGGTGCCGCTCTCGCCCTGGATGAGGACGCTGGCATCGGAGCTGGAGATGAGCTTGGCCTGCCCCAGCAAGTTTTCCATCTGCGGACTGCGCGTCATGATCTCGGCGCGCCAACTCTCGACGCTGTCATTCTGCTGGCCGTTGTTCGAGCCGGCAGTGGTGCGCAGTGCGGCCTCGACTTGTTGCAGTAGGGACTTGCTGTCGAACGGCTTGGTCAGGAAGCCGAACACGCCGCGTTGGGTCGCATCGACGGCTTCCGGAATCGAACCGTGCGCGGTCAGCATGATGAGCGGCAGGGCAGGGTCGCTCTGATGGATGGCATCGAACAGGGAAAGGCCGTCCATGCCGGGCATGCGCAGGTCGCTGATGACCAGCGCCGGCCGGTTGATGGCAATCTGGGCCAGTGCCTCCTCGCCATTGCTCGCCGACATGGTCTGGTAGCCGGCGGCATTGAGCCGCATGTTCAGCAGCTTCAGAATGTCCGGGTCATCATCGACCGTCAGGATGCGTTTGCCGGCCTGGCTTTCCGTCGCCTGCGCCCTTGCGTTGCTCATTTCTTGACTCCCTGGTCGCGGTCGACCATCGTTTTCTCGATATTCTTCAAGTCATCGAGCTTCTTCTGTAGCTCATCCAGCTTTAGTTGAACCGCCTCGGTGCGCTTTTGTTCCTCTTTGAGTTTTTGCGCTGATTTGTTCAATTCGCCGAGGTAGTCGCGCATGACGGTCGCCAGCGTCAGGCTCGCCTCATCCAGTTGCTTGTTGGCGGCTATCTCGTCCAGCAAGGTTTGCGCCTTGGTGCTGTCTCGCGTCGCGGTGTTGGGCAGGCCATATGCCATTGCCAGCATGAGCCTGGATTGCGGGTTCCCAGCAGCCTGATTGAGGTGGGCGACCTCGGCTCGCTGCGCTTCTGCAGTGAGTTTTGGAAACTCACGGGCGAAGGCGAACAACATTTTGTGATCGGTCTGCACGATACGCGTATCGACCCTGGCTTCGCCAGGTTTGTCTGTTGAATCCTGACCGGGCAATTGCGCGCAGCCGGCGCCAAGCAGCACCATTGCCGCCAGGGCATGCAGGCGTAGCCGCCTGAAAGACTTTGTGGTGAAGGTCGTGCTATTCAATGTGCGTGGACTCCAAAGGCAAACTGACGCGGAAGTGCGCGCCCGCGTCCGAAGGCAGCAGGCTGATTTCGCCGCCATGAGCATCAACATACTCTTTTGCGATGGAGAGACCAAGGCCGCTACCGCTGACCAGGCTCTCGTAGGTGCCGCTGCCCCGGTAAAACGGCTCGAACAGGCGTGAGCGGTCGGCTGCCAGCACACCCGGGCCTTCATCCTGGATTTCGATGATGCCGGTAGTCTGTTCGGGACGGATGCCGATTCTGATCGCGCCGTGTTGTGGCGTGTACTTGATGGCATTCGAAATCAGGTTGTCGAGTATGGTCTGCAGTTTTTCCTTGTCCGCCATGACAGTAAGCGGCCGGTAATCCTGCACGATGCGGATCTGCTTGCTGTTGAGACTGAGCGCATAATTCGCCAGCACATTCTCCATGACCGGGATGACATCGACTTCTTGCCTGGTCAGCGGCGGTTTCTGCGAGTTGACGGCGGTGTAGCTCAGCAGGTTCTCGATCATTTTCTGCAGTCGCAGGCTGCTCTCGCGCAGGATGTCGGCGATCTCGCGTTGCTGCGGCGTCAACTGGCCGCCGACCTCATCGTGCAGCAGCTCGCTGCCCTCGCGTATCGCCGTGAGCGGCGTTTTCAGTTCGTGCGAGACATGACGCAGGAAGCGCTGTTTTTGCTGTTCCAGTTCCAGCAACTGCTTGCGCAGCCAGTCCAGACGCTCGCCCAGGCTGCGCAGGTCGCCCGGGCCATCGATGCTGATGGCTTGCTCGTATTCGCCCTGGCCGAGGCGGCGGATGGCGGCATCCATGCGCCGGATCGGTTGGGCGACGAGGAAGGTGATGATGAGGGCGGCGAGCATGGCCACTGGAATCAGCGTGATGGCCTGCTGCAACATCATTTTCTGCGTCTGTTGAGCCGCTTCGGAGAGCGCGGCGGATTCCTGGTCGATCATGCGGTTGTTCTCGGACAGGATGTGCTGTGCCTGTGCCGACAGATCGAGAAAACTGGCGACGATGCTCTCCGGCGGCGTCAACGCATGTGTCTGAATCAGGATCTCGGTATGCAGTGCCGTTTCGTCTCCGGCGAGTTTTTCCAGCGCGCGGCGCTGATCCTGGCCGAGGGGAATGGCGCCCATCTCGCGGACGATATCGTGGAACTTGTCGTGCGCCATCTGGTAGTTGTCCAGCAACAGCTTGTCCTGCAGCACGAAATATTGCCGCGCGCTGCGTTCCATCAGGTTGAGTTGCTCGATCAGCACGCGGCTGGTGCGCGTTGCCTGTACTGCCTGCGTCAACGTGCTCCGGCTTTGTTCGGCCAGGCGGTCGACATGCAGCATGGCGTTACCGAAGGCGAACAGCAGCGGCAGCAAGGCCAGCATGAAGCCGATCAGCAGCAGTTTGAGGAAGGAGTTGGGGTAGCTAATACGCAATGTGACAGCCCGCAATGAAATGACGGATGAATTTAGCGCGGTGATGCATCATTGCGGAAAGTATAATGGAGGCATGACATCCCTTTCGATTATCGTCGCCGTCGCCGACAATGGCGTCATCGGCATCAACAATACGCTGCCCTGGCATCTGCCGGAAGACCTGAAGCGATTCCGCGCCCTGACGACGGGTCATCATATCATCATGGGCAGAAAGACCTATGAGTCGTTGAACCGCCTGTTGCCGGACAGGACCACAGTCATCGTCACCCGTAATCGCGACTATGCGGTGCCGGGCGCCGTGATCGTGCATTCGCTGCAGGAGGCGATCGAAAAGTGCGGTGACGACCCTGAAGCATTTCTGATCGGCGGCGCCGAGTTGTATGCGGAAGGGTTGCGCGTGGCGCACAAGCTTTATCTGACCGAGATACATGCCGATTATGAGGGCGATGCCGTATTGCCGGCCCTTGACCGCCAGCAGTGGCGCGAGGTGGCGCGCGAATCGCATGTGGCCGCCAGCGGACTGCGTTTCAGTTACGTCACCTATCTGCGCGATCAAACCCCGCGCAACTGATTTTTACGCGAATCAGGGCTGGGCGACGCAGTCGACGTAGTACATCGATTTGCCGTTGACATTGCCCTTGACCAAACCGTGAACGTCGGTCTCGAAGCCGGGGAAACGCTCGTTGAACTCGCGTGCGAAGCGCAGATAATTGACGATCTTGCGGTTGAACTGCTCGCCCGGGATCAGTAGCGGAATGCCCGGCGGGTAGGGTGTCAACAATACGGCCGTGATGCGGCCCTCGAGGTCGTCGATCGGCACCCGGTCGATACGGCGGTGCGCCATGCGGGCAAAGGCGTCGGTCGGCTTCATGGCCGGCACCATGTCCGACAGATACATTTCCGTGGTCAGACGCGCGACGTCGTTGGCCTTGTAAACCTCGTGGATCTGCGTGCTGAGATCGCGCAGGCCGACGCGCTCGTAGCGCGGGTGCTTGGCGACGAACTCCGGTAGCACCTTCCAGCAAGGCTGGTTCTTGTCGTAGTCGTCCTTGAACTGCTGCAGGGCGGCCACCATCGTGTTCCAGCGGCCCTTGGTGATACCGATGGTGAACATGATGAAGAAGGAATAGAGGCCGGTCTTCTCGACGATGACGCCGTGCTCGGCCAGGTATTTGGTGACGATGGCCGCCGGGATGCCGAACTCCTCGGAGAAGGAACCGTCGACATCCAGTCCGGGCGTGATGATGGTGGCCTTGATCGGATCCAGCATGTTGAAGCCTTCGGCCAGGTTGCCGAAACCGTGCCAGCGTTCGTTGGCTTTCAGCATCCAGGCTTCCCGCTCTTCCAGACCTTCTTCCGACAGGTCGTTCGGGCCCCAGACCTTGAACCACCAGTCGTTGCCCCAGGCTTCATCGACCTTGCGCATGGCCCGGCGGAAATCCAGCGCCTCGCGCAAGGATTCCTCGACCAGCGCGGTGCCGCCCGGCGCTTCCATCATGGCTGCCGCCACGTCGCAGCTGGCGATGATGGAGTATTGCGGGCTGGTCGAGGTGTGCATCAGGTAGGCTTCGTTGAACACATCGCGGTCAAGCCGGTTGTTTTCGGCATCTTCCACCAGAATCTGCGAGGCCTGCGACAGACCGGCCAGCAGTTTGTGCGTGGACTGGGTGGAAAACACCATGGATTCCTTGCAGCGCGGGCGGTCGGCGCCGATGGCGTGGTAATCGCCGTAAAAGTCGTGGAAGGTGGCGTGCGGTAACCAGGCCTCATCGAAATGCAGGGTGTCAATCTTGCCATCCAGCATTTCCTTGATTTCTTCCACGTTGTAGAGCACGCCGTCGTAAGTCGATTGCGTGATGGTCAGCACGCGCGGCTTGGCATTCTTGTCGGTGGCAAACGGGTTGGCAGCAATTTTCTTCTGGATATTCTCCCAGGCGAACTCCTCTTTCGGGATTGGTCCTATGATGCCGAAATGGTTGCGCGTCGGCATCAGGAACACTGGAATCGCGCCGGTCATGATGATGGAGTGCAGTACCGACTTGTGGCAGTTGCGGTCGACGACGACGATGTCGTCCGGTGCCACGGTCGAATTCCAGACGATCTTGTTGGAAGTCGAGGTGCCGTTGGTGACGAAATACAGGTGATCGCAGTTGAAGATGCGGGCGGCGTTGCGCTCGCTTGCCGCGACCGGACCGGTATGGTCCAGCAGTTGGCCTAGTTCGTCGACGGCGTTGCAGACATCGGCGCGCAGCATGTTCTCGCCGAAGAACTGGTGGAACATCTGGCCGACCGGCGACTTGAGGAAGGCGACGCCGCCGGAGTGGCCGGGGCAGTGCCAGGAATAGGAGCCGTCGGCAGCGTAATGCGTCAGCGCGCGGAAGAACGGCGGCGCCAGACTGTCCAGATAGGTGCGGGCTTCGCGCACGATATAGCGGGCGACGAATTCCGGCGTATCTTCATACATGTGGATGAAGCCGTTCAGTTCGCGCAGGATCTCGTTGGGAATGTGGCGCGAGGTGCGGGTCTCGCCGTGCAGGAAGATCGGGATCTCTTCGTTGCGGTAACGGATCTCGTCGACGAACTGGCGCAGGTTTTCAAGCGCTTCCGGCTTTTCCTCGACGATCTCTTCATCGTCGATCGAAAGGATGAAGGCGGATGCACGGCTTTGCTGCTGCGCGAAGGAGGTGAGGTCGCCGTAGCTGGTCACGCCCAGCACTTCGAAACCTTCGTCCTCGATGGCTTTTGCCAGCACACGGATGCCGAGTCCGGATGAGTTCTCGGAGCGGAAATCTTCGTCGATGATGACGACGGGGAATCTGAATTTCATAGGCGGTCCATGTTGCTGAAAGCTTAAGGGCTGAAGACTAAAAGGATAGAAGCGCCGAATATAGCATGTACGCGCTGCGAGGCAAGGGCGCCGGTTTAAATTTTGGGCAGGGTGACGCCGACCTGTCCCTGGTACTTGCCGCCGCGATCCTTGTAGGAGGTTTCGCAGATGTCGTCCTCGTCCGCTTCGAGGAACAGCACCTGGGCGCAGCCTTCATTGGCGTAGATCTTGGCTGGCAGCGGTGTCGTGTTGGAGAACTCCAGCGTCACGTAGCCTTCCCATTCCGGCTCGAACGGCGTGACGTTGACGATGATGCCGCAGCGCGCGTAGGTCGATTTGCCGAGGCAGATGGTCAGCACGTTCCGCGGGATGCGGAAATATTCGACCGTGCGCGCCAGTGCGAAGGAGTTCGGCGGAATCACACAGTAGCCTTGGCCTGAGACCTCGACGAAGGATTTTGGGTCGAACTGTTTGGGGTCGACGATGGTGGAGTTGATATTGGTGAACACGCGAAACTCGTCGGCACAGCGGATATCGTAGCCGTAGCTGGAAGTGCCGTAGGAAACGATCTTCTGGCCGCCGGTTTCACGGATCAGTTTCGGCTCGAACGGCTCGATCATGCCGTGCTGTTCTGCCATGCGGCGGATCCACTTGTCGGATTTGATGCTCATGTTCTTCCCTTTTTCGATGAAAAACGGCCGCGTTCATGCGCGGCCGTGTCGTCGGTCTGGTTTAGTGGGCGTCGCCGCCGAGTTCGATGGAATAGCGCCAGAACTGGTCGGCCGCTTCGAAGATGACCTTGGAGGCTTCCGGGTCGCGGCTGCCGGCCGGGTATTGATGCACCGGCTTGCGGTCCTTGGCCCAGGCTTCGATCACCGGATCGACCAGACGCCATTGCGCCTCGACTTCGCTGATGTGCAGGTATTGCGAGTTGTCGCCTTCCATCAGGTTGAGCAGCAGGGCTTCATAGGCGTCGACAGTTTCGTCGCCTTCCTGGCGGTTGGCGGCGTCCAGTGCGATGGTGCGGGTCTTGATGTCGAGGCCCGGAATCTTGGACTGGATCTCCATCTTGATGCACTCGCGCGGCTGGATACCGATGATCAGCCAGTTCTGCTGCTGACCGGCGCCGATCTGCAGCGGTGCCTTCTTGAAGCGGATGGCGATGCGGGTGTCGGCCTCGTGCAGGCGCTTGGCGGTGCGGATGTAGAACGGTACGCCTTTCCAGCGCGGATTGTCGATGAACAGCTTGAGCGCAGCATAGGTTTCCACCACGCTGTCGTCGCGGCCGAGCTCTTCCAGGTAGCCCGGCACCTTTTCGCCGTTGATTTCGCCGGCGGCATATTGGGCGCGGAACGCATGTTTTTCCAGTTGGTCGACCGGGATCGGGCGGATGGCTTCCAGTAGCTTGATCTTCTCGCTGCGGATGCCTTCCGGTGTCAGGTCCTTCGGCATTTCCATGGCGGTCAGCGCCAAGGTTTGCAGCACATGGCTCTGGATCATGTCGCGCAGGGCACCGGTGGCGTCATAGAACTGGGTGCGGTCGCCGACGCCGAGCATTTCGGTATTGGTGATCTGCACGTGGTCGATATATTCATTGTTCCAGATCGGTTCCAGTATCGTGTTGGCGAAGCGCTGCAGCAGGATGTTCTGCAGGGCGGACTTGCCCAGATAATGGTCGATACGGTAGATCTGGCTTTCCTTCAGGTGTTTGGTGATCGATGCCTGCAACGCCTGGGCGGAAGGCAGATCGGTGCCGAACGGTTTCTCGATGACGACGCGGCGCCAGTATTGGTCTTCCTTCAGCAGGTCGACCGAAGCCAGTTGATCGACGACCTGGGCGAAATCGGAAGGGCGCACCGACAGGAAGTAGGCGAAGTTCTGCGGGAAGACCGAGGCGTCGGTCAGGACGGCACGCATGCGCTCGAATGCCTGCGGGTCGGTTGGCGGATTTGCGTGATAGTGGTTGCGTGCGATGAAGCGTTCGAATACCTGCTGGTCGTAACCTTTCTTGAACTTGGTGTCCAGCATGCCCTTGATCTCGGCGCGCCAGGCTTCCTGGCTCAATTCCCCGCGACCGACTGACAGAATCTTCATGTCCTTGGGCAGGCGTCCCAATGCGTCGAGGCGGTAGAGGCCGGGCATGAGTTTGACACGGGAAAGGTTGCCATTGGCGCCGAACAGCACCAGGGTACAAGGGTCGATAGGTTTCATGGATGAAGATTCCGTTGGTATTTTAGAGTGACAAGTCGGTAATTTTACTGCCATTTACGGCATTTTATAAACCTGCTGTGACAGGAAATCCAAAGCGCATCCGCGGGTGACGAATGCGCTTTGAACTGCATCGAGGGGCCGGTAAGGCCCGCGGGATGATTTACTTGGTCTTGACTGCGTGGCCGCCGAAGGCGTTGCGCATCATGGACAGCAGCTTGTAGCTGTAACCATGATCGTCCTGGCTGGCGAAGCGCATCTGCAGCGCGATGGTCAGCACCGGTGCCGCCACGCCCTGTTCGACCGCTTCCACCACGGTCCAGCGGCCTTCGCCGGAGTCAGCCACGTAAGGCGCGACATCGCCCAGATCCTGGTCGTGCTTCAGCGCTTCGGCCGTCAGGTCCAGCAGCCAGCTGCGGACGACGGAACCGTGACGCCACAGTTCGGTGATCTGTGCCAGGTCGAGGCTGAACTCTTCCTTGCCCTTGATCAGGTCCAGGCCTTCCGCCATCGCCTGCATCATGCCGTATTCGATGCCGTTATGAACCATCTTGGTGAAGTGGCCGGAACCGATCGGGCCGACGTGTGCCCAGCCACGGTCTTCGTGAGTCAGTGCCTTCATGACGGGTTCCATGATAGCCGCCGCTTCCTTGCTGCCGCCGTACATCAGGCAGTAGCCGTTCTCCAGGCCCCAGATGCCACCGGATGTGCCGCAATCCATGAATTCGATGCCGTGTTCGGCCAGGAACTGGCCGCGGCGCATGCTGTGCTTGTAGTTGGAGTTGCCGCCGTCGATGACGATGTCGCCCTTGTTCAGCATGGGCACCAGATCCTTGATCTGGTTTTCGGTGATTTCGCCGGCCGGCAACATCAGCCAGACGATTTTCTGCTCGGGCAGGCGCTGGATCGCATCTTCGACAGAACGGGCGCCTTCCATGCCTTCCTTGGCAACCAGTTGACTGACGGTGTCGTGATTGAAGTCAAAGCCGACCACTTCAATGTTGTGACGAAGAAGACGGGCCGCCATGTTGCCGCCCATTTTGCCCAAACCGATCATTGCTAATTTCATTGTATTTTCCTTGATGAGGATTGATATAACATCACCTTATTGTGTAAGGTAAAATGTGGAAGCTTGTTTCAGAGAAAGCCCTGAATAAATCCTGATCGGCAGCGCGTCTATTGTGCTGATAAGACTTATTCAGGGCTTTCCATTACAGCCCGTCAATTATAACGTAAAGGCAAGACAAATTCATGCAAAACTCAAGCCAAGTCACCGGCAGCAATCAACAAATTACCCGCTGGCATCCGTTCGACAGTCAGGATGCCATCAACCAGGCCACCCTCAAGCGCATCCTCGATGCAGCGAGGGAAGCGATTGCCGCGCGCGGCAGTTTTTCCATCGTGCTGGCTGGCGGCACCACCCCCAAGCAAGTGTATGAATTGCTGCGACATGCCGAAGCCGACTGGAGCAAATGGCACATCTACCATAATGACGACCGTTGTCTGCCGGTCGATCACAAGGACCGCAACAGCCTGATGGCGCGCGAAGCCTGGCTCAATCACGTGCCGGTGCCGGTCGACCAGATTCACGACATTCCGGCGGAACTGGGTCCGGTCGAGGGCGCGAAAGCCTATGCCGAAACCTTGAAGGGTGTGGGTGACTTTGATCTCGTGCTGCTCGGACTGGGTGAGGATGGCCATACTGCCAGCCTGTTTCCGGGCCACATTTGGGACGACAGCGTCGATGCCTTCCCTGTGTTCAATTCGCCCAAACCGCCGGCGGAACGGATTTCCATCAGCGCAAGACGCCTGAGTCAGGCACGCGAGGTCATCTTTCTGGTGACCGGGGCCGGCAAGCAGGAGGCGGTGGATAACTGGCGCAAGGGGGTGGCGATTCCGGCGACGGTGGTCAGGCCGGAGGCTGGTGTGGATGTTTATTGCTTCGGCGTGAAGCTGAGCTAGCGCGTCATTCCGTGCTTGATCTGAAATCTAGTTAAAAGCCCGCAGAAGCGGGCTTTTTTATTGTCGGGGGTTGCCCGACGGCAAGCTACTTTCTTTTGCTCAGCCATGCCCGCAAGGGGCATGTCCGCCAAGTGCCCGCTCCTGCGTCGCGACCTTGGCGCCAAAGTAGCCAAAGAAAAAGACACCCC
>JAVEWT010000196.1:0-2853 GCA_034004425.1 Methylophilaceae bacterium
TGCCGCACGACCTCTGGGGCTACGATGTCGCCAGCCCGCCGGCGCTGTTCGACGTGACCGTCAACGGCAAAATGGTGGCGGCGGTCGGCCAAGCCAGCAAGACCGGCTGGTTCTACGTGCATGACCGCAAGACCGGCGAGTTGCTGTTGAAATCCGAAGCCTTCGTGCCGCAGGAGAACCTCTTTGCCAAACCGACTTTCGAGGGCACGCGCATCTTCCCGGGCATCCTCGGCGGTTCCAACTGGTCGCCGATCGCCGTCGACGAGGCCGGTCAGCAGGTCTTCGTGGCTGGCATTCATGCCCCAATCAAATACACGCTACACGAGACCCCGGCGAAGGACGGTGCGCCCGCGATCCGCTACACGGCTTCGGAGCCGACCGACGATCCTCGCTGGGGCCTGTTGAGTGCCATCAGCCTGAAAGATGGCAAGATACGCTGGCAGCAGAAGTCTGAGCAACCTCTGCTCGGCGGCGTGCTGGCGACAGCGGGCGGCCTGGTGTTCACGGGCGAAGGCAACGGCCAGTTCAACGCCTATGATGCCGACAACGGCAAGCTGCTGTGGCGGGCTACTGCTGATGCTGGCGTCAATGCACCACCAATCAGTTACGAGCTTGATGGCAGGCAGTACGTTGCAGTCGCTGCAGGCGGCAACGCCATCTTTGGTTACAAACAGGGTGACAGCCTGCTGGTTTATGCACTGCCGATGAAATAACACGAAACGGTTTCAGCGCCCCGTAGTCCTATCATTGCGCTCGCCTGTTCCGACAGACGTAACCGGCGGCTAAAGCTGCATTTTCCAACCTCCGGCAACACCGGGGGATTTTCCATTGCCGAGAAGACTGAAAATGATAAAACCAAGCCATCTCTTCGCGTTTATCCTGACCATGACCTTTAGCCTCAACAGCTTCGCTGCCGAGCGCTGGCTCGTCGTCAGCGAGGGCACCGCCATCAGTGCCGGCCAGAAGCTGACGCTGGACATCATCAAGCCTGCTCAGGCGGCATGGCCGCAGACACTGAAACTGCAACTGAGTGGCGCCGGTGTCACGGAAGAACTGGAATTGACCAGCGAAGAAGGGCGGCAGGCCGGCGCCGATCGTCGCAGTTTTGCCGTTGTCACTGCCAAAAAGTACGTGGGAGTGGTGAAGGCCAATCTGGCCGGCGTGGAATCCAACCAGTTCCTGCTGTTGGCAGCGGATGAGGCTGCAGGCCCGGTTGCCACGGTCGTCGAGCCGGATGCCGCACCGGCCGATGAGACTTCTGTGGCGCCGGAGGGCGGGGAGCCGGCTGACAGTGCATCTCCCAGAATCGTCCTCGCCAAGCCGGGCGACGAGCCTGCACTTTCCGCCCACGAGCCCATGTATTTCGTGCTCGGCCACGACTCCGATCGCGGCGCCGACGCCAGATTCCAGCTCAGCTTCAAATATCGGCTGTTCGATCCGGAGGGCATCATCGGCGGCTTCTCGCCCCTGCTGAGCAATCTCTACTTCACTTATACGCAGACTTCGCTGTGGGATCTGGGCGAGGATTCCAGCCCGTTCCGCGATACCAGTTATCGCCCCGGACTGTTCTATCAATGGGCAGGCAGCGAAAGCCTGCCACTGCCGTCCGAATGGCGCGCCGGTATCGAACATGAGTCCAACGGCCGCAATGATGCCGATTCGAGATCGATCGATATCGTCTATCTGACCCCCGTCTGGCATTGGGATATGCCGTACAGTAAAAGGCTGACCTTTTCACCCAAGATTTATCACTATTTGGATAAGCACGAGAACCGCGATATCCAGCGTTATCGCGGTTATGTGGACTGGAATCTGCGCTATGGACGTGAGGATGGCCTGATGTGGCGCGGACTCTACCGTCAGGGCACGGGCGGCTATGCCAGCGGCCAGCTGGATGTGTCGTATCCGATCAGCGAGCGCATCTTTGCCCGTACCGGCAGTTTCGTCCATCTGCAGGTGTTCTCGGGCTACGGCGAAACCTTGCTGGAATATGACCGCGACCGTGAAACCCAGATACGTCTGGGTATCTCGATCGCGCGTTAGTCTGATTTCAAACGTCAGTCAGCGTAGCGCTGGCCTATCTCGGTCAATGCTTGCGCCAGTGCAGCCCTGTCCTGCAGGGTGTTGGCCGGCAGGGCGAGAAAGGTTTCGATGCGCTTGCGCAAAATCGTATAGGCGCGTCTGAATGAGGCTTCGATCTCCTCGTCGCTGCCGGTCGCCTTGGCCGGGTCGTCCACGCCCCAGTGCGCGCGCAGCACATTGCCAAGATAGGCTGGGCAAGTCTCGCCGGCGGCATTGCCGCAGACCGTGATGACGATATCCGGCGTCAGCGGCAAGTCGTTCCACGATTTGCTGTGATAGCCATCGGTCGCGATATCCTCCTTTTGCAGCAGTGCGAGCGAACACGGATGCACATAGCCGGCCGGCTGGCTGCCGGCGCTCACGGCGCGCATGCCGGCCGGAGCCAAGGCATTGAAGGTGGCCTCGGCCAGAATCGAGCGGCAGGAGTTGCCGGTGCAGAGAAAGAGGATGTTCAAGCGGGTTCCTTTCCATTTTCGTACCACTGACGGCTACGGTTGACGATATTGACGACGGTGAGCATTACCGGCACCTCGATCAGCACGCCGACCACGGTGGCCAATGCCGCGCCCGAATTGAAGCCGAACAGGGCAATGGCCGTGGCGACGGCCAGTTCGAAGAAGTTGGAGGCGCCGATCAGCGCGGACGGGCCGGCGACGCAATGCGCCACGCCCAGTTTCTTGTTGAGCAGGTAAGCCAGGCCAGAGTTGAAGTAGACCTGGATCAGGATGGGGATAGCCAGCAACAGGATGATCAGCGGCTGATCCAATATCT
>JAVEWT010000043.1:0-13047 GCA_034004425.1 Methylophilaceae bacterium
TGGTGTTGCAGATGGGACCTTGGGAAACCTTCTGGGTGTTCTTCTACGGATTCGCCACCTACGGCAACGCCGGTTTCATGCGCGAGCAGGTATGCAAATATATGTGCCCGTATGCCCGCTTTCAGAGCGCCATGTTCGACAAGGACACGCTCATCGTTACTTATGACGACGAGCGCGGCGAGCCCCGTGGCAGCCGCTCGCGCAAGGATGACGCCAAGAGTCTGGGACTGGGTTCCTGTATCGACTGCAATCTTTGCGTGCAGGTGTGTCCCACCGGCATCGACATCCGCAAGGGATTGCAATATGAGTGTATCGGTTGCGGTGCCTGCGCCGACGTCTGCGACGGCGTGATGGACAAGGTCGGTTATCCGCGCGGCCTGATCCGATATACGACAGAAAACGGTATGCGCAATCACTGGAGCAAGGCCGAGATGTTCCGGCATGTGCTGCGTCCGCGCGTGATGATCTACTTCAGCATTCTTGCGCTTCTGGTCATCATCCTGCTGACAAGTCTTGCCCTGCGCACGCCATTCATGGCCGATGTGATCCGCGACCGCGGGGTCATGTCCCGCATTGTCGAGGGCGGTCTGCTTGAGAATGTCTATCGCATGCAGCTGATGAATGCGACGGAAAGTCCGCAGTCCTATCGCATCAGTGCCCGGGGCGAGGACGGCCTGCTGTTGAAGTCGCCCGATATCGACGAGAACGCAGGCGTCACGCTGCAGCCGGCCGAATCGAAATGGATTACGCTGTATCTGCAGATACCCGATGGCAAACTGGAGCCGGGTTCGCACCGCGTCTGGTTCGACATCGAGATGACAGGCAGTGACAAGCGACTGGAAGAAAAGTCGGTATTTCTGGTGCCGCGCTAGTTTCTGATAGCGTAAGGAAATGCCATATAACTGGAAGTTGAAAGCAGAGGACGCAATGACGGCAAATGCAATTTCGGACGGGCGGGACAGCAAACCCTGGTGGAAATACGGCTATGTCTGGCTGATTCTGGGCGGTCCGCTGGCGGTCATCATCGCCTCGATCATCACCCTCAATCTGGCGCTGCAAACACCGGATCCGGTGGTCGATGACTACTACCGCAAAGGTATCGAGATCAACAGGCAGCTGGAGGCAAAGGAGCTGATGCCGGCCGTCGAGGGCCGCAATCACGCGGCAACACCGGCAGAAGGTGCGGAAGCCGGTTCGCTGGAACCGTAGGACGTTTATTAACTAGGCTGCATTCTCCGGATCGAAGATCCGCTTCAGTGCCTCCGGTTGCAATATCTTCACCCAGCGCTGTTTGACTTCGATGATGCCTTCCTCGCTGAACTTGGAGAATGTGCGGCTGACGGTTTCCAGTTTCATGCCAAGATAGCTGCCGATCTCTTCGCGCGTCATGCGCAACACCATTTCCGATCTTGAAAATCCGCGTGCATTCAGGCGCTGAACCAGGTTGAGCAGGAATGCGGCCAGCCGTTCTTCCGCCCGCATGTTGCCGAGTAGCAGCATGACACCTTGATCCCGCACGATTTCGCGGCTCATGATCTTGTGCACATGGCGCTGCAACACCGGGAATTCACGCGAGATCTCCTCGACATTGGCGAACGGCATGACGCAGACTTCGGCGTCTTCCAGCGCAACGGCATTGCAGTTGTGATGGTCGCTGGTGATGCCATCAAGACCGATGATCTCACCAGCCATCTGAAAGCCTGTGACCTGTTCGCGGCCATCCGGGCTTGAAACGCAGGTTTTGAAAAAGCCGGTGCGTATGGCGTAAAGCGAGGTGAACGAATCGCCGCTGCGATAGAGTGACTCCCCCTGACTGACCTTGCGCCGGGTGGCGACGACATCGTCGAGTTTTTGCAACTCTTGCTGGTTGAGCCCGACGGGCATGCAGAGTTCGCGCAGATTGCAGTTCGAGCAGGCGACTTTGAGGGTTTCTGACAGCATAGCCGAGACCGTGATTGGAACGTGACTAGCTTACCGGTTTTGGCCGGCGGATGGTAGCTTTGAGCGCGGAAAATTCAAAATCGCGATGTCCGGGAGGGGGAGATATTGGCGGAGATTTGACGTGCGTCAATGCAACAGCTCCCATATGCGGGCAAAGTCACGCCATACAGTGGAATGCCACAAGTGGAATACCGATATGATCGCAGACACCGTTCACCCTACCATAGAGACTACAGGCGTCATGACGCCTGAGACCTTGCAGCGATTCGATGTGCCGGGACCGCGCTATACCTCCTATCCGACAGCCGACCGTTTTGTCGAGGCCTTCGGTGAAGATGACTTCATGCTGGCACTGGAGCAGCGACAAATGGGTGGTCTGGCATTGCCCCTTTCGGTCTATGTGCACATTCCGTTCTGTGATTCGCTTTGCTTCTATTGTGCATGCAACAAGATCGTGACCAAGCATCACGAACGCGCGGCGGAGTATCTGCGCTATCTCGAGCGTGAGCTGGATCTTTACATGGCGAAGCTGGGGGAGGGGCAGACCATCAGCCAGTTGCACCTGGGCGGCGGCACCCCGACCTTTTTCAGCGATGACGAGTTGGCACAGCTGATGTCCATGCTGCGGCGCAACTTTACATTGGCGCCACACGGTGAGTATGCGATCGAGGTCGATCCACGTACGGTGACCGAAGCGCGACTGGCGCATCTCGCGGCCATCGGCTTCAACCGGCTCAGTTTCGGCGTGCAGGATTTCGATCCCGAAGTACAGAAAGCGGTCCATCGCGTGCAGCCGGCCGAACAGGTGTTCGACCTGGTGGCGGTTGCCCGCCGGTTGGGTTTCCAGTCGATCAACGTCGACCTCATCTACGGTTTGCCGAAACAGACGGCTGCCTCCTTCCAGCGCACGCTGCAACAGGTCGCAAGCTTGCGTCCTGATCGCATCGCGCTTTATGCCTATGCCCATCTGCCGGAACGGTTCAAACCCCAGCGCCGGATCCACGAGGCCGATCTGCCGCCGGCGGCGGACAAGGTCGGCATGCTGTCGAATGCCATCGCGGCCTTTCTTGGCAACGGATATGTCTATGTCGGCATGGACCATTTCGCCTTGCCAGACGATGCGCTGGCGATTGCCAAGCGGCAAGGCAGGCTGCACCGGAACTTCCAGGGTTACAGCACGCAGCCGGATTGCGACCAGATCAGCCTCGGCGTGTCGGCCATCGGCCGCGTCGGCGCGACCTACAGCCAGAACACCAAGACGCTGGAAGAATATTACGATCGCCTGGACCAGGGTCGCCTGCCCATCGTGCGTGGTCTTGCGCTGACTCGCGACGATCTGGTGCGGCGTGCCGTCATCATGGCGATCATGTGCCAGGGGCAGGTGCTGTTCGAATCCATCAATCTGGCCTACCTGATCGACTTCAGGCATTACTTTGCTGAAGAGCTGCAGAGGTTGGAATCCTTGCAGAAGGACGGTCTGGTCGAGATGGACGAGACTGGCATACAAGTCACAGGGACCGGCTGGTTCTTTGTGCGGGCAGTCGCCATGGTGTTCGACCGCTATCTGCAGGCGGATCGCAATCGAACCCGCTTCTCCAAGATTATCTGAAGCATCATCTGATTCTTGCAGATAGACAAAACGGCATCCCGCGATATCGCAGGGTGCCGTTTTCTTTTAGTTTGTGGGCAAAAAAATGCCTCTGCAGATAACTACAGAGGCGAATGTGGAGACTTGAACCAGCGGGTACTGCTTAGAAGCGCTTACCTACGCCGATGCCGATGACCCAAGGGTTGATGTCCAGCGAATCGATCTTGGTCCAACCGCTGGCAAGCTTTGCCTCAACGTCGGTATCGATTTGCACATATTTGACGTCGGCATTGATCATCCAGCCGTCCTTCAGGTTGACATCGAAACCGGCTTGAGCAACGAGACCCCAGCTGTCACTATCCACTTTGATTTTAGTGCCCGGGATACCCTGAGAAAATTTCAAGTTGCGATCAAGGAATGCTGTGTAATTCACTCCAGCACCGATGTATGGGTCAAAAGTCTGGTCCGGGCGGAAGTGCCATTGCAGGGTCAGTGTTGGAGGCAGAAGATTCACTTCGCCCAAGTTCTGACTTTGAATGGCGTTAGGAGCGCCGGAACCGCTAACCTTTACGTCATGCTTGGTGCCGAGAGCCAGAATCAGTTCTGCCGCGATGTTTTTGGTGATGTAGTAGGAAATGTCGAGTTCAGGGATAACGTTGTCATCAACCTTTAAGTCGGCGCTTGGGTTGATTAACCCAGGAGCGACGTTTTTTGCAACGGTTTGTCCAAGCTTGCTGGATTCGTTAGGAGAGACGCTAACGGCTCTCAGGCGCACGACCCAGTCACCTTCTTCGGCAAAAGCGAAATTCGGCAAGAGTGCAGATGCGATCGCAGCTGCCAACAGTGTTTTTTTCATTTCCCTGGCTCCTATAAAGAAAATTAACAATTGAGTTGGACGCATTTTATGGGGGCTGTTTCTGATTGCACTTGATATAAGTCAAACATGCGCGATTTAGTGCTTGAGTGTGCAAGAAAGCAACAGCAGACTGGCGCCTTCGATTGTTTCAGGTGGATTTGCATGCAAAACACGCTGTTTGGGTTGACGGAAGCAGAGCTGACCGAACTGGGCATGACCTTCGGCATCGGCGGCCTCATGTTGATGATGGTATTTATCGTCGGTCACCTGGCCTGGGAATCGAAGGCGGGCAGGTTCGGGACTTTTGTTCTGTTTCTCGGGCTGACGCTCGGCCTCGTAGGCTTTGCGGCCAAGTACATCATCAAATCGACGCTGGGTCTGGAGTGATCTCGGTCTGTTTGCCGGTCATTGATAGCGCAAGGCTTCGATCGGATTCATGCGTGCGGCCTTGCGGGCAGGATAGAAGCCGAAGAAGATGCCGACGGTGGCCGCCACGCTGAAAGCCAGAACTACGGACTGGCTGGAGATGACGATGGCGGTCTCCGACAGCTGATTGATCAGCAGTGCGCCGCTGATGCCGAACGCGAGACCGATCAGGCAGCCGACCACCGAGATCATGATGGCTTCCAACAGGAACTGGAGCAGGATGTCGTATTCGCGAGCGCCGATGGCCATGCGGATGCCGATCTCGCGTGTGCGTTCGGTGACCGACACCAGCATGATGTTCATGATGCCGATGCCGCCGACCAGCAGCGAGACCGAGGCGATCGCGCCCAGCAGCAGCGACATGGTGCGCGTGGTCTCTGCCGCGGAATTCGCCGCTGCCGTCAGGTTGCGCACGAAGAAGTCGTCCTCGGCGCCATCGCGGATGTTGTGGCGCTGACGCAGCAGGCTGTTAATGCTGTTTTCCACCAGCGTCATGATTTCCGTGCTTTCCGCCTGCACCATGACCATGCGCACGCTGCCGGCGAACTGGCTGCCGAACAACTGGCGCTGGGCGGTGGTCAGCGGCACGATGATGGTGTCGTCCTGATCGCGTCCGTCCAGGCTTTGTCCCTTGCTTTCCAGTACGCCGATGACGATGAACGGGCTCTTGTTGATGCGTATGGTCTTGCCGACCGGCGATACATCGCCGAACAGGTTGTCGACCACGGTTTTGCCGACCAGCGCCACGCGCGTGCCGGAGCGGATGTCGGAATCGGTGAAGGCGTAACCGTCCGCCAATGACCATGCGCGCACATCGAGGTATTGCGGCGTGGTGCCGATGATGCTGGTGTTCCAGTTGTTACTGCTGAAAATGATTTGTGCACTGCCGTTGACTGTCGGTGCGACGGCACTGACGCCATCGAGTTCTGCGATCGCCTCGGCGTCCTTGACCGTCAGCGAAGGCATGCTGCCGGTGGCGGCGCGGGCGCCGCCCATGCCGGGTGGAGTGGAGAGCACGATAAGCAGATTGCTGCCCATGGTGTCGATCGAGCGCTTGACCGACTCCTGCGCGCCCTGACCGATCGCCAGCATCAGTACCACGGCGCCGACCCCGATCACCATGCCCAGCATGGTAAGGAAGGTGCGCAGACGGTTGGCACCCATCGCGTGCCAGGCTTCCCCCAGCATGGCGCCGAACATCAGGCGACCTCCATGTTTTTCTCGGTGGGTTTTGCGGTAGCGCTATCACTGACGATGCGGCCGTCGAGAAAATGTACCTGTCGTTTGGCGTGTTCGGCAATGTCGGTTTCGTGGGTGACCAGCACGATGCTGATGCCTTCGCGGTTGAGTTCGTCGAACAGGCTCATGATTTCCTGGCTGGTTTTGCTGTCGAGGTTGCCTGTCGGTTCATCGGCCAGAATCAGTCTTGGTTCGTTGACCAGTGCGCGTGCGATGGCGACGCGCTGTTGCTGGCCGCCGGAGATCTGGTTGGGCAGGGAGTGCAGATATTTGCCGAGCCCGACCCGTTCCAGCAGGTGTTTGGCCCGCGCATGGCGGGTCTGCTTGTCCACGCCGGCGTAGACCAGTGGCAGGGCGACGTTGTCCAGCAGACTGGTCCGGGACAGCAGGTTGAAGCCCTGAAAGACGAAGCCGATGGTGCGGTTGCGTACCCGTGCCAGCGCGTTCTTGTCCATTCCGGCCACAGGCTGGTCATTCAGGATGTATTCGCCGCTGGTCGGCTGGTCGAGGCAGCCGAGGATGTTCATGAAGGTGGATTTGCCGGAACCGGAAGGCCCCATGATGGCGATGTAATCGCCGCGATCCATGCGCAGGTTGACCTCTTTCAGCACCGGGAAGGGGCCGAGTGCGGTTTCATACTGCTTGTGCAGGTCCTGCACCAGAATCAGCGGTGCCGGCATCAGAACATCCGGAATCGCATGGTGCGGCTGCTGCTGTTGGCCGATTGCTGCAGCGTGTCGCCGACGATGACGCGCTCTCCCGGTTGCAGGCTGTCGCTGAAGATTTCCGTGACACGGCCGTCGGTGATGCCGGTTTTGACGACAATGGCGACGGGCTTGCCGTCCTGCAATACATGTACCTTGCCTTGCCCGGGTTCTGTTGGCCGTCCGCCAGCCGGTCCGCGTGCGCTGTCGGCGTCCTCTTCTTCTTCCGGCTTGAAGCGCAGCGCGGAATTGGGAACCAGCAGCGCGTCGCCGCTGCGCTCGATCTCGATGTTGACGTAGGCGGTCATGCCCGGCAGCAGAATCTCTTCAGGATTGTCGACCGAGATGACGACATCGTAGGTCACGACGTTGGAAGTGACGGTGGGGTTGAGGCGCAGTTGCTTGACCACGCCCTGGAATTCGCGGTTGGGGAAGGCGTCGACATGGAATCTGGCGACCTGGCCCTCGCGGATGTTGCCGATATCGGCCTCGGCAAAGCTGGAGTTAATCTGCATCTTCGATAAATCCTGCGCGATGCGGATCAGTTCCGGTGTCTGGAAGCTGGCGGCCACCGTCTGGCCGACATCGACGATGCGGTCGATGACGACGCCGGCGACCGGCGAGCGGATGACCGAGTAACCGAGATTGGTCTGGTCGCGCTTCAGCTGTGCGCGGGCGCTCTCAAGCTGCGCGCGGGCCGATTTCAGCGCCTGTACCGCCTGGTCCAGCTCCTGTTTCGACACGTATTCCTGTTCGTAGAGCGAACGGATGCGCGCCTCGTTGGCGATGGCGAGGTCGACCGAGGCCTGGATGTTGCGGATATTGCCCATGGTCTGCGCGATCTGCGCGGTCAGCAGCGAGTCGTCCAGTTCGAGCAGCACCTGGCCTGCCTCGACCTTGTCGTTGAAATCGACATAGAGCTTGTTGACGCGGCCGGACACCTGGGTGCCGACGCTGACGATGGTCACCGGGTTCAGCGTACCGTTGGCGGAGACGCTTCTGGCGACATCGCCGCGCGTGATCTGCTGCAGGCGGTAGCGCGCCTCAGGCGCTGGCTTCTGGCTTTGCAGATAAAAATAGATGCCTGTCGCCGCGATGGCGAGGATGAGCAGGCGGATGAACCATTTTCTTGTCATGCGGCTTTATTCCCGATGTTCATGTGTTTGTTCTGCAATGGATTATGGCGCCAGCGCGGAAACTTCGGCGGCAGGCAGCGACTGGATCATGGCATTGTCCAGCGCGCCCATGGCTTGTGCCAGCGTAGCGCGGGCGATGTGCCAGTTGAGGTCAGCCTGGATTTTCTGCTGGCGGGCGCTGGCGAGAGCGCTTTGTGCGTTCAGCGTGTCGAGGATGTTGCCGACGCCAGCCCGGTAGCGCCCCAGTGCAACGCGCGAGGATTCTTCGGCACTTTCCAGCAGCACTTCGGCTGCGCGTACCGATTGGCCGGCAGTGCGCAGCGCCTGATAGGCGTTCCAGACATCGAGCGAGATCTGCAGGCGCAAGCGGTCGCGCTGTGCGGCCCGGGTCTCGGCCAGCGCCTCTGCACTGCGGATGCGGTAGCTGGGCGCGTAGCCTTCGAACAGGGGGATAGAGACGCTGAGGCCGATGGCCCCGGTGTTGCTGGAGGAGAGATCGCTGCCGTTCTGTGAGTTGTTGGAAACCGACAGCGAAACGGTCGGCTTGGCGGCCGCCCGGCTGGCGGCAATGCTCGCCTCGGCAGCGCGCAACTGTGATTCGCTGGCCAGCAGGTCCGGACGACGCTGGCGAGCTTCCTCGATCAGCGCATTGATGTCCTGCTCCATGTGCTGCTCCGGGCTGACCGCCGCTCTAGGCGCCAGCATCAATGGCTGGCTGGCATCCAGGCCCATGACATTGGCCAGGCTGCCGTAAGCGGTTTTCAGGCTGCCTTCGGCACTGATGCGCGTCAGCGTGGCCTGCGCGAGCGAGGTCTGTGCCTGCAATTTGTCGGCCGGCGTGGCGACGCCGGCCTTGTAGCGGGCGTCGGCCGCCTTGAAGCTTTCTTCGCTGGCGCGTTCCGATTCCAGTGCGGCCTCGACCGAGGCGATGCCGGCCTGGACCTGGAAGTAAGACTGGACGACGGAGAGCAGCAGGCTCTGGATGACGCTGCTTTGGCTGGCGCTGGCAGCCTGTAGCAGCTGGCGGGCGTTTTCCAGATTGGCGTCCCGGCTGCCGAAGTCGTAAAGCAGATAGGATGCCACCAGATTGTTGGAAAGGTTGCTGTACGGGTTGTCGCGGGTCGCTGATTGCGGGCTGGCGACATTGAGGCTGCCGGAAGTTGTGTTGTTGATCGATGGCAGGTAGGCCGAACGCGCGACCCCGACCTGCGCCGCCTGTTGTCGGGCGCTGGCCCACGCTTCGCGCGTTTGCGGGTTGTTGCAGAGCGCACTGTTGACGACATCGGCCAGAGACAGAGCGCTGCTGTAATCGGGAACGGTACATTCGAAGCCGCGCGCAGGATCGAGATAATCCTGCGGAATCATCGGCGGGGCCAGCGTTTCGGTGGCGAACGGATCGTCGCTACGGTACCAGATGCTGCTCTCGGCGTGAACGCCGGATGAAGCCAGCAAAAGCAACAGGCCAAGCTGCCGAGTACGGATTGGGAACGTGCGTGCGATCAAGGTCGGGAAATCAATTCAGTTAGTCAGTTGGTTCAAGTGGACATGATACTGCTTATCCGGCGAATGTCTGTCTGCCGCGACACATGGTACTCGCTGATGAATGCAAGGCCGGCCAGCAGCAGACCTTGCATCAACGTCACAAGTTCATCCGGGTTGACCGGCCCGGACGAACGGGCCCGTTTAGATGTCCAGGCTTTCCAGATATTCCTCGTAGTTGCCGCGGTAGTCGACGATGCCGTCCGACTTGATTTCGAGGATGCGGGTGGCGATCGAGCTGACGAACTCGCGGTCATGGCTGACGAAAATGAGCGTGCCCTTGTAGCGGTCGAGCGCGGTGTTGAGCGCCTCGATCGATTCCATGTCCATGTGGTTGGTCGGTTCGTCCATCAGCAGCACGTTGGTACGCTGCAGCATCAGGCGGCCGTAGAGCATGCGGCCTTTCTCGCCGCCGGACAGCACCTTCACCGATTTCTTCGTATCCTCACCGGAGAACAGTAGACGGCCCAGCATGCTGCGTACGGCCTGGTCGTCGTCGCCTTCCTGCGTGAATCGCGTCATCCAGTCGAACAGGCTTTCGCCCTGCTCGAACTCGTATTCGTGGTCCTGCGCGAAATAGCCGAGCTTGGCCTTTTCCGCCCATTTCACACTGCCGTGGTTGGGCTTGAGGTCGCCGGCCAGACAGCGTAGCAGTGTGGTCTTGCCGATGCCGTTCTCGCCGATGATGGCGATCTTCTCGCCGGCTTCCACCATGAGGTTGAAGTCGTTGAACAGCGGCTTGTCAAAACCGTGCGACAGTTTCTCTACCTCCAGCGCGTTGCGATGCAGTTTTTCCTTGTCGTCGAATTCGAAGCGGATGAACGGGTACTGGCGCGAGGATGGCTTGAATTCGTCGATCTTGATCTTGTCGATCATCTTCAGGCGGCTGGTGGCCTGCTTGGCCTTGGATTTGTTGGCCGAGAAACGGCGCACGAACTCCTGCAGTTCGGCCACCTTTTCCTTGGCGCGGGCGTTGTCCTTGGCCTGCTGGGCGCGGGCCTGCTGCGCGGCTTCCATGTAGTCGTCATAGGTGCCCGGATAGACCTTGAGCGTGCCGTAATCCATGTCGCAGGTGTGGGTGCAGACCTGATTCAGGAAGTGGCGGTCGTGCGAGATGATGATCATGGTGCAGGCACGGTCGTTCAGCACGTCTTCCAGCCAGCGGATGGTGTTGATATCGAGGTTGTTGGTCGGTTCGTCCAACAGCAGGATATCCGGATTGGCGAACAGCGCCTGTGCCAGCAGCACGCGCAGCTTCCAGCCTGGAGCAACGGCGCTCATCGTGCCGTTGTGCTGGTCGAGTGGGATGCCGACACCGAGCAGCAGTTCGCCGGCGCGCGCTTCCGCCGTGTAGCCGTCGTATTCGGCGTAGACGTTCTCCAGTTCGGCGGCGCGCATATAATCATCCTCGGTCGCCTCCGGGTTCATGTAGATGGCGTTCTTCTCGACGTTGGCGGCCCACATCTGCTCATGGCCCATCATGACCACATCAAGCACGCGCTGGTCTTCGTAGGCGAACTGGTCCTGCTTGAGCCATGCCATACGTTCGTTGCTGTCGATGGTGACGTTGCCGGCAGACGGCTCCAACACGCCGGCCAGAATCTTCATGAAGGTGGACTTGCCGCAACCGTTGGCGCCGATCAGGCCGTAGCGGTTGCCTTCGCCGAATTTGACGGAGATGTTCTCGAACAGCGGCTTGGCGCCGAACTGCATGGTGATGTTGTTAGCGATGAGCAAAATGAATCCTTAAAAATTTTAGCCACAGAGAGCACAGAGGTCACAGAGAAAAACCAGGTCCCGATTCTTTGGAACCTCTGTGCTCTCTGTGGCTGAAAACAGTGTTAATCGAATTTGTTGCGAATGACGACTTCTTCCATCGGCAACTGGCCGCCACGCGGCAATGCGGGCTTCAGCGCCTTGCCGACGACGACGAACATGGCCGGCGTATGGTCGGCCGGCAGGTTGAGCAATTTGGCGACGGCGTCGAAGTCGAAACCGTCCATCGGGCAGGTGTCGTAACCCATTTCCTTCGCGGCCAGCATGATGGTCATCGCTGCCATGCCGCAGGAACGCATGGCCTCGTCGCGTTGCACCTGCTCGCGTCCGCCGTAATATTGACCGATGGCCGGCACCAGATAGTCCTGTACCGGTTTCGGCGCATTGCGCCAGTAGCGTTCCGGCTGTTTTTCCCAGGCCTTGAGATCGGCCGTCAGCACGATCAGCAAAGAGGCATCGGTGACTTGCGCCTGATCCCAGCTGACCTTGCGGATCTCCTGCCGAAGGGCGCCATCCTGCACCAGCACGAAGCGCCAGTTCTGGATGTTGAACGCTGTGGGGGAGAGCATGGCGAGCGACATCAGCTTGTTGATTTCGTCCTCGGTCATGCGGTGTTGCGGGTCATACGCCTTGACGGCGCGACGTTCGATGATGGCGTGTTCTACGTTCATGATTCGTAATGAATATCCAGGATTTCGAGGTTCATGTTGCCGGCCGGGCGTTGCCAGACGACGGTGTCGCCGACCTTGTGGCCGATCAGCGCCTTGGCCAGCGGCGAGATCCAGCTGACCTTGTTGAGTTGCGCGTCGGCTTCGTCTTCGCCGACGATATGGAAACTGTGACGCTCGCCTTCGTCGTCCTCGACTTCGACGGTGGCGCCGAACAGTACAGTGTCGTGGTTCTGGGTCGCTGGGTCGACCAGGATGACGGATTCCAGCCTCGCCCGAACATAACGCAGGTCGCGTTCGACTTCAGCGATCCTTTCCTTGGTGAAGGTGTCGTCAGCTGACTTCTTCAGTGCTTCCAGTCTGGCGACCAGGTCTTCCTCCCAGGTCTGCAGTTCCAGCGCGCCGGTCGGCGTCACGTAGTTGGGATGCGGGCTGACGGGGCGTTCGGCCAGTTCGGCGCCGGCCTGGCCGACGTTATCTTCATTGACGAAAGCACGGCTCATATCGATTCCTTCCTGTATTGCGATGAACGGGCGGTTGGACAGCGTAAAGCATGAAACGCTCGTTATTCCCACTCGATGGTGGCCGGCGGTTTGCCGGAGATGTCGTAGACCACGCGGTTGATGCCGCGCACTTCGTTGATGATGCGGTTGGAGACCTTGCCCAGCAGGTCGTAGGGCAGTTCGGCCCAATGCGCGGTCATGAAATCGCTGGTGACGACGGCGCGCAGGGCGACGACGTAGTCATAGGTGCGGCCGTCGCCCATGACACCGACCGATTTGACCGGCAGGAACACGGCGAAGGCTTGCGAGGTTTTTTCATACCAGCCGGACGCGCGCAACTCTTCGATAAAGATCGCGTCGGCGCGCCGCAGCAGGTCGGCATATTCCTTCTTCACTTCGCCGAGAATACGCACACCGAGGCCGGGGCCCGGGAATGGGTGGCGGTAGACCATGTCGTGCGGCAGGCCGAGGGCGATGCCGAGTTCGCGCACTTCGTCCTTGAACAGTTCGCGCAAGGGTTCCAGCAGTTTCAGGTGCAGGCTCTCGGGCAGACCGCCGACGTTGTGGTGGCTCTTGATGGTGTGCGCCTTTTTGGTCTTGGCGCCGGCCGATTCGATCACGTCCGGGTATATGGTGCCCTGAGCCAGCCATTTGGCTTGCGGCAGCTTGGC
>JAVEWT010000044.1:0-12968 GCA_034004425.1 Methylophilaceae bacterium
GACCTCTGTGACAAGTTAAGCGCCTGAGAATGATCAGGCGGGTTGTTTTGATAAATGTGAAATCGCGTAGTCCAGCGCGTAAAGATAGCCCTGGGCACCAAGGCCGCTGATGACGCCGATGGCGATATCCGAGAAATAGGAGTGATGGCGGAAGGATTCGCGCGCATACACATTGGAAAGATGCACTTCAATGAACGGAACCTTGACCGCGGACAAGGCATCGCGCAATGCGACCGATGTATGAGTAAAAGCCGCCGGATTGATGATTACAAAATCGACGCTTTTCAACGCCAATGACTGCACTTTACCGATCAACTCTGCTTCACTGTTGCTCTGCACGCACTCCAGTCCGACATCGGCGGCATTTGCCTGCGCAGCCAGTCGCTGATTGATGCTCTCCAGCGTGTCCTGGCCATAATGATGCGGTTCGCGCAGACCCAGCAGATTGAGGTTGGGTCCGTGGATAACCAGTATGGATTTCGAGTGGTTTGCAGCCATAATTTGCTTTCCCGAGAGTCCGGGGCGCGATAGTTTATGACCGCAAGTTTGCCGCAATTAGGGGGATGTTGTCTATAGAATTGACGAAATTTAACGAAATTACCCGCCGACTACCCGGGCGCGGAACTCACTCGCTTACCGTCAACAACGGTAGAACCGTTTGTTCCAGAAGCGCCTGGTTGACCAGTCCGAAATGGGTTTTGGCGATGCTGCCATCCGGCGCGATGATGACAGTATAAGGCAATATGCCCTTGTTGTTACCGAGACTTTCACTCAGCGGCATGGCTTCGAGCTCGGCCGAGAGCAAGGGGTAGCTCACCGGCGTTTCGGCGGCGAATTCACGGATCTTGTCCAGCTCATCGGAAGAAATACCCAGCACGACGAGACCCTGCTGCCGATACTGGCTGTGTATTCGGGACAATTCCGGCATTTCTTCCAGACAAGGCGGACACCAGGTCGCCCAGAAATTGACGACGATGGTCTTGCCCTGCCACTGCGACATCGGCTGCACACGGCCGTCTGCATCTGAGAACGCAGCAGCAAAGAAGGCCCGCGTCGAAAAGCCGTTCCTGCCATCTGCGGGCGCCAGCACGAAATGTCTAAATGCGAAGCCAGAAGCCACGATCAGCAAGGCGGCCAAGCCGTAGATCAGGGATTTTTTCAGCATCTGTCAGAGATTGGTCTGTTGCAACGTCCGCAGGAAACGCTCGGCATCCTGAAAACCGATGACCCGCATTGGCATGATCTCTTCACCGTTCTGGTCGAAGAAAATGATGGCAGGCGGCCCAAACAGGCTGAAGCGCTTGAGCAGCGCCGCATCCTCGTCCGTATTGCCCGTCACATCAACCTGTAGCAGTACTGCGTTCTGCAGCCGCGCCTGCACGCGGGGGTCGCTGAAAGTGAACAGCTCCAACTCCTTGCAGGCCACACACCAGTCCGCATAAAAATCCAGCATGACCAACTTGCCGGCCGACGCCTGTATCTTTGCCTCCAGCTCCGCCACCGTCCTCACCCGCTGGAACGGCAGATGCGCGACTTGCGCCTCGGCCGCCGCGCCACGCAAGCCTGCCAGCGGTTGCAATGGCGATTTGGCACCGGACACGGCACCGACCAACAGGGAGACGCCGAGCACCAGCATGATGATAGCGATGCCCTTCCAGAACTTCAGCCACTTGTTGGCATTGGCAGGCAGCGCATCCAGCCCGTGCATGTAGATCGCCGGCACGATCAGCAGCGCCGCCCACAGTAACAGCTGAACAGCCACCGGCAGCAGCGGTGAAATCAGCCATACCGCCATCGCCAGCATGACGACGCCGAAGAAATTGCGCACAGCTGTCATCCAGGCCCCGGCACGCGGCAGCAGATCGCCGGCAGAAGCACCGAGCAGCAGCAGGGGCACGCCCATGCCCATGGACAGCGCGAACAGGGCGGCCGCGCCCAGCACGACATCGTGCGTCTGGCTGATATAGAGCAAGGCGGCGGCCAGCGGTGCGGCGACACAAGGGCTGAGAATCAGTGCAGACAACGCGCCCATAAGGAACACGCCGAGGAAATGGCCGCCCTTGATGCGATTGGTCAAGGCCGCGACACGACTCTCGAACGCGCTCGGCAACTGGAATTCATAAAAACCGAACATGGACAAGGCCAGCAGCACGAACACCAGGGCGCCGAAGCCCAATGCCCAAGGATTTTGCAAGGCTGCGCTCAGCATCAGACCGGACAGGCCGGCGGCGACGCCCAGCAGCGTATAAGTCAGTGCCATGCCCAGCGTATAGGCGAGCGACAGGTTGAAGGTATGCAGACGGCTGAATTTCTTGCCGCCAACGATGATGCCGGACAGTATCGGAATCATCGGCAGGACGCAGGGCGTCAGCGACAGCAGCAGCCCGAAGCCGAAGAAACCGATCACGATCAGCCACAATTTGCCGTCCTTCAGCAGCGTGGCGATGCGTTCATTCTCGTTGACCGCCACCGCTTGTGTGCCGGCAGAAGCCGGTTGCTGTACCGCCGAAATTTGCGCGTTGCCGTCGGCATCGACCGTAAAATTGCTACGTATCGGCGCGTAGCACAAGCCGCTGGCACTGCAGCCCTGATAGGTCAGGCGTACATCGAGCGGGAAACGGCTACCCTCGCTGAGCCCGATCAGGGCGGTCGTGAAGTCGTAATAGACCTCCGTCAGGCCGAAGGTCGGGTCCTGCTTGGCCACGCCTTCCGGCAGTTCGACGCCGGCCAGTTCGACGCCGGGCGTCAGGATCTCGAACTGAAAACGCTCCTTGTACAGATAATGCCCGGGGGCAATCTGAAAATCGGCGCGCAAGGTGCGGCTGTCCTGCGCCGACAGTTCGACCTTGAATGCTTGCTCCGGCGGTAGCACCTCGTCCTCGCCGGCATCATCCAGAAATGTGCTGAGACCGGTGCCGAAACTACTGGCGCCGCCGGCCGCCGCCGGCATGCTGGCGGCCAGCGGCAGTATGAAAATGCAGGCAAGAACCAGCGAGCGCAAGCACTGACTAAACCACATCATTGAAAAGTTCACGCCCGTGTTTCCTGTTCTATCCATTGAATATAGCCCGGTTCGCCACCACTTAAGTGGACATAGGTGATTTCCGGAAGTTCGTAAGGATGCATTGCGCGGATAGCGGCCTCAAGCGCAGCATAGCGATCCAGCGTCGTTTTCGCATGCAGGGGGATTTCCTCCGCCCTTTCGATATTGCCCTGCCAATGATAGATTGAAGTGCTTGCCGGCTGGATGTTGACGCAGGCCGCCAGCCGCTGGCCGACGAGATATTCGGCCATGCGTTCCGCGCTTTCGCGATCGGGCAGATGTGTCATGACCAGAATTGCCACGCTCGTATTCGTTGTCATTATTTAGGTGATTGTTCCATGCAAGTGCTCTTGTTTTTGCTGATTTTACTCGCATTCCCCATCCTCGAGATATGGGTACTGGTTGAACTGTTCAGCCGTTATGGCTGGCTGGTCCTCGGTTATCTGGTCGCGGTCGGGGTATTGGGCTGGCGCCTGATCCAGGACGAACGTCAGCTGGTATTCGGTCGCTTCGCACAAACCCTGGCCACCGGCGGCACGCCGGCAAAGGTGCTGTTCGGCAGCGCCAAGAACATCATCGCCGGCATCCTGCTCATGATTCCCGGAGTGATCTCCGATGCCTTAGCCGTCCTGCTGTTGCTCATCCCTTCGCCGAAACCGGTCGACAACGGCCAGCCATCATCGGCCGATTTCGAATACGAGGCGAGTTACCGCTACGAGCGGAAAAGCGGCAACGACAGCCGACCGGACGTCATCGAGGGCGAATACAAGCGCGAGGAGTGAGCCGCTGTGCTAAACTCTTGGCCTTTTGCATCAATCAATTCAAGCACTTGTTAGATTCAGGAATCACAGCATGTCCCACCAGGTCCTTCTGCAACCCAGCGGCCACGCCTTCAAGGTCAACGACGACGAAACCGTACTCGAGGCCGCGATCGAAGCCGGCTTCAACCTGCCCTACGGCTGCCGCAACGGCGCCTGCGGCGCCTGTAAGGGGCGCATTCTGCAAGGCGAGGTCGATTACGGCGAGCATCAGACTGCGACACTGAGCGAAGCAGAGAAACAAGCGGGCCTTGCACTGCTTTGCTGCGCCCGACCCAAGAGCAATCTGGTCATCGAATGCCGCGAAGTCAGCGCCATCAACGGCATCAAGCCGCGCATCCTGCCGGCCCGTGTCGAAAGGATGCAGAAACTCTCGCATGACGTCATGGCGCTGTTCCTCAAACTGCCGAGCAACGAACGTCTGCAGTTCATGGCGGGCCAGTACATCGAGTTCCTGCTGAAAGACGGCAAGCGACGCGCCTTCTCGCTGGCCAATCCGCCGCATCACGACGAACTGCTTGAGCTGCACCTGCGACTGGTGCCCGGCGGCCAGTTCACCGAATACGTGTTCAACGAAATGCACGAAAAGGCCATTCTGCGGCTGGAAGGTCCGTTCGGCAGCTTCTACCTGCGCGAGGATTCCGAGCGACCGCTGATCTTCGTCGCCGGCGGCACCGGCTTCGCGCCGATCAAGGGCATCATCGAACACGCCCTGCACCACCATCACCGACGGCCGATACACCTCTACTGGGGCGCACGCACACGCGAAGACCTCTACATGCACGAATTGCCGCTGAAGTGGCAGGCCGAGCATCCCCATATCCGTTACACGCCGGTGCTGTCCGAACCGCTGGCGACGGACGACTGGCAAGGACGCACCGGGCTGGTTCACGTTGCGGTAATGGAGGATTTCGACGCATTGAACGACTTTCAGGTCTACTGCTGCGGCGCGCCGCAGATGGTGGATATCGCGCATCTGGCATTCCAGGCGCACGGCCTGCCGGCCGAGGAGTTCTTCTCCGACGCCTTCACCTTCGCCAACCCACTGCCCAAAACAGCGGTCAAATAGGCGCCAAGCAACCAGACGTCAGGATTGGGGCGTCACTTATGACACCTGCGTGAGTTGCGCGCCGAGGCGGTAATGCATGGCCGCCTGCTGCTGTTCACCGCGCCGCTCCAGCATGTTCGCCAGCAGCAGATGCGCCTGCGCGCTCGGCCTGACGCTGAGGCTGGCTTCCAGATAGCTTTGCGCCTTGCCCCACAGTTTCTGCCTGACGCACATGCGGCCGAGGGAAAGCAGCAGATTGGCATCACCCTCATGCTGGGTCAGCCAGTATTCCGCTTGCTGCAGTTGCTTGATCGGGTCCTGCGCTTCGCATTCCCCCAGCAACCCGGCCAGGTTGCTGTCCCAGTTCTTGGTCAGGCTCATTTCCAGCACACGGCTGGCCTGATTGCCGTCGCCGGCCGCTGAAAAAGCCTGCGCTGCCGCTTCGGCGATGCGGCCGTTGAGCTGTTCTTCCGGCGACAGTCTTTTCCAGTACGCCTGCAGTTTCTGCAAATCGCCGGCATATCGCCGCAGCATCTGCAGATGCGCCTGCTGACGGTACTGCTTGACCTTCCACAGTTCAAGGTCGTCTTCCTTTTCCAGCAACTGCAGCAGGGTCAGCACCCGCTCCCAGTTGCCAAGGTGCAATTGCACCTTCAGCTCCAGTCGCATGGCTGGCGGATACTTCGGCTCCAGCCGGTCTAGATGCTGCAGCACTTGCAGGGTCTGGGTGTATTGCTTGTCGTCGAGCAACAGCTCGGCCTGGGTCAACAAACGGCCGGTCCTTGCAGCCGGCGCCAGCCGTTCGGCTTCGGCCAGATAAAAATCGCGCTGCGACTTGCGCTTGGCCTTATGCGCGGCCCGCGCCGCCACCAGCGCGCTCAGGCCGGCATCCTCGCCCAGATCCAGCGCCTTCGCGGCACTCTTCTCCGCCAACGCATAGCGGCCATCCACCAGCGCATGCAGCGCTTCGACCAGTGCTTCGCGGCCCTCACGCTGACGCCGCCTCTCCTTATATTCCTTGACGCTGGCCGGCAGCTGCCGCGCGTAATTGAGCATGTGCAGCAACAGATGCAGGCAAAAGAAGACCAGCACGATCAGGATGATCAGCAGATTAAACGACAATTCCAGCCGGTACGGGGGCCGGACAATCAGCACATAACCCTCGTTGTTGCTGGCGAACAGCGACAGACCGATCGCCACCAGCAATATCAGCAGAAACCACAACAACCAGCGCATCTATCGCTCCCTGACCGGTGCGGCTTTTTCCGCGGGCCTGCTGCGCTCGAGCGTGAGCTTGTATTTATTGACCAGGGTCAGTGATTCGTTGATGTTGGGCACGTCGATGACGATATTGTCGGCCGACAGCTGGCGGATGGTGGACAACATGATCTTGCTGGCGCTCTCGCGCATGTCGAAATGTTCCAGCAGCCATTTCTCCACGGCGCGCAGGTCGGCACGATAGCTGACTTCATCGTGGCGCAGCAGCGCGATACGGGCGCTGAGCAGGCGCAGCTTGATGTTTTCGCGCAGGAAATAGTTCTGCTCCGGCGCCAGCAAGGGCGGCTCGGGGCGGTCGATCCGTTCCAGCCGGATGATCTGTTTGATGTCCTGCCACACCTCGTGCGCCAGCCGCTGCCAGGAGCTGGCCTGCAGATCCGGCGCCTGCTTCGACTCGGGTTGCGGATGGCGGTCGCTGACCAGCGGCAAGGCATCGACGGTTTCCGCCAGATTCTCCAAGCGCGTGCTCATGCCGGCGATATCCACCAGCGGCAGGCTCTGCAGACGCTGGATATCCTGCGCCAGGGCCTTGCGTAGCTGGATTACCTGCGGCGCCTCTATCTGCTGCAGCCGTCCCTCGGCAGTCTGCAACGCCAGCAGGGCCGGCTTGATGTTACCCGCCAACTGCAGCTGCTGGTTGGCGATCGTCATCAGCTGCTCCACTTCCGCGATCAAGCGTTCCTCGCGTGTATTGGCCAGTTCGTAATACAGCGTCTGCAGTGCTTCCTGCTGATTGCGCGATTCAGCCAACCGCTGCTCCAGCATGGCGATGCGGGCGGACGCTTCCACACTGCGCTCATCGGCCAGCTTGGAAACCGTGATCGATTGCTGATTGCTGAGATTGTATTGCTCCAGACGCATAGTGAGCGCTTGCTCAAGCTGGTTGAAACGGTGGCGTGTATTGAGCCAATGCCAGGACAAGGCCAGCAAGGCGATGATGACCAGTATCAGTGCGCTGCTGGCAACAAACGAAGGACGATGGCTACTCGTCAAGTCCGCTGTGCTTGCCGGCAGGTCTTTGACTGCCGGTGCGTTTTCCCCTGGAGTGTTATTTTCGTTGCTCATGTCGATTGATTGAGAGCCCTTTTCAAACATTGCAGCATGGCGGCATCGCCCGGCGCGTCGGCCACATGGGCATGCAGACCGGACCGCGCCGCCTCTTCGGCGATACGCGCGTGATTGACGCAAAGCGCCGTATTCCTGAGCCACGACGACGCTGGCGGCTTCTGCAGGTCGGCCGCCGCCAGCGCCAGCAGATGACGCATGGCCTCGGAACTGGTGACCACCAGCGCATCCAATGCCCTATTCTGCCACAGCGACTGCAAAAACCCAGCGTCGGTCTGCGGATTAAGCCTTTGATAGCATTCGGCAAATGTCACCGTCGCGCCGCGCTGCGCCAATGTCTGCGCCAACAATTCACGACCGCCGACCCCGCGCACAATCATGCAGCGCTTGCCGGCCATGTCCTGCATTTCCGGCAATGCCAGCAGCGCTTCGCTGTCGAAGCGATCATGCGGCATCAGCACCCCGGTCACGCCGAAATTCGCCAGCTCTGCCGCCGTCACCGGGCCGATGGCAGCGAACTTCAAATCTGGTGGCAACGCGCCCCGCTTGCGCAAAAGCGGCATGCCGTATTGCACCGCGTTCGAACTGATGAAGAAAATCCAATCGTAATGCGGCAGTTCCGCAATCACTGCATCGAACCGGCTGTAATCCTGCAACGGCGCGATGGCAATCAGCGGAAACAGGACAGCTTCGCCACCTTCAGCCGCTATCAGCGCCTGCAATTTGTCCGCCTGGCCGGGTGGGCGGGTAATCACCACATGCCGGCCGGATAGCGCGTGTCCGCTCATGCCGTTGCCATCAACCGGCCAATGCCGCCAGCAGGCGGTCAGCGCCGCGTTCGCGCAAACGCTGCGCCAGCTCCTGACCCAGAGCTTCGGGATCCTGTGTGCCACCAGTCAGGCTTTCGCGCAACAGCTCGCTACCGTCGACGCTGGCAACGAAACCTTTGATATGGATCTCGTCACCCAGTTTTTCGGCATAGGCGCCAAGCGGTACCGTGCAACTGCCGGCCAGCGCGCGGCTCATGCCGCGTTCGGCTTCGACGCAGGCGGCCGTCTCGGCATGATTGAGCGGCGCCAGCACGGCGATCAGGTCTGTGCGCGTCGCATTGATCTCGATGCCCAGCGCACCCTGGCCGACAGCCGGGATACTGTCGTCGGTGTCGATCAGGTCGGCGATACGCCCCTCCAGCCCCAACCGTTTCAAGCCGGCTGCCGCCAGAATGATGGCGGCGTATTGCCCTTCGTCCAGCTTGCGCAGACGGGTCTGCAGATTACCGCGCAACGATTCGATCCGGAGTTCGGGGAATCTCGCCTGCAGCTGGCTTTGGCGGCGCAGACTGGAGGTGCCGACGACACTACCGGCAGGCAGGGCCGCCAGATTGGGGTAATCGTTGGAAACGAAGGCGTCGCGCGGATCCTCGCGCTCGCCGATGGCGGCCATGGCAAAGCCTTCCGGCAGATGCATGGGCACATCCTTCATCGAATGCACGGCGAGATCGGCACGGCCGTCCGCCAGCGCCTGTTCAAGCTCCTTGACGAAGAGGCCCTTGCCACCGATACGCGCCAGCGGCGAATCGAGAATCTGGTCGCCGGTGGTGGTCATGCCGAGGATTTCTACCTGCGTTTGCGGATAGAGCGCCTGCAAACGGCTCTGGATATGGCGTGCCTGCCACATGGCCAGTGCGCTTTCGCGCGAGGCGATGACGAGTTTTTGCGGGATTTGCAAGGCGGTGATCATAAGGCGGTGATTCTCTGCGGATAGTTGGTTGGGTAACAGCCGGATTCTAGCACAGGGCCTGCGAACGGCCGGCTTCAACCCTTCAGCAGCTCTTTCAGCACATGCTGCTGGCGCCGGCTGACAGCAACGGTTTCCGGTACCTCGCGCAGCAGAGCGACGTAATGCGTTTCACCGTCCGGCTCCTGACGCCGTTCGTAGCCCATGATGCTGCGCTGTGCGACCAGGCAGTTGCGGTGCAGGCGCAGGAAGTGTTCGCCGAACTCCTGCTCGATCGAAGTCAGCGAATCCTCGATCAGGTACTCGCGCTCGCGCGTCCTTAGGGTGATGTACTTGAGCTCCGCCCGCAGGTATATCACCTCCTCCAGCGGTACCAGCAGCACGCGGCCGCGTTCTGTCACGCTGAAATGCGAGCGCTTGTGCTGCAACGGCTTCAACGCATCGAGCTGCGCCGCATTGAGTTTCCTCGCCTTGTCGATGGCGACGCGCAAACGCTCGAACCGGATCGGCTTCAGCAGATAATCCAGCGCATTCATGTCGAACGCCTTGACCGCATAGGCATCGAACGCCGTCGTGAAGATGATGGCGGGCGGCGGTTCCAGCTTCTGCAAGTGCAGCGCAGCCTCGATGCCATCCATGCCGGGCATGCGGATATCCAGCAGCACCAGTCCGGCCCCCGTTTCCTGCGCCAGGCGCAGCGCTTCTTCGCCGTTTTTCGCCTCAGCGACCACCGCAATCTGCTCGATGTCCGCCAGCAGTTCGCGCAGGCGTTTGCGCGCCGGGGCTTCATCGTCGGCAATGACGACACGGAGTTCACTCATGATGCATGGCTTTTATGTATGGCTTTCATTTCAAATGGCCGGATGGTGGCGATAGGGAATCACGATATCCACCCGATAGGCACCGTCCTCGCTGCGACATTTGAGGCTGGCCTCGGCATCGAAATGCAGGGCCAGCCGCTCCCGGATGTTGTTCAACGCCATGCCGTTGCCAGCGTGGTGCTGACCTTGTGGGCCGATCGGGTTACGCAGGCTGATGTGCACTTCCTTGTTTTCCGTCCACATCCGTATCGTCACCGTGCCGCCCTCCGGCAAGGGCTCGATACCGTGGTAGACCGCGTTCTCCAGCAGGGGCTGCAGGATCAGCGGCGGCATCAGTGCATCCGGCGGAATGTTGTCGATCTGCCATTCGACCTTCAGCCGTTCCTCCAGCCGCAGTTTCTCCAGCGCCAGATACTGACGGCATAGCGCGATCTCCTGTGCCAGCGGCACCAGTTCGCGATTATCCGCCATCAGCACGCGGAACAGGTCGGCCATGTCCTCCAGCGCCGTTTCCGCGCGCCGCGGATCGCTGCGGACGATGGACAGCACAGCATTGATGCTGTTGAACAGGAAGTGCGGCCGGATACGCGCCTGCAGCGCCTGCATGCGCGCCTCGCTGATCGCCGGCGAAAGAGCACGCTGGCGCAGGTTGAAATAGCCCAGCACCAGCAGCGTGACGATCAGGGTCAGAAGCCAGACGCGCGACAACGGCGGCACGGCCTCCGGACCAAACAGAGTGACACCAGTCTGGTGTATCAGCCAGGTGAGGCCGAGCTCGCTCAACAGGATCAGCGCGACGCCGGCCTGATAAGACAGGCGCCGCAACACAGGCCAGGCCGCGTAGAACAGCAGCAGGCTGATCAGAAGCACCGGCTGCAGCAGTACGGAAAGCTCGGTCAGGCGTAGCAGGGCCTGACCGAGGCTGGAAGTCTGTAAAATGGCGGCGATCAGCGCCAGCAGATTGACGACGATGAGGATGCGCAGGCTGACGCCAAGGTTGCGCAAATCCGGCAGTCGATTACCGGGCTGGCGAAACTCGCTGACGGCAAGACCCGGGTTTTGCTTTATACTTGGCATATAAGTACATTATTCTTAATCAGTTTTTATCATGCAAGATAATTCCAACACAAAACCTGCACCCGCCAAGACCTGGTCCGGCCGTTTCAACGAACCGGTAGCCGAACTGGTCAAACGTTACACCGCCTCGGTCAGCTTCGACCAGCGTCTGGCCGAATTCGACATCCAGGGTTCGATCGCCCACTCCCGCATGCTGGGCGCACAGGGCATCATCAGCAAGGAAGACGTACTGGCGATCGAAAGCGGCCTGGAAGAAATCCTGCAGGAAATCCGCAACGGCGAATTCGAATGGTCGCTGGACCTCGAAGACGTCCATCTCAACATCGAGATGCGCTTGACCAGCAAGGTCGGTGACGCAGGTAAGCGCTTGCACACCGGCCGCTCGCGCAACGACCAGGTCGCCACCGACATCCGCCTGTGGCTGCGCGCCACTGTCGACAGCGTGATCGACAAGATCCGCGCACTGCAGACCTCTATCGTCGATCTGGCAGAAGAGCACTACGACACCGCCATGCCCGGCTTTACCCATCTGCAGGTCGCCCAGCCGGTCACCTTCGGTCACCATCTGCTGGCCTATTTCGAAATGCTGCAGCGCGATGCAGGACGCTTCGCCGACGCCCGCAAGCGCATCAACCGCCTGCCGCTTGGCGCCGCCGCACTGGCAGGCACCAGCTACCCGATCAACCGCGAGATGGTGGCGAAGGAACTAGGCTTCGACGGCGTCTGCGAAAACTCGCTGGACGCCGTTTCCGATCGCGATTTCGCCATCGAATTCACCGCCGCCGCCGCGCTGCTGATGACGCATCTGTCGCGCCTGTCGGAAGAACTCATTCTCTGGTCCAGCCCGCGTTTCGGCTTCATCGACATCGCCGACCGCTTCTGCACAGGCTCTTCCATCATGCCGCAGAAAAAGAACCCGGACGTGCCGGAACTGGTGCGCGGCAAGACCGGCCGCGTCAACGGCCATCTGATCGCACTGCTGACCCTGATGAAAAGCCAGCCCTTGGCCTACAACAAGGACAACCAGGAAGACAAGGAACCGCTGTTCGACACCGCCGACACCTTGCTGATGACGCTGGAGATCTACGCCGACATGCTGCGCGGCATCAAGGTCGACAAGGAAGCCATGCGCGTGGCCGCCACCGAAGGCTTCGCCACCGCCACCGACCTCGCCGATTACCTGGTCAATAAGGGCATGCCCTTCCGCGATGCGCACGAAGTCGTCGCCCGAGCCGTGCGGCAGGCCGCACTGCAGGGCTGCGATCTGGCCGAGCTGCGGCTGGAGGAACTGCAGGAATTCAGCCCGCATATCAGCGAGGATGTTTATTCGGTGCTGACACTGGAAGGCTCGCTGGCCAGCCGCAACCATATCGGCGGCACCGCGCCGGCACAGGTCAAGGCCGCCATCCAGCGCGCCCGTCAACGGATAGGGGCCGACTAGATCATGAGACAGCGCGTTGTCACAACGCCTGTCTCAACCCTGTTCCCGTTTTTCTGTTCGAGCATTGCCCGCATCAATTACCTGCTTCTGCTGCTTGCCGCATTGCTCTGCAACGCACCGTTTGCGACAGCACAACCGGTTGATTCCTCGAACGAAGAATTCTCCTCCGCCATGACCTGGCCCTTGCTGCCGGGTGAAAGTCTTCGCCAGCTGGCGCAACTGTTCTACCCGGACAACACAGTCATGCAGGCCGTATTCTTGCGTCAGTCGCTGGCCCTGAGCCGCGAACTGCATCCGCAACTCACGGCCGAACTGCGTTTTGCACAGATTACCAGCATCATCATTCCGGAGCTGAAATCAATCTCTCACCATGGCGGCAAAGCGTCTGCAAAAACCGGCACATTGAACATGGCACGGCAACTGAGCGAAAAAAGCATGGTCATTGTCACCGAAACCATGCGGCAACAATACCAAGCGCTGGTAGAGGACAACCAGCAGCTCGACGCGGCGCTGGAAACCTTGCACCAACGGCTGCAGCGCCTGCAGCAGCGCATACAGGAACTGACCGAGGCAGCACGCAAATCGGCGCAGAACCCACCCATCGAGAAGCTCACGAATCCCCTGCCAGCCAATGCAGATC
>JAVEWT010000045.1:0-12725 GCA_034004425.1 Methylophilaceae bacterium
GTAATTGATATATGCCTGTTGTGCCAGATTCACGCGACTGGTGACGGTAATTCGCGTATCGAGTTCAGAAAAGTACTCGTCGTCGGATACTTTTTCAAAATAGTAGCCGCCTGACCAGCCATTGCCGAAGCTATGGGCGTGAGTCAGGCTCATGTAATATCGATTCTCGCCCGTGTTATTGTCGGAGGGAAGGAATTCTATGTTATTGACGCCGTTGAATTTTTCGTCGAGGTAGCGGAATTCTCCCTGCAGTTGCACGCCGCGCTTACTGAGGGCACGAACACCCAGGGTGGCGTCCATCTCGGGCGCGATGTTCCAGTAGTAAGGTACCTGAACTTCAAAACCGCTACGGCTGGTGGTGCCGATGGTCGGGGACAGGAAGCCGGATTTTCGTTGGTTCAGATAGGAAAAGTCTATCCAGGGGGTATAGAGCAACGGTGCGCCCATGAACTCGACCCGGGCGTTCCAGGCGGTTGCCTTTTTCGTGTAGGTGTCGATTTCCAGTTCGCTGGCCTTGATATACCAATCGTCCTGATCGACCTCGCAGGTAGTGTAACGAGCTGATTTGAGCACTTTCTTGTGCTCGCCTTCGAACAGCACTTTTTTTGCGTCACCTCTGGATTTTAACTGTTCTCTTCTTGATGTTGCGTTGCGCGAAGTCAAGGAGTCCACTCTGCCAGACATCAGGTTGTCATATCGACCAGTGGCCAATTGGTCAGCGGACAGGAGATTTGGGTCCAGTAACTCAGTAGTTTGTGCCATCGTGAGCTGCGGGATGTCGATCATCCTAGTTTCCAGCTCGAACGACGGCTCCTGCATCTCGCCCACCGTATCGTAGAGCTGCATGCGCAGTTCCGGGCCCCAGACCTTCAGTCCTTCGAATTCGATGCGCGTATTGCCGACCACGTGCAGCTCGTCATTCAGCATGTCGTATTCGATCCTGTCGCCGTAGATGGACTGCCCTTCTTTCTTGATCGAGGCGTTGCCGAAGGAGCGCATTTTGCGTTCGAGGTAGAAGTCCATCTTGTCACCCTCGATGACGATGCTCCCTGGTTCCGGTGGAGCCTCCTCCATCGTCTCATCCGGCACATAGGGCAGATGGAGCTGCTGTGTCAGTTGAAGGACGGCTCCTGTATCGGCAGGCACTGCTGCGGGAGAGGCCGGCTCGGATGCGGTGGTGTCGATCGGGATCAACTCGCTCTGGATGCGGGTCAGTGTGGCATTCTCGAACTCCAGGGTGACCCGGCGTTGCTCGATCATCCGCCCTTCATGCCACTTCTGGTAGATGTAGTCCCAGCTGTCTGCCTGATTCTCGTTTTCCGTCAATGGCTTGCCCATGATGGACAGCACCTGGGACTTGGTCACGCCAGGCCGCAGCTGCATCATCATCGTCGAGGTCACTACGCCGTCCTGCCGGATATTCATCGCGTGTGCTGGTACATTCGCCACTAGCGTCAGTGCAGCGGCGAGCGCGATTAGATCGGTTTTGAGCATTGTTTACGAGATGGGAAGCTAGGATTTTTTGTCAGTGATAAAATCGCACAAATCGCGTGTTTAGGCAATGTATAAATGTGCCGGCAGGTTTGCCGCGCACCGCGAAAATCAATCAAATGGAATTTGAAAATCGAGTGGTGAATGGTGCAAGCAATGGATAGAAAAGTGTTATTACAGGATTGGTTGCACCGGGTGTTGCCGGGTGAGCGTTTCGAACTGACGACGGCATCCGCCGATGCCAGTTTCCGCCGTTATTTCCGCGTCCATCTGAGCGGCCGCAGCCTGATTGCCATGGATGCGCCGCCGCCGCAGGAAGATTGCCGGCCGTTCGTGCATGCAGCTGAGGCGCTGCTGCGAGCCGGACTCAATGTGCCGCGCGTGCTGGCGCAGGATGTCGAGCAGGGCTTTCTGTTGCTCAGTGACCTGGGTGATGAGACGTATCTCAGCGCGCTGAACGTTGCAACTGCCGACGAACTCTATCGCGACGCCGTGACGGCGCTGATCAGAATGCAGGCGGCCAGTCGTCCCGAGGTGTTCCCTGCCTACGACGAAGCCTTGCTGACGCGTGAGATGCAGTTGTTCCCGGACTGGTATATCGGCCGGCATCTCGACGTCACGCTTACCGATGCCGAGAGCCAGGTACTGCAGCAGACCTTCGATTTGCTGAACCGCAATATCCTTGCGCAGACCAGGGTTTACGTGCACCGTGACTATCATTCGCGCAATCTGATGGTATGCCGTGATGCCGAGGGCAGTAACCCTGGCGTGCTGGACTTCCAGGATGCGGTTTACGGCCCGATCAGTTACGACCTGGTTTCGCTGTTCAAGGATGCCTATATCGCTTGGGATGAGGAGCGCGTGCTGGACTGGACCGTGCGCTACTGGCAGGCTGCACGTGCGGCCGGCTTGTCGGTGCCGCCGGATTTTGCCGATTTCTACCGGGATTTCGAGTGGATGGGGGCGCAGCGTCACATCAAGATACTTGGCATCTTCGCCCGGCTCTATCACCGCGATGGCAAGGATGGCTATCTGAAGGACATGCCGCTGGTCATGGATTATCTGCGCCGGGCCTGTGCGCGGTATATCGAGCTGCGGCCTTTGCTGCGGCTGCTGGATAGACTGGAAAACAGCCAGCCGCATGTGGGATACACGTTTTGAAGGCCATGATACTGGCGGCCGGTCGCGGTGAACGCATGCGGCCGCTGACTGACCATACACCCAAGCCCTTGCTCGAAGTGCAGGGCAAACCGCTGATCGTCTGGCATCTGGAGCGGCTGGCAGCAGCGGGCTTTCGCGAGATCGTCATCAATCACGCGCATCTGGGCCACCAGATTGAAACTGCGCTGGGGAACGGTAGCCGCTGGGGTTTGTCAATCAGGTATTCTCCCGAGGCGGTAGCGCTAGAGACGGCGGGCGGTATCGCCAGAGCGCTGCCCTTGCTTGTTGACGAATCTGGCGAAGCGCCATTCCTGGTGGTCAATGCCGATATCTTTACCGATATTGATTTCGCCAAATTGAGATCCGCGCTGACGGACGTTCGCGAGGCGCACTTGGTCCTGATCGACAATCCGCCGCAGCACCCGCAGGGGGATTTCGCGCTGGACGGCGGAACGGTCAGACTCGAAGGAGAGCGCATGCTGACATTCTCCGGTGTGGCGGTCTATGCACCGTGCCTGTTTGCCGGGTTGCCGCCGGACAGGCCGGCAAAACTCGCACCCTTGCTGCGTGATGCCATCGGCAGGGACGCAGTCAGCGGTGAACATCACCATGGAATCTGGCATGATGTCGGCACTCCGCAGCGGCTGGCTGACCTTAACCGTACGAATTGAAGACAGAGTGCCATGATTGAACCCCGACACTATATCGATCGCAGAAAGTCGCTGATGCAGGCCATGGGAGCAGGCGTCGCCGTGATCCCGACAGCGCCTGAAGCCGCACGCAATCGCGACAGCCACTACCCGTACCGCAGCGACAGTTATTTTTACTACCTGACCGGCTTCACCGAGCCGGAGGCCGTCTTGCTGCTGGTTGCAGGCGAGCAGCCGAAAAGCATCCTATTCTGTCGCGACAAGGATATGGAGCGTGAAATCTGGGATGGTTTCCGTCATGGGCCGGAAGGCGCGCAGGCCAGGTTCGGTTTCGACGAAGCGTATTCCATCACCAGGCTGGATGAACTGGCGCCCAGGTTTCTGGCAAACCAGCCGCGCCTGTTTCATGCTTTCGGCGCCGAGGCCGCGTGGGATAACCGGCTCGCCGGCTGGCTGAATCAGCTACGGGCACAAAGCCGCAGCGGGGTCAGTGCGCCGTCGGAGATGGTGGATCCTCGTGCGTGGCTGGACGAGATGCGCCTCATCAAGTCCGAGCAGGAACTCGATGTCATGCGACGGGCTGCCAAAATTTCGGTAGAAGCACACAAGCAGGCGATGCAGGTCACCCGTCCCGGCATGATGGAATACGAAATCGAGGCAGCGTTGCTGCATCAGTTTTACCGGCATGGCAGCCGGGCGCCGGCCTACAGTTCGATTGTCGCCGGTGGCGCCAATGCCTGCGTGCTGCATTATGTGGAAAACAACCAGCGCCTGCACGACGGCGAGTTGCTGTTGATCGATGCCGGTTGCGAACTGGAGTGTTATGCCTCCGACATTACCCGCACCTTTCCGGTCAACGGCCGATTCAGCGCTGCGCAAAGGGATGTCTACGAACTGGTGCTGGCAGCGCAGCAGGCTGCGATCGACAATGTGCGGCCGGGTTGCCACTGGAACGAACCGCACGAGGCTGCGCTGGATGTGCTGATTCGCGGGTTCATCGATTTCGGCCTGTGCAAGGGCAGCCCGGAATCCGTGCTGGAGTCCGGCGATTACCGGCGTTTTTACATGCATCGCACCGGCCATTGGCTGGGTCTGGATGTGCATGATGCCGGAGAATACAAGCAGGCGGACGGTAACTGGCGTACGCTGCAGCCGGGCATGACGCTGACCGTGGAGCCCGGCTGCTACATTCGCCCGGCCGACGATGTGCCGAAGGCGTTCTGGAACATCGGTGTACGTATCGAGGACGATGCGCTGGTGACTGCACAAGGCTGCGAACTGCTGACCGCTGACGCACCGAAAACGGTGGCAGAGATCGAGAGCCTGATGGCGGCGGCAAGGTGAGCATGAGCGCAGAAACGATGCACGCGGGAGTTGTGATCATCGGTGGTGGCCCGGTCGGCGCGACACTGGCGCTGGCCCTGGCTATCGATGGCATTCCATCAATGGTGCTGGAAGCCCGTGCCAAAGGCGCTTCCCATCATGACCAGCGTGCGCTTGCGCTGTCTTATGGTAGCAGGCAGATATTGCAGCGACTCGGCGTCTGGCAGGACATTGCGCCTGCAGCGACCGCCATCAACACCATCCATATTTCCCAGCGCGGCAGTCTGGGGCGCAGTCTGCTCAGGGCGGAAGATCAGCAACAAGAGGCGCTGGGTTACGTGGTTTCCTACGGCACGCTGACCCGGGTACTCGACCAGGCCCTCGCACTCCGTCCTGAAGTGGATGTGCGCTACGATGCCGAGGTGCAGGAAGTGACGCCCGGCATGCCCGTCAGCCGAGTCAGATTCGAATTTCAAGGAGTTGGTCAGGCGCTGGATTGCGAGTTGGCGGTGCTGGCAGACGGCGGCAGAACGCTGGGGGAAATCGCCGGCTTGCATCGCGAGACTCGGGAATACGGTCATGATGCACTGGTGACCAAGGTCAGCGCCGAACTGCCGCACGATCATGTCGCCTACGAGCGCTTCACGCCGGCAGGGCCAATGGCCTTGCTTCCCAATGGAGAGCGGGATTTCTCGCTGGTCTGGACTGGCGAAAGGGATGCGGTCGCTCAAATACTGGCGCTGGATGACGCCGCTTTCCTCAATGCCTTGCATGAGCACTTCGGCGATCGGGTCGGGCGTTTTCTCACTGTCGGCAAGCGCATGACTTTCCCTCTGCGCCTGTCACGTCTCAATCCGGTCGTCTTGCCGCATTTTGCCGTTATCGGTAATGCCGCCCAGACCATGCATCCGGTCGCCGGGCAAGGGTTCAATGTCGGTCTGCGCGATGCCTGGGAATTGAGCAGGCATCTGCACGATGTCGCTCCGTCTGATTGGGGCGCTTCGCAGACGCTCGCTAACTACGCGAGAACCAGACAACGGGACACGGCACGGGGTTTGTGGTTTACCGATTTTCTTGTCAACATTTTCTCCAACGAGATCATGGGAGTTTCCGGCCTGCGCTCAGCCGGCTTGGGGGCGCTCGATATTATCAAGCCGGCCAAGCGCTTCCTGATCAACAAGATGAGTTTTGGCGCGCGTGGATAAACAGGATTTTCAGCAGTTCGACGTGCTCGTCGTCGGCGCCGGCTTGGTGGGCATGTCCTGTGCGCTGGCCTTGAGCCGGCAAGGCATGTCGGTCGGGCTGGTGGAAGCAAGGCCGGAGGGTTTGCCTCCATCGGTGTCCGCGCAGGATTGGGATAGCCGCATTTATGCCATCAGTCCGGCCAATGCCGCATGGCTGACCGCCATGGGTGTGTGGCAGCAACTGGCCAGCGGGCGCGTCTGTCCGATCGCGCAAATGCAAATTTTCGGCGATGCTGATAACGGTCGTCTGCAGTTCGATGCAGACGAGGCCTGTGTCGACAATCTGGGGTATATCGTCGAAAGCAGGCAGTTGGAACAGGCCTTGTTGTCGAGTCTGAAAGACTCCGGGATCAGCCTGATGATGGGTGTTGCGCCGCAATCGGCGGTGTTTTGCGAGCGGCATGCCGAACTGCATCTCGCCGATGGTAGTGGATGCAAGTCCCGGTTGCTGGTCGCAGCCGACGGCGCCAGCTCTTGGCTACGCGGACAGGCTGGTATCGCAGTGAGAGTCCACGACTATCATCAGATGGGCGTGGTTGCCAATTTCGAGACGGAATTGCCGCATCACCATACCGCTTTTCAGTGGTTTGGCGAGCAGGGCATACTGGCCTGGCTGCCTTTGCCCGGCAATCGAATCTCCATGGTCTGGTCAGCGCCTGAAAGATTTGCGGCGAAGCTGTTAGAACTTCGTGCGGAATCGTTGTCTGAGCAGGTGGCACGGCAGGGCAACATGCAACTGGGCGCGCTCAAGTGCCTGACCCCGGCGCGGGCTTTTGCCTTGCGCCAGCAAACGGCCGAGACATCGGTCAAGCCTATGCTGGCGCTGATCGGCGATGCCGCGCATACCGTGCACCCGCTAGCCGGGCAGGGCGTGAACCTTGGTTTTGAGGATGCGAAGGCGCTGGCCGAAACGCTGGCTTCGCGCCGTCCGCAACAGTCGTGCGGTGATTGGCAGTTGCTGCGGAAGTATGAGCGGGCGCGCAAGATCGATCTGCTGGAAATGCAATGTGTGACCAGAGGACTCAATGCGCTGTTTGCTCATTCCGGTGCCGGAATTCGCCAATTGCGCAACCTTGGCCTTGGCCTGACTGACCGTCAGCCAGGGCTGAAGAAGTACCTGATTCATCAGGCGATACGTTAAACATCATTAAACTGGGATATCAAAATGCTAAAAAATCTGTTGGGCCTGTTCGTCGGTACTTTTCTGATCAGTTGCGCCTATGCCGACGATGCCGCACTCAAAAAGGCGATCGAATCGGCCTATCCGGACATCCAGGTAGATAGTGTCAAGAAGACGCAATATGGCGGCCTGTACGAAGTGTTTATCGGCGGGCAGATTGTATATACCGATGAGAAGTTCACCTTTCTTATCGCCGAGGGCAGGTTGATCGATGCCAAGACCAAGCGCAACGTGACAGGCGAGCGACTGGAAGAACTGACCCGGGTGGATTTCTCCAAACTGCCGTTGGACAAGGCGATCAAGGTGGTTCGCGGTAACGGCAGCCGCCAACTGGTGGTCTTTTCAGATCCGGATTGTCCGTTCTGCAAGCGGCTTGAGCAAAAGGAGTTGGCGGGAATCACCGATATCACGGTCTACACTTTCCTGTACCCGCTCGACAAGTTGCATCCGGATGCGGCCAACAAGGCCAAGGCGATCTGGTGTTCTGCCGACCGCTCCAAATCATGGATGGATTGGGTTCTCAATAACAAGCTGGTGAAGGGCAGTACGAATTGTGATAGCCCGGTCGAAAGTCTGGCGAAACTCGGCCAGGAACTCGGCGTGACCAGCACGCCGACCCTGATTTTTGCCGATGGCAAACGCATGCTGGGCGCCTACCCGGCTGACGAGATCGAGAAGGCGCTGAACGCGGCCAAGGCCCGGAAGTAGGGGCCAGGGTTTAGCCTACGACTTGACCCATCTTGAAGATTGGCAGGTACATGGCAATGACGAGGCCGCCGATAAGGACGCCCAGTACCACCATGATGATGGGCTCCATCAGACTGGATAAGGCATCCACGGCATCATCCACCTCGGCTTCATAGAAGTCCGCGACTTTCGACAGCATGGAGTCCAGCGCGCCGGACTCCTCGCCGATGGCCGCCATCTGCAGCACCATGTTGGGAAAGACTTCCGCGTTTTGCATGGCCACGGTCAGGCTGGTGCCGGTGCTGATCTCACTCTGGATTTTCTTGGTGGCATCGTAATAGACCCGATTGCCGGAGGCGCCGGCGACTGAATCCAGAGCTTCGACCAGTGGCACGCCGGCAGCGAACATGGTGGACAATGTTCTGGCGAAGCGGGCAATGGTGGCGATCTTGATCAGATTGCCGAAAACAGGCAGCTTGAGCAGCAGTCTGTCCATGACGGCCTGCATCTTTTCCGAACGTTTCCACGTATAGAAAAAGAACCACACAGCGCCACCGATGGTGCCGAATATTGCCCACCAATAGGAAACAAAAAAGTCCGATATCGCCATCACGACCAGGGTCGGGGTTGGAAGGTCGGCGCCGAAACTGGAGAAGAGTTCCTTGAACGCAGGAACCACAAAAATCATGATGACGGCGGTAATGACGAAGGCGACGACAATGATGGAAATCGGATAAAATAGTGCAGACTTGATTTTGCTCTTGATGCCGAGGATCTTTTCCTTGTAGCTGGCGAGCCTGTCGAGCAGAGAATCCAGGATACCGGCTTGTTCGCCGGCGCCCACCAGGTTGCAATACAGGGCGTCGAAGTACAACGGGTATTTGCGGAAGGACTGGCTCAGGCTACTACCGGTTTCCACATCGGCCTTGATGTCGCCCAGCAGTTTGGCGACCGCCGGGTTGCTGTGTCCTTTGCCGACGATGTCGAAAGCCTGTAGTAATGGCACGCCGGATTTCATCATGGTCGCGAGCTGGCGCGTGAAAAGCGTTACATCCTTGTCCGTGACTTTGCCGCCGGATTTGAAGCCGCTTTGTTTGCTGACTTTGATGACATTGATACCCTGGCGCCTGAGCGTGGCTTTGACGAAAGCGTCGCCGGAAGCCTTCATCTCACCCTTGATGCGCTTTCCTTTCTTGTCCGTTCCTTCCCAGACGTAGGTGATTTCCTTGCTCGCACTGACGGCCATTTTTTCCCCTGATTATTCGTTAGTGACGGCTTCGACTTCTTCGATCGAGGTCAATCCCTGCTTCACCTTGAGCAGACCGGATTGCCGCAGGTCGCGTATGCCTTCCAGTTGGGCCTGATCGGCAATGTCATGCGCGGTGCCGTTTTTCATGATGATGCGGCTCATGGCATCGCTGATCGGCATCACCTGATAAATGCCGACGCGCCCCTTGTAGCCGTTATTGCATAGTTCGCAGCCGCCTTCTCGCGGGCCGTACAAGGTCCAGCTGCCGTCAAGGTCTTCCTCCTTGAATCCTACGCCCAGCAAGGCCTCCTTCGGCACATCCAGCGGCACCTTGCAGTTGGAACAGAGTCTGCGCGCCAGGCGCTGCGCGGTGATCAGCGATACGGCCGATGCGATGTTGAATGGCGCGACACCCATGTTCATCAGACGGGTGAGGGTGGAAGGCGCGTCGTTGGTGTGCAACGTTGACAGCACCATATGGCCGGTCGAGGCTGCCTTGATCGCCATGTCGGCAGTTTCGAGGTCGCGGATTTCGCCAATCATGATGATGTCCGGATCCTGGCGCAGAAAGGATTTGAGTGCGGCAGCGAAAGTCAGGCCTTGTTTGTCGTTGACATTGACCTGGTTGATACCGGCCAGCGGGATTTCCGCCGGATCTTCCGCCGTCGAGATGTTGACGCCGGGTTCGTTCAGGATGTTGAGGCAGGTGTAAAGCGAAACCGTTTTACCGGAACCGGTGGGACCGGTCACCAGCACGAGGCCATAGGGACGGCTGACGGCTGAGAGCAGGGCCTCCTTTTGTTCCGGCTCATAGCCAAGTGCCTCAATCCCGAGTTGAGCGCTGGACGGATCCAGAATACGCATGACGATTTTTTCGCCGTGGATCAGAGGCAGAGTGCTGACGCGGAAATCGATGGTGCGGGTTTTGGACAGCACGAGCTTCATGCGGCCATCTTGCGGAACGCGTTTCTCGGATATGTCCATGTTGGAGATGACCTTGATGCGCGAGGCCAGTTTTTCCTTGATGGCGAGCGGCGGCTGCGCGATCTCGCGCAATATGCCGTCGACCCGGTAGCGTATCCGGTAGAACTTCTCATAGGGCTCGAAATGCAAATCGGAAGCGCCCATGTTGATGGCGTCTATCAGGATCTTTTGTAGGAACCTCACGACCGGTGCATCATCGATCTCGATCGATTGCGTTTCTTCCGGCGCCTGTTCGTCGCCTTCCATGTCGAGGTTGAAATCGTCATCCACGGCGATCGAACTGAGGCTCGTGTCGCTGGCCTCGACGATTTTGTCTATCCACTTGGAAAGCTTGTCGTCTTCGACCACGACCGGCGACAGGGTCATGCCGGTCTGGAATTTGACATCATCCAGCACGTGCAGATTGGTGGGGTCCGACAGTGCTACAAACAGCGTATTGCCGCGGCCTTGCAAGGCCATGACGCGGCTGGACTGCATGAGTTTTGGGTCTATGCCCTTGGCTGGCAGATAGTCGGCGTTGAGTGCATCGAGATCGAATATCGGGAAGCCGAAGGCGTTGGCGGCTGTCTCCGCGACGCGCAGAGCAGTCAGCTTCTTGCTTGAAATGAGTTGTTTGACGAAAGGGATCTGCTGCGTGTTGGCTGATGCCTGGATGGCGTTTGCTTCCTCATCCGACAACAGCTTTTCCTGGACCAGCATGCGAGCCAGCCCGCCTAATTTGATGGGTGAAATTGCTGTGGCCATTCGATCCTAGGATTCTAGATTTTGTGTACTGTTCATCATTGCTGAGTTCATGCAACCCTGAGCCCCCAAACGGATGATGCACGCTAGTCATTTGTTTGTAAAGAAGCCTATTTGGTTGTAAATGATTAAAGCAGGCTTGATTTTGTTGATATTGTGTCTCGATTGGGCAGTGCGCGCTAAAAAATTCTTGACTTATGGAAATAACGCAAGTAAAAATCCGTTCAGGCGTTTTAATTCCAAGTAATTTTGGCCCAAGCTTTAGCTCAAGTTCTTGAATTGAAAACTTTTTGGGGCGCCTCCCCTTGATTTGGTAAGGAAGTTTTAGATGGCAACAGGTACAGTAAAGTGGTTCAATGACTCCAAAGGCTTTGGTTTTATTACCCCGGATGATGGCGGCGACGATCTTTTCGCACACTTCTCCGCGATCGTGGAGTCAGGCTACAAGAGCCTCAAGGAAGGTCAGCGCGTGACATTCGATGTCACCGAAGGCCCCAAGGGCAAGCAAGCCTCCAATATCCAAAAGGCTTGAGCTTAAAATTGCAGGACAGACTTTAAATTAAAACGGCCCATGTTTGGGCCGTTTTATATTGTCGTCCTGTTATTGCATGTGCTGGATGATGGCATCGCCGAATTGCGATGTTCCGACTCGCGTCGCGCCTTCCATTTGAGAAGAGAAGTCTTCCGTCACATGTTTTGCAGCGATTGCTTTCGCCACGCCCTTGAGTACCAGATCGGCGGCCTCCGTCCAGCCGAGATGACGTAACATCATTTCGGCCGACAATATCAGCGAGCAAGGGTTGGCGATATCCTTTCCGGCAATCTTGGGTGCCGTGCCGTGTGTCGCTTCGAACATGGCGGTCGTGTCCGACAGGTTCGCCCCGGGCGCGATGCCGATGCCACCGACTTGCGCGGCCAGCGCGTCCGACATGTAGTCGCCGTTCAGGTTGAGCGTCGCAACGACGTCGTAGTCCTGAGGATGCAGCAGGATCTCCTGAAGGAAGGCATCGGCGATGCAGTCCTTGACCACGATGCCGTTCGGCAGTTTGCACCATGGACCGCCGTCGATTTCCACGGCGCCGAATTCCTCCTTGGCGACCTCGTAGCCCCAGTTCTTGAATCCGCCTTCGGTGAATTTCATGATGTTGCCCTTGTGTGCGATCGTCACCGACTTGCGGTTGTTGTCGATGGCGTACTGAATGGCCTTGCGCACCAGCCGCTTGCTGCCGTCCACTGAGACCGGCTTGATGCCGATGGCGGAAGATTCCGGGAAGCGAATCTTCTTTCTGACGCCCATGTCACTGAGGAAATTGATGACTTTTTTGACTTCGTCGGAGCCGGCTGCCCACTCGATGCCGGCATAGATGTCCTCGGTGTTTTCGCGGAAGATGACCATATCGGTTTTCTCCGGGTGCTTGACCGGGCTGGGTACGCCGTTGAAGTATTGCACCGGGCGCAGGCAAACATAAAGATCCAGTTCCTGGCGCAGGGTGACGTTCAACGAGCGGATGCCGCCGCCGACCGGCGTGGTCAACGGACCCTTGATCGATATCACGTAGTCCTTGACCGCCTGCATGGTTTCATCCGGTAGCCACTGGTTGTCGCCGTAGACCTTGGTGGCTTTTTCGCCGGCATAGACCTCCATCCAGGAGATGGCGCGCTTGCCGCCATAGGCTTTCTCGACTGCGGCATCGACTACCTTGATCATCGGTGGTGTGATATCTACACCGATTCCATCGCCTTCGATAAATGGGATAATCGGACGGTCAGGCACGTTGAGTGAGTTATCAGCGTTGATGCTGATCTTTTCGCCTTGCGCAGGCACTTTGATTTTTGAGGTCATGGATTCATCCCGAAAATGCTGATTCTGTTTAACAAGCCGTATGGTGTCGTTTGCCAGTTCCGAGCGCATGAAAAACATTCCACACTAAAGGATTACATTCCGGTTGCGGATGTTTACGCGGCAGGGCGACTGGATACGGACAGTGAAGGTCTGCTTATTTTAACCGATGATG
>JAVEWT010000197.1:0-2768 GCA_034004425.1 Methylophilaceae bacterium
TCTCCGATGTGAAGGAAGAGTGGCTTGTTGCAGGACGGATTCTGGCAAAATCCTCCGCACTGTGCCCATAGCTAACGCGCAGTATTAAGCGGGATTGATTTTCTGGTTGCCGACATGAAACATCCGCACGGAAATAGGTTGCGAGGCCGAACGTAGAAGTGAGCGGCCTGCGCGGCTTTTCGCGCAGGTCCGCTCGACTGCCGGGTTGGCCGTCATAGCGGTGGTGGCATGCATGTTGGCTTCTTCGAGGCCAGGGCCAAGATGTTGCGCTGTAGCGGCTGCTGCCCAGAGAGGACGACGGCTTGCATGCAACCGACCACTGCCAAGCCGTTTGCGTTGCGCAGAATATTCTCCAGCAACTCGACGGGATAGCCATCAGCGTGCCGACGAATGGGATGGATGCCTGCATGAACAAAGGAGTTGAGTGCCCTCCATGAGTTCTCTTTGAAGCGAGATAGAGCGTCGTAAGCTGGCTGCGGTGCCTTCTTCGCCAGATGCTCAAGCATCTCGGCCGTTTGCGGCATGTTCTTCGCGGCCTGTTCTGACTCCAATGACAGGGTGGCAGTTAGTTTGGAAAGGTGATCATCTGACGCTGCGTACAACAGCCAGATTGAACGAGCAAGCGCCTCGAACTGGGCTCGGTGAACAACGACGGCTGATGGTAAAAGACCCGAACGTAGCAACGCCCTCGCCGACGCCCAATGTTCAAGGGAAAGGGAGCACGCGACGTCGCTGATTCGGAGACGCGGCGAATCGTCAAAAAGCGGTACATCAATTATCGCCATCAGGTCCTCGGCCAAGGCGTCGGACTCATCGAAGATATTGGGCGGAGTCACGGTAGAGGTCTTGACGGCCAACGTGCAATATGCACCTGTGCAGGTGCATATAACGGCAATGAACAGGTGCCTAATCCAGATCGAGCGCGCCTGACTGTCAGATTCATATGGGTCTCCATGAAGTCAGAGGGACTGCAGGCCACGACAAATACACCTTGCCTGATTTGCTGAAACAGCTTCGTGCATTGCAGGGTAGAGCAAAGTGCCCTGGCCCGTTACCACTTCACCACATGCACGTTGTTCAGGGTGCGTCCCAGAAACCGCTCGCCGATGGTCTGGAAGCGCAGGGGCACGTCGGTGACGTAGAAGTCGTAGCGCGGCTGGGCGGGGCCCGGGTTGGCGAGGCCCTTCTCGGCGAGCACGGCGGCGACCTGTTCGGCCATGGCTTCGGCGGAATCGACCAGGCTAACGTCGTCGCCGACGACCTGCCGCAGCAGCGGCTTCAGCAGCGGGTAATGCGTACAGCCCAGCACCAGGGTGTCGATGTGTTCGGCCATCAGCGGCTTGAGGTAGTCCTGTGCGGTCAGCCGCGTCACGTCATGGTCGAGCCAGCCTTCTTCCACCAGCGGCACGAACAGGGCGCAGGCTTGCGAATGGATGCGCGAGTCGGGCGCGTAGTCGTGGATGGCGCGCGCGTAGGCGTTGCTGTTGATGGTGGTGGGGGTGCCGATGACGCCGATGCGGCGGCCGCCGCGCGCGGAGACGGCGCCGGCGTCGATGACGTCGAGCACGGGCACGGGCGACAGATCCTTGACGACCTGCGCGGCGACGGCGGCCATGGTGTTGCAGGCGATGACCAGCAGCTTGACGTCCTTCTCGAGCAGGAACTGCGCGATCTGGGTGGTGAAGTGGGCGATGGTCTCGACCGACTTCACGCCGTAGGGCACGCGCGCAGTGTCGCCGAAGTAGACGATGTTTTCGTAGGGCAGACGCTCCATCAGCGCGCGTACCACGGTCAATCCACCGATGCCGGAATCGAATACGCCGATGGGGGAGGAAGCGGTGCTCATGCGGACGGGCCGTGTTGCGAGAGCGCCCATTCTACATGCTCGCGCACGAGTGCCGAGGGGTGGTCGCGCCGTGTTCTGAGGGCGTTGGCGGCCGCTTCGGAAGGGGCCGCATTGCCCAGCGCAACGGCGATGTTGCGCAGCCAGCGCTCGTATCCGATGCGGCGGATGGCCGAGCCGGCCAGGCGGTCGTTGAAGTCGGTTTCGCTCCAGGCGAAAAGCGCGGCCAGCCGGGCGCGGTCGAGGCCGTTGCGCACGGCGAAGTCGGGCAGGGCGGTGGTCTGCGCGAAGCGGTTCCACGGGCAGACGAGCTGGCAGTCGTCGCAGCCGTAGATACGGTTGCCGATGGGCGGGCGCAACTCGACGGGAATGCTGCCTTTCAATTCGATCGTCAGGTACGAGATGCAGCGCCGCGCGTCGAGCTGATACGGCGCGACGATGGCCTGCGTGGGGCAGATATCGAGACAGGCCCGGCAGGTGCCGCAGTGGCCAGTCTCGGGCGTGTCGACTGGCAGCGGCAGGTCGGTGTATATCTCGCCGAGGAAGAACCACGAGCCACGGTCGCGGTTGAGCAGCAGAGTGTGCTTGCCGCGCCAGCCCAGGCCGGATTGGGTGGCGAGTTCGACTTCGAGCACGGGGGCGCTGTCGGTGAAGACGCGGAACTGCCCGTGACCGGCTTTGGCCGCGATGCGTTCGACCAGGGTCTGCAGGCGGCTGCGCAGCACCTTGTGGTAGTCGCGTCCGAGCGCGTAGCGCGAAAGATAGGCCGCCTCGGAGTCGGCCATGACGGCGTGCGGATCGGCGGCGCCGGGCGGCAGATAATCCAGCCGCACGCTGATCACGCGCAGGGTGCCGGGCACGAGCGCGGCCGGCCGGCTGCGCTTGGTGCCGTGGGCGGCCATATAATCCATCTCGCCATGAAAGC
>JAVEWT010000046.1:0-12462 GCA_034004425.1 Methylophilaceae bacterium
AGAAGGACTGGGAGCAGGCCAATCTGTGGGCGGAGCAGGTCTGGCAGTACCAGGTCAAGGCGGCTGATATCGGCTTGCGAGCCAAGACCTACCTCGAGCAGAACGGCGCCAAAAAGGTCAAGTAAACCGGCGTTTTGATCTGCCTTAAAGCGAATCAGGGGGGGCTGGTAGGAAACTGCCCCCCATCAACATCCAAAGGAAATCCCATGAAAAAAACCATTGCCCTCATTGTCGGAGCACTACTTGCTGCCAGCACTTTTGCTGCAGGGGATGGTGCTGCGCTGTATGCCGAAAAAACCTGTGTTGCTTGTCACGGCAAGGATGGAAAGAAGACGTTGACACCTCAGTATCCGAAGATCGCTGGCCAGAATGCGGCCTATGCCGAACAACAGATGAAAGACATCAAGAGTGGTGCCCGTGCCAACGGCCAGTCCGCCGCGATGAAGGGCGTCATGCACTTGGTCAGCGATGCCGAAATTAAGATCCTGGCCGAATATCTGGCCTCGCTGAAATAATCCACGAAATCCTTGAGTAGAGAGGGGAAATCATGATCACCAAAAAAATTACCCTGGCACTGGCCACCGTGCTGCTGCCTTGTACCGTGGTGTTCGCCGGGCCGCCCGCGCCGAAGGCGGCCGGCATCGAATCCAACGACTACCAGTGGGCTAAGATGGAAGGCGAAATGAAAGCGGCCCTGGCGGTCAAGGGGGTCGCCAAGAAGGGCGAAGAGGGTTACGAGATCTGCGGTGCCTGCCATCTGCCTTCCGGTGCTGGTCGCCCTGATGGGACTTTCCCGCAACTGGCCGGTCAGCACACTACTGTGCTGATTAAGCAGATGGCCGACATCCGCATGGGCCTGCGCGATAACCCGACGATGTATCCCTTTGCCAAGGAACTGGTCGATCCCGAGGAATTGGCGCATGTTTCCGCGTACATCGAAAGCCTGTGCATCCCGACCGATCACGGCAAGTATGAAGGTGCCGATGCCGCCACCCAGATTGCCAAGGGCAAGGCACTGTACGAGAAGCAGTGTGTCGAGTGCCATGGCAAGAACGGCGAAGGCGACAAGGCCAAGTTCTATCCGGTGATTGCCGGCCAGCACTACAAGTATCTGCTGCGCCAGATGACTGAGATCCGCGACGGCCATCGCCGCAATGCCAACCCGGACATGGTCAAGGTCATCAAGCCCTATACCAACGATCAATTGGTGGCAATTTCCGCCTACCAAGCCAGTTTGCAGATGCCGGGCGCGATGTGCAAGCCGAAAAGCAAGAAGTAAGGCGCAAAACTAAGCAGACAAGAAGCTGAACAATCAGCCTGTTGTGCAAGCCGTCCGCTTAACCGGCGGACGGCCTCGACCCGGTTGGCGGGGGTCAGTAGCGAAAAAGGGTAGTCACATGGAGAAACAGAATCGTATCGTCGTCGGCCTCAGCCTTGTATCGCTGATTTGCCTGATCGTTGCCTATTTTGCACCGATCTGGTGGGTCTCGCTGACGGCACCGAATTATCCCGAAGATGCCTTCCCTGATGGTATCCGTATCCATTTCCATTTCGACGGTGTGTACAACGGTTGCAAGGCGGCCGGCAAAGGCACCAGGATGGCCAACGAGGTGATCCAGAAAGATCTGTCGCACGAAGACGAGCGCTGGAATCCGATCCTCGACCCGCAGAAAAAGAACCTCGACATGAAAGCCGAAGGTCTCGACTGTGTGCACGAAATGAACACCATCAACCATTATGTCGGGATGTTCCCGATTGCTTCCGGTGCACCAGTCGAGAAGCCGCTGGCTAAATTCTTCTTCGGTTTCTTCGGGGTCATGCTACTGGCCTTTGCTGTGCCCCGAAAAAGACCCCGTCTGCTCGTGCTGGGCGTAGGCTTTGCCTGTGTTGCCGCGTGGATGCTGATCGACCAGTTCGTTATGGGCAGACTAGATGCGCACGTCGCCGACTACATGACCGAAACCGCAACTTTCTTCAATGAACCGGACAAAATCAAGGCCTGGGGCAACACCGTATCGTTGATCTCGAAGCTGGTCATTTTCGGCCTGATCGCGGTGATGGCGGTGGTCATCGCCGGCGTCGCCAAACTGCGTAGTTTCCAGTTGCTGATGGCGCTAGTGCCGGCATTGCTTCCAGTGTTTTTCGTCATCACCTACTCGGCTTGGTTGTGGTTCTTCGGCCACAACATGCATCCGTGGGGGGCCTTCACCGTGAAGCCGTTCATGCCGACAGTTTTCGGCGAGGGCAAGGTTGCACAATTCTCCACCTACTCCTATCCATACTGGGGTTATGGCCTGCTGCTGGTGATCTTCGTTTGCATGATGCTGGCGCTGCTGATTCGTCGCAAGCAACTGCGTGAAAACCCGGAACAGGAGTAAGAGCGTGACAACCACGTCGAGACTGTTGCGCTCCGTGCTCGCTATGTCCCTGCTGGGCACGGCCACGCTCGGCCAGAGCGAGCAGGAATTCGGTGCCAATGCCGATTTGAGCACGGCACCGCGGGTAACCATCGACCGCCCGAAACCGGTCTTCATGCTAATTGAGCGCGACAAGCGCATCCATGGCCTGAAGCCCTTCCAGGATCTGGTCGACAAGGCCGAACCCGGGTCTGTACTGAAACCGCCGCCCGGGGTCTATGCTGGGCCGGTGAACATAGACAAGCCGCTGACCATTGACGGTGGGGGTCAGGTCACCATCGATGCCGGTGACAAGGGCACGGTCATGGTGCTGAACGCGAGCAATTCGGTCCTGCGCGGCGTGCGGCTGACCGGTTCGGGTGACTCGCACGATACCGACGATTCCTGTCTCGATGTGCGAGGTCATGACAATTTGATTGAGGATGTTGGCGTAGATAACTGCCTCTTCGGTATCGATCTCAAACAGGTTAACAACAGCACGGTGCGCCGCAACAAGATCAGTTCGAAGGACCTCGAACTGGGTGTGCGTGGCGATGGCCTGCGGTTGTGGTACAGCCACGACAATCTGATCGAGGGTAATGAAATCGTCGATTCGCGTGACATGGTCGCCTGGTATTCGCACCGCAACCGCTTCATCGATAATCTGGGGCGGCGCAGCCGTTACTCGATCCACTTCATGTTTGCCAACGAAAACATTGTCGACGGCAACCGCTTCTACGACAACGCTGTCGGTGTCTATTTCATGTACACCGAAGGCGGTGCTGCAACCAACAACATCATATCGCATGCCACCGGCGCCACCGGCATGGGGATTGGCTTCAAGGAAGCCTCTGGAACTCTGATCGAGAACAACGAAATCATCTACTGCGGCATCGGTATCGGTTCCGATCTGTCGCCATTCCAGCCCGACAGCACTATCGAAGTGCGTAACAACCGTCTGGCCTACAATGGTATCGCCATTCAGTTCAACAGCGAGACCGGCGGCAACAATATGCGCGGCAACCTGTTCGAAGGTAATCTGACTCAGGTCAGCTATGGCGGGCGTAGCGAAGACTCGTCAAAGAATTACTGGGAAGGTAATTTCTGGGACGACTATCAGGGATTTGACCGTAACGGTGATGGCATTGGCGACAACGTCCATGAGCTCTATTCCTATGCCGACCGAATCTGGATCGAGTTACCGATGGCGCGCTTTTTCCGCAGTTCCCCGGTGCTCGAATTGCTCGACTTCCTTGAACGCTTGGCGCCGTTTTCGGCACCTGACCTGATCCTGCGTGACGAGCAGCCGGTGTTTCACAAGCCAGAAAGGAAGGCCTTGTCATGAGTGGCGAAGACAGTAGGTCCGCTACGCGCAAGCCGGCGATGTCAATCGAAAAGGCGCAGAAAGCGCGGCGCAAATTTTTGCAATCGCTCGGCCTCACCGTCGGTATCGTTGGCGCCTCGTTGCTTGGCTATATTCCGGTCAGTAATGCACGGGCACCGTTGTTGCGCCCGCCCGGTGCGCTCGATGAGGCCGATTTACTGTCGTCTTGCATTAAGTGCGGGCAGTGCGTACAGGTGTGTCCGGTGCAGGCAATCAAGCTCGGCGACATCACCGACGGTTTCGGTCTCGGCGTTCCCTACATCGCCGCGCGTGACCAGGCCTGCGATTTTTCCTGCGATGCGGTCCAATGCATCCTGGCCTGCCCGACCGGTGCGTTGACTTACGAGAAGCCTGACTTTCTCGGTGTTCGTAATGGTGCCCCATTGGCCCATGCGCCCATCCTCAAGGCCAAGGCAAATGATCCGGAACCCAGTCTCAATCTCAAGGAACGCTTCGGTCTGGCCCGCCTGGCCAGACCGGAATCCTGTCTGGCGGTGCAGGGCAAGGGTTTCAAGGGGCAGGCACGCGGTCCCGGTTTCAAGGGCGAAATGCGCTACGTCGACGTCGATCGCTGGGCGCCGATCCCGGTGCGGGATCATCCTTACGAGCGCGAGATCTGCGATCTTTGTGTTACTGAATGTCCGATCGCCGATGCCATCTCGCTGCAGGCGACCGGCGACGGGCGTTTCATCCCGATGGTGCACGAACAATGCGTTGGCTGCGGCGTCTGCGAGATGATCTGCCCGGTCGAGACGGCGGCTATCGTCGTTGATGCGCAGGCCGTCTGGAAGGGAGGTGCGTGATGGGACGCCCACTTGATCTGATCAAGGGGATGCTCGGCGCAGCCCCGAAAAAGCCGGAGAAAGTCTCCGAAAAGGTGCAGAAGATCATGTTCCTCAAGTACGAGGACAAGGATCGCTACATCAAGGAAAAGCTGCACGCGCGCGCGCACCACGAGACCAGCCACAAATGGCGTAACCGCCGCTGGGCGGTGCTGATCGCCACCAACCTGCTGTTCGTCTTCAGCTTCTGGCTTGACATCCAGATTCTCGAAGGGGCGCTGACCGCGTCGCGTTTCGTCGGCTTCCACCTGATCGACCTGAACTCGGCGCTGCACGTGATGCTCGCCCACAAGCACATCATCGTGAACCTGTTCATCGGTACCTTCACGGTTTTCCTGCTGTGGGTGCTGCTCGGCGGGCGCAGTTTCTGTTCCTGGGTCTGCCCCTACCACCTGCTTGCCGAATGGACCGAGAAGCTGCATTTGTGGCTGGTCGAGCGCAAGATCGTCACCGACCATGAATTCCACCGCGGGACACGCACGGTATTCTGGCTGCTGTTCGCGCTGCTGTCGGTGGTGACCGGGTATACCATTTTCGAGACGCTGTCCCCGACCGGCATTTTGTCGCGGGCGCTGATCTATGGGCCGGGGCTGGCGCTGGGCTGGGTGTTCCTGCTGCTGCTGTTCGAAATCTTCTGGTCGCGCCGCGCCTGGTGCCGCTATGTCTGTCCGATCGGACTGACCTATGGTGCGGTCGGCGTAATCTCGCCGCTGCAGATCACCTACCACGTCGAACACTGTTTCCATGAAGGTGACTGCCGCAAGGTCTGCCTGGTGCCGCACGTCCTCGACGTCACGATCAAGGGCCGGGCCGCCGAGGAAACGCTCGGCCTGGGTCCGGACTGCACGCGCTGTGGTTATTGCGTCGATATCTGCCCGACCGGCGCGTTGCGTTACGAGGTCAAGGGGCTGTCTAAACTCTTGTGATTTTTGATCCAGATTCAAAGTGAACCGCCAGTGCCCAGCCTAGAATCCAAGCCATGATCCAGTTCAAGAAACTCAGCAAGTCCTTCCGCCGCGCCAGCGTTCTCAACGGTATCGATCTCGACATCGGCATCGGCGAGCGCGTTGCGCTGATCGGCTCGAACGGCGCCGGCAAGACCACGCTGATCCGCTGTCTGCTCGGCGAGTACGACCACCAGGGCGAGGTCCGCATCGACGGCCTCGATCCGCGCAGTAACCGTACTGCGGTGCTTGGCCGGATCGGTTTCGTGCCGCAGTTGCCGCCACCGTTGAAAATGCCGGTCGGCCAGCTGATCGATTTTTCGGCGGCCCTGTGCCATACCGATCCGGCGCGTATCCATGCGATCGGCAAGCGGCTAGGGCTTGACGTCGATGGGATTCTGTCCAGGCAGTTCGTGCGTCTTTCCGGTGGCATGAAGCAGAAGCTGCTGATCGCCATCGCGCTCGGCCGCGATGCCCGCCTGCTGATCATGGACGAACCGGCCGCCAACCTTGATCCGGAAGCGCGCAAAATTTTCTTCGACCTGCTGGCCGAGCGTCTGGAGGATGCGACGATGATCATTTCCAGCCACCGCCTCGACGAGGTTTCGTCGCTGGTCAACCGCGTCATCGAGATGGACATGGGCAAGGTCGTTATCGACGACCAGGTCGCCGACGATGCAACGCTGACCGACAGGCTGCTCTGCCGCATCGTGCTGAAGCGCTTCGAGCCGGCCTTTGCCAAGGCGGTCGAGGGCTGGCAACTGGTTCCCGACGCCGGGCAACTGGTCTGGCAGGGGGGTATCGCGGGGCCGGACCGCCTGCGCTTCCTCGGCATCGTGTCGCGCTATACCGCGCTGGTCGCCGACCTGTCGCTGCGTGAGGGTTGATATGTGTGCGCCGTCAATTGACCGCGAGCAGCGACGGAGCTTCATCCTCCGCTCAGCGGCCGGGGGGCTGTTGTTGAGCCCCCTTGCCGCACTGCTTGCCGCTTGTGGCAGGAAAGGCGGCTGGCCCGAAGGCATGGCCGAGATCAAGTGGGATCGTGATACCTGCGTGCGCTGCAATATGGTCATCTCCGACCGCCGTTTCGCGGCGCAGACTCGAGGCGGTCCGAAGGATACGGTATTCAAGTTCGACGATGTCGGCTGCCTGATCTTCTGGCTGAGGGAGCAGGCCGACAAGTATCCCTGGCTGGCCGATGCCGCCACCCGCCATTGGGTGGCCGACTACGACAGCAAGAGCCGTGAGGAGATGCGCTGGCTCGACCCGAAGCGCGCCTACTTCGTTTCACGGACTTCGCCGATGGGTTACAACTTTGCCGCCGTTGCTGCGCCGCTGGCGGGGGCCCTGGATTTCACCGATACCCGCCAGCATGTTCTGGCCAAGGGCAAATAACATGAATCAACTGTGGCTGACCGCCAAACTCGACATTGTCGAATCCCTGCGTGCGCGCTGGTTCCAGATCTACACCCTGGTTTTCGGGGGCATCGTCGCGCTGCTGTTCGTTTTCGGACTGACCGAGTCACGCGTACTCGGTTTCATCGGCCTGTCGCGTCTGCTGGTGACCTATATCCAGCTGACCATGGCGATCCTGCCGATCTTCGTTCTGATCACCACCGTCCGTTCGGTTGCCGGCGACCGCGAGGCCGGTGTCTTCGAATACCTGCTGTCGTTGCCGGTCGCCTTGCAGGCCTGGTTCTGGGGCAAGTTCCTCGGCCGTTACCTGGTTGTCTTCGCGCCGGTTTTCCTGGCGATGTTCGGTGCGGTCATCTGGGCGAGCATCGTGGACATCGAAGTGCCGTGGAACATGTTCGCCTACTACACCGGCCTGCTGGCGGCGATGGCGCTGTGCTTCCTCGGCATCGGCATGCTCATCTCGGCATTCGCCCGTACCACCGACATGGCGCAGGGTGCGGCCTTCATGATCTGGCTGGTGCTGTTGTTATTCCTCGATCTGATCCTGCTTGGCGTGATGATCCAGGGGCGGGTAGACCCTGAGCTTGCGGTCACGCTGGCACTGGTCAATCCGTTACAGGTGTTCCGCACCGCCGCGTTGGCGATGTTCGACCCGCAACTGATCGTGCTTGGTCCTTCGGCCTACGTTATCCTCGATCTGTTCGGTACCGATGGCTTCCGTCTGTTTGCCCTGGCTTATCCAGCGCTCCTCGGCCTCGGCTCGGCGGCACTGGGCTACTTCCTGTTCCGTCGGGGAGACCTGCTGTGAGAGTCTGCCAGCTGCTCTGCATACTGTTCGCCGTGCTCGGACTGGGCTTTTCGGCTGCCGCTGGCGCTACTGACAGTGCCCAGCTGTTTGCAGCGACGCTGACTGGCGTCGACGGCCAACCAGTCAATCTCGATAAATTCCGCGGCAAGCCGCTGATCGTCAATTTCTGGGCCCGCTGGTGCCCCCCTTGCCGCAAGGAAATCCCCGAACTGGTCAAGCTCCAGAGCGAGTTCGGCGGGCGCGGCCTGACCGTGCTCGGCATTGCCGTCGAGGAGGACCCGGCCGCCGTCAAGGAGTTTGCTATGGCCTACGACGTCAATTACCCGCTCGTTGTCGACAAGAAAAAGGCCATCTGGCTGATGCAGACGCTGGGCAACGGTAGCACCGGGCTGCCGTTCACGCTGCTGCTCGACAGCCAAGGCAATATCGTCCAGCGCAAAATGGGGCTGTTCACCCGCCAGGATTTTGATGCCGCCATTCCGTTGCTACTGAAGTGATGGCTGGCGGAACGCCCGAATAGTCGGTCTCGGATCATGATCGAAAACTTCTTTCTGCCGCTGGGGTTGGCCTTCATCATGTTTTCGCTTGGCCTATCGCTGCGCGTGAGCGATTTTCGCAGCGCGCTCGCTAATTGGCGCGGTGTTGCTTTCGGTATGTTCGGCCAAGTCGTATTGGTGCCGTTGTCTGCTGTGCTGGTTGGGATCAGCCTTCAGCTTTCGGAAACCATGCTGCTCGGCCTGATGATCATCGCCGCCTGCCCTGGAGGCGTCAGTTCGGCCTTTTTGACTCATTTGGCGCGTGGAAATACTGCTTTGTCATTGGTTCTGACCGTCGGGAGCAGTCTGCTTGCGTTGCTTACGCTGCCTTTTGTCGTCAATGCGGTGCTCGGTTTACAGGGAGTCCAGGCTGGCGGTGTTCATGTGAGTGCGGGTGATCTGCCTTTGGGCAAGCTGTTCGCCGGCCTGTTGCTGGTGACAACGCTACCGATCATGCTTGGGATGGTGCTACGCCTCAAGCTCCAGTTGATCGGTGAGCGATCTGAACGTGTCGTCAGCCGGGTCGCTACTGGTTTCTTTGTGGGCATTGTCATGATTACCTTTATGGCCCACCGCGATACGATCATCAGCGGCTTGCCCGAGGTTGGCAGCGCGACTGTGCTGCTCAACGTTCTGACTATGCTCGGCGGTTTTTCGATTGCCTGGGCTGCCCAGTTGGAGCGTCGCGACAGCATTGCCATTGCGATGGAATGTGGCCTCCAGAATGCCGGCCTAGGCATCTTTGTCGCGCTTACGTTGTTTCAGCAACCAGCGCTTGCGGTACCCAGCGTTGTCTACGCGTTGACGATGAATTTTGGCGCTGTTGTTTTCCTCTACATCATGCGCAGCCGCCGGGAATTATGCAGGGTGCTGTCTTAGCTGGCCATTGAAATGCGTTCGACACTGAGCAAGATGCTGTGGAAAAGCCGATGATCAGCACCGTTCGCCGCCGTCTGCTGTTCGCCAGCGGTTTGCTATCGTTGTATCGCCCGCTGCGCGCTGCGGTACGTCAGGTTGTTGTGGTCGGTGGTGGCTGGGGTGGTCTGGCTGCCGCTGCGCAACTACGCCAACAGGCGCCAGATATCGGGGTCACGTTGGTCGACCGGCACGCTGCCTTTCATTCTTTCGCCCTCGGCAATCGCTGGCTGGTCGATCACGGCCAGGCACCGGCACCGATGCGGCGCGATTATGCCGCTGTCGCGGCAGCGCGCGGCTACCGCTTCGTTCAGGCGGAAGCCATCGGGATCGACCGCAGCGGGCAGCGCCTGATGACCTCGGCCGGTGCGTTGCCCTACGACTGGCTGGTGCTGTCGCCGGGCATCCGCGAGGATTATTCTGCCTGGCAGCTGAGCGATCCTGCTGCGGCCGATCTGCTGAAAAAGCGATTTTCCGGCGCTATGGTGCATGCGGGTGACTTGCCGGCGCTGAAAGCGCGCTTGCAGGCTTTTACTGGTGGCGATCTGCTGCTGAACATTCCACCATTGCCCTATCGTTGCCCACCGGCGCCTTACGAACGAGCACTGCTGCTTGCCTGGTGGCTGAAGACGCAGCGGATTCCCGGGCGCTTGATCATTGTCGATCCGAATCCGCTGATGCCGGTTTTTCGTCATGCACTGCTCGAACGTTTCCGCGACCAAGTGACCTATCTAGATCATGCGCGGGTGCGCAGTGTCGATCCCGAGCGGGGCACGCTGAGCACGGATATCGACGACATCCGTTTCGACATGGCGCTGCTCAGTCCGCCGCAACAGGCCGCCGGTCTGCTCTGGCCGGCCGGGCTGATCCGCGCCGACGGCAATACCGGCGCGCCCGATGGCTGGGCGGCACAGAACGCGCTTGACCTGCGCAGTCCTGGCGACGAACGGATTTTCATCATTGGCGATGCTGCCGGGGTGGTTTCGCCGTTATTCGGTCATTATCCGAAGACTGGCCATGTCGCTAGCCGGATGGGGGCCATCGTCGCCGGACAGATCGCTGGACAGCGCACGCCGATGTTGCCGGAAAGCGTTTGTCACCTTTTGTCCGGCGTTGATCCGGATGCCGGGACGCGGATCGAAACGTCCTACCGCTTGCGCAGCGATGGTTTCTTGCTGCAGGAGGTCAGGCAGGTCAGCCGGCAGAACCTGGTGGGTGAAGATGTGGCCTGGGCCGCCGGCCAGTACGCGGGTCTTCTCTAACGTTCAGTGGCGCGCCCAGGTCGAGGTTCGGCCGTTGGGCATGACCAGCAGGGTTTCGTAGAGTTCCCGGCGGATGCGCGGGGCCGCCGTTTCCATATCAAGTACGGTGCAGGCGGTCTGGCAAATCGGGCTGGAGTATTCGCGGCCCGGTGCGCCGAGCGGCAGCCCGGGAACGGCGAGACCTAGCGCTTTTGGCTTCTCGCTCAGCAATTCCTTGATCTGGTCGGCGTGCACATGACCTTCGATGAAATAGCCGGCAATGCTGGCGCTGGGCACGGCTTCGAGTTCCTTCGGTACCTTCAGCTTGCGTTTGATCGCATCCATCTCGTCGGTCTGCGTGACCTGGACGGTGAAGCCGTGCTGGCGCAGGTGTTCCGCCCAGTCGATGCAGGCGAGGCAGACCTTGGGCATGTAGACTGCAATCGGTGGCAGTTCGGCTGCTCCGGTGTGGCTTGCGGCGAGGAGCAGCAGAGCGTGGGTGAGTTGCTTCAGCATGGCTTGCCTGCCTTGCAGCCCTTGAGCACCCAAAGGGAGATAACCCCCGCTGCTTCGTCAGCCTTGACCTTGCGTGCCATCGACGTCGGGTCGCGGCCATTGTCGGTAGTCGCTAGCGGGTCGGCGCCAGCTTCGAGCAGCACGCGGGCGTGCGTCGCTCGGCTGGCATAGGCAGCCATGTGAAGTGGCGTGGCGCCTTCGCTGTCCCTGGCGTTAATGTTGGCGCCAGCGGCGATCAGCGCCCGTAGGGCGCTAATGTCAGGGTTCATGGCTGCCAGATGGATGGCTTGCGAGCCATGGGCGGTGCGCAGGTCGCGTGCACTAGGATCAGCCGCTAAGGTGCGGCGAACATCTTCGCCACTACCCTGACGAGCGACGTTGTGGATGGTCAGGTCAGCTGAAATTGCGGGAAGGATCTTCAGAAAAGCCAATAGAAAAACAATCAATAAGCGCATGATGGTCTCGCAAAAACTGGATCAATGAGATTATTGCCGTGCACGCATCGGTGATCTTTGATTTATGCGATATTTGAGCTCAATTACAGCCTCGAAATAACTGCATGTCTGACGTTAAATGAGCACGGTCAACGATTTTGATGGAAATTGCTGCGTATTTTGTTTGTTCGGCAGAATTTGTCGGTCTGAAGACTTGGGCAAGCGATGACGTTTGCCACTTGGTGTATCACGACGAGGCGAGATTCTCGGCATCGCCGACGGTACAACGCGCTTGGTCGCCAGTGGGTTGTCCGCATGCAGTGACACCGGCGCATCACCATTGCCCGAGGTTGGCAGCGTGACTGCATTGCTATCACCATAGAATGTGGCCTCCAGAATGCCGGCCTAGGCGTCTTTGTCGCGCTTACGTTGTTTCAGCAACCAGCGCTTGCGGTACCTAGCGTTGTCTACGCGCTTACGATGAATTTTGGCACTGTTGTTTTCCTCTTCATCATGCGCAGCCGACGGAAATTACGCAGGGTGCTGTCTTAGATGGCCATTAAAATGCGTTCGACACTGAGCAAGATACTGTGGGATAGCCGATGATAGCACCGTTCGCCAGCCAATCTTTGGCTTCACAGCAGATAAGCCAGGGCAATCGCATGAATCTTATAGAAGACCGAGGAGTTCGGCGCGATATCGCTCGGAAGTGGCGGCGATGAAGCGTCTGGCCTTGATGCCGCCTTGGCGTTTGACGGGGTCGAGGCGGATGAGATTCAAGGTCATGTGTTTAATTCTACTTTGTCAGATTGGCCCCAAGTCATCTGAAGTCGGCATGTGATATAATGCAACCCGTTGTTTTCAATGCAATTAATGAGGTTTTGAATTTCCATGACGGCCTCGATATTCCAAATGCATTTTCGGACTGGTCAGGTCAGCACTCGCCCACTTTGACGACCACTTCCGCCCCTATCTGCCCTGTTTTCAGCGCCGGACCCGCTCAGTCGAAGATGCCGCCAAACGCTATCTC
>JAVEWT010000198.1:0-2732 GCA_034004425.1 Methylophilaceae bacterium
GTGTGCTCTTCCGATCTTGTTCGAAGGTTACGGCCTGTCCGAGTGCGCGTCCGTCGTCGCCGTCAACGCGCCGCAGGCGCACTTGCCGGGAAGTGTCGGCAAACCCTTGCCGCACGTGCGGCTGCGATTCGCCGGGGACGGCGAGATACTGGTCGCCGGCAGCACCATGCTGGGCTACACCGGCGCTGCCGAGGCCGAGCCGCTTGCCGGGGACGACCACTTCTGGCCGACCGGCGACATCGGTTATCAGGACGATGCCGGCTACCTCTACATCAGCGGACGCAAGCGCAATGTGTTCATCACTTCCTTCGGCCGCAACGTTTCGCCTGAATGGGTCGAGAGCCAGCTCGCGCAATCGCCGAAGATCGCGCAGGCCGCGCTGTTCGGCGAGGCCCGCCCGTGGAACACCGCGCTGATTGTGCCGGCTGCCGGTGCCAGCGAAGCGGACATCGATGCGGTCGTCAGTCAGGTCAACGCCAGCCTGCCGGATTACGCGCGCGTCGGCCGCTGGCTTTGTGCCGACGCCCCGTTCAGCACCCAGAACCAACAGCTGACCCCTAATTTCAGGCTGCGCCGCGATGTGATCTGGCAAGCCTATGCGCCAAGAATCAACACTTTGTATGAGGAAACCGAGAATGTCTGTGTATGAAAAACTGCTGGCTGCCACCGCACAGGAACGCGAAACACTGCTCAACCTGCCACTGCTGCGTGCCGGCGTCGCCGGGCAGGTCAGCCTGCAAGCCTATATCGCCTTTCTGACCGAGGCCTATCACCACGTCAAGCACACCACCCCGTTGCTGATGGCCTGCGGCGGACGCCTGCCAGAGCGCTATGAATGGTTGCGCGAAGGCATGGCCGAGTATATCGAGGAGGAGCTGGGCCACCAGGAATGGATATTGAACGATATCGCCGCCTGCGGTGCCGATGCCGAAGCAGTGCGTCGCGGCAAGCCGGGACAGGCGGCCGAGCTGATGGTGGCCTACGCCTATGACATGGTGTACCGCGTCAATCCGGTCGGTTTCCTGGGCATGGTGCTGGTGCTGGAAGGTACCAGCACGGCTATGGCGACGCAGGCCGGTGCCGCCATCCAGCAAGGCCTGGGGCTTGGCAAGCAAGCGTTCACTTACCTGTCTTCGCACGGTGCGCTGGACGTCAGCCATACCGCGTTCTACGAGACGCTGGTGAACCGTGTCGATGACCCGGCCGACCAGCAGTGTTTGATCGACAGCGCGAAGATGTTCTACAAGCTCTACGGCGATATCTTCCGGGACCTGGCAGCGCGCTTCCTGCCCGCTGAAATGCTGGAGGCGGCATGAAGCTGGCCGGCAAGCGTGTCCTGTTGACCGGCGCCACCGGCGGCATCGGCCGTCATCTGGCCCTGAAACTCGCCGCGCAGGGCGCTGAACTGGCGCTGGTCTGCTTCGATGCGCACAAGCTCAACGCGCTCGCCGACGTCATCTCCGCGCGCGGCGGCAAGGCCAGCGTCATCGTCGCCGACTTCAACCACGCCCATGCGGCACAGGGCGTTGCCGATGCGGCACGGGTCAAGATGGGCGGCGTCGATGTGCTGGTCAACAACGCCGGCATCCTCGATTTCGTCCGATTCGCCGAACAAAGCCCCGAACGCATCGCGCAGATGGTTCAGGTCAACCTGACCGTGCCGCTGCAGCTGACGCGGGCGCTGTTGCCGGATTTCATTGCGCGCGACAGCGGCCAGATCGTCAACATCGGCTCCATCTTCGGTTCCATCGGTTTTCCGCATTACGCCAGTTACAGCGCGACCAAGTTCGCCATGCGCGGTTTTTCGCAGGCCCTGCGTCGCGAACTGGCGGGCTATGACATCGCCGTCACCTATGTCGCGCCACGTGCCGTGAAAACACCGATCAACGACGATGTGGCTACCGAGATGTTCAAGGCCACCGGCACCAATCTGGATGAGCCGGAATACGTCGCCGAAAAGATCCTGCAGGCCATGTTGCGCGGCAATCGCGACAGCTACATCGGTCAGCCGGAATCCCTGTTTGCCTGGCTCAATGGCTTTTTGCCCAGCCTGGTCAGCATGGGTCTGAAAAAGCAGACCGAGATCGCCCGGCCCTATGCCAGCCGGTCCCGAGCCACCCCCAAGTAAACCATCCCCAACTAAACCGGAGGAGATACCACCATGAGGAAACTACTCACCGTACTGACATTGATCTGCAGCTTCTCGTTGCTGACGATGGGCTCCGCAGCCTTTGCTGCAGAGCCCTTGCCGGCCGATATCGTGCAATTGCAGCACGACTGGGCCAAGGCCAATTACCACACGCCGGAAAAGGCGCAGGAGGAAGTGTTCAAGACACTGGCCGAACGTGCGCACCAGGTCAGCGAGCGCCATGTGCAATCCGGCCAGAACGCACCGGAAGCCATGATCTGGGAAGCCATCATCCTCAGCGGTTATGCCAAGGCCAAAGGCGGCCTCGGCGCGCTGAAGCAGGCCGAGAAAGCGCGTGACCTGCTGCTGGTCGCCGAGAAGATCAACCCGCAGGCCCTGCAGGGTTCTGCCTATACCACCCTGGGTTCGCTGCATTACAAGGTGCCGGGCTGGCCGCTCGGTTTCGGCGACAAGCAGAAGGCGCGCGCCTATCTGGAAATGGCGCTGGAGATCAATCCGGATGGCATCGACCCCAACTACTTCTATGCCGATTTCCTCAGCGAACGTGGCGAATATGAAAAAGCCATTCAGTACTACGAAAATG
>JAVEWT010000199.1:0-2732 GCA_034004425.1 Methylophilaceae bacterium
GCGGGACGGCGGCAGGTGCAGCCGCTGCCTGTCGCGGAGACTCGACGGCAGCAGGCGGCAGCGTTGCCGGCTCGGCAGAGGCCGCCACGGGCGGCATCAGGCATTCTCCCGCCTGCGGCTTCACGCCCGGCGGACAGACCGGCACATCGGCCGCCTGCGGGTTCTTGCGCAGCTCTTCGAGCGCCTCGCGATAAAGCAGCGTGCGGGCCTGGTGGCGCTGCAGCGTCATGGCCTGGAACTGCGCCATGCCGGGCGGGCCGCCGAAAAACATCGGCGGCATCTGCGCCAAGGCTGCCGGGGCAAACAGGATGAATACGAGCGTATGCAGGAATTTCATGGCAGGACCTCCACGAGATGCCGGGCGGATTCAATGGGCCAGCAGGCATGATCCGCCTGCGGCCACTCGACGTATTTTCCACCTTTCGCGGCGACATAGTGACGCACGATCTCGGCTGGCACGATCGAATCGCGTCCGCCTGCCACGTGGACCGCCGGCACCGACAGGGGAGGCAGGCGCATGGGGTCGGTTCCGTCGAGCGGCGAAAGTTCCAGCCGCGTTGTCCACTCCTCTACCGCAAGCGGCGCCATCAGCGTCATCACGCCTCTCACATCCGTTCGACGCTGTGCGAGCAGCACAGCCATCACGCCGCCACCGGAATGGCCGACCAGCCGCAGCGATTTCGCTCCAGACATTCGCTTCAGTTCACTCAATCCGCGGTCGAGCACAGTCACCAGTTCCGGCGCGAAGCGGGCGCTCGTCCAGTGTTCGAGCCGGCAGGCCGATGTGCGCTCGAACTGGCACGGCCGGGCAAGGTAAGCCGCCGATCCCGGCAAGGCCATCGCCAGCGCCGCAGCCTGGCTGGCTTCGGGCGTCGGGTCGGCCGGCGGCCAGCGTGGATTGAACCAGCTCGCGCCATCGCCTTCGATCACGACGGTCAGGGTTTCACCACCTCGGTCACGCAGCCAGGCATGGACGTAAAAGTCGGTGCCAGCGAGACGGTGATGTGCGAATCCGACGGGGCCAAACGTGGCTTCAGCCCGGATCGAATCGCCGAGCGGAAGTCCACAGGCGCAGCCACCGAGCAAAGCCACAAAGAAAAAGGCCGCGGCAAAACCAGCGGCCTTTTTCAGAAGCATAGCCGAATCAGAAACGCAGGCCGATATTGGCGATCAGGCGATAGTTGTCTTGGTTCGAACGGCTGAATTCCTGCTCATAGGCAACACCACCGGTGATACCTGAGGAAAGAGACAGGAAGTTGGCACCCATGCTGAATAGCCAAGCATCCTTGCCGATTGGATCAGTTGCACCGGCCAGCGTGGTCGAACGATTCTCGGTCAGATAAGACAGGCCGACATAAGGCATCACGCCGTTCATCCACCATGCAGCCTGCGCGCCCAGACGGAACTGGTCGATCTTGTTCTTGGCACCGGTACCCGCGTATGTAACGCCGCTCCCACTTGCGTTGTCATACTTTTCCTCACCATGCATCCAGCCAAACTTGCCCGAGAACTGGGTATTTCCGACCCAGCGCGAGTAGTTCAGATTGGCGCCGGCGAACCAGCGGTCGGCATCCGCAGCGATCCCACCCGATTGTGAAAGCTTGCCTTGGCCCAAGCCTACCGAGGCATCCAACGCCAGTTCCTTGCTGAGGGACATGCCAATATAGGGGGCAATCATGTAACCCTCATTGGTCAAGCTGTTTTGCACTGTCCCGGCTACTCGGCTATCACCTGTAGCACGATCAAAGGCAACAGATACACCTGCCGCCATAGTTGAAGACAGTGTCAAATCACCACCTAATACCGTAGTCAACGCATCGTTATCAATATTGATATTGCTACCGGCGAGAGGACGGAAGAAGTCCTGTTCGGTTGTATTTGAGGTCAGACTTCCCCAGACGTTCCATTGCTTACCGGGAGTAGCAGCAGCACGACCGGATGACAAGCCTGCCAGACTGGGCGGGGGTGATGCCAAAAAACGGTTACCTAACGCATTCGAAATTGCACCGATCTGAACGAAAGAGGTTTGGTTAATCGAGACTGTCGCGGTTTGCTGACTCGCCCCAAAGCACTCAGGGTGATACTGGACCTCACTGGTGTTTCCTGATGCATAAGATAGGAGAACTGAATCGCAAGGTGATGCGAAAACTCCAAATGACAAGGACGACAACATCACGCCTGCGCTTATGCGAAGCGTCCGTTTATTCATTAATGTATTCCGCATCGCTCTCTCCTTTGAAATCAAAACACATGAGGGTGATGCTATCGCGCACTTTGCGCATTGCGCAAGGCTTTGCGGTACAAGGTGACCAGAACGGCGGTCTCGCCGTGGTTCATACGCGACTGTTCCATATCGCGCAGCGCCGCCTCGACGGCATCGTAAGCCTTCATTTCAAACAGCGCCGACAACCGATACATCTCCGGATTGAGATCCCCGGCAACCGCTTCCAAGCGCATGCGTCGGTAATTTTCATCGACCTTGGCGATCGCCTCGGGCGTCGGGATTGCGCGCAGGCGGGTCACGCCGGCTCGGCCTTGGGCGACCAGCGTCGGGGTGCGGGCAATCTGCTTGACGAGGAAGGCGGGCAGTTTCTTGACTTCAGGAGCCGCCAGGCCGAAGGGCTTGCCTTCGCCCGGCCCGAGTTCGAGCCGGCCAGTGCCCTGCCAGCTTTCCTGCTGGCCGGTGGCGAAGAAGACCAGGGTCAGTTTGGCACCATCGAGCGCAAGCAGTT
>JAVEWT010000047.1:0-12419 GCA_034004425.1 Methylophilaceae bacterium
CAGTCTCACCGCCTCAGATTTGAACTCCGGGCTGAACTTCCTGCGTAATGCCATTTGCACCATCTCTCACGTTTCCTTCTATCTTAACAAGCTTGATAAAAGTGTCCGTGGAAATGGGGGAAACCCAGGCTGGTAGAGTCATATGGATGCCCTATGAGCGATGGCTCGGTTTACCGAAATTTGACTCCCAAGGAAATACAGGTGGCGTCTATGGTGAGGGAAGGATTCTCCACTAAGGTCATTGCTGCAACGTTGTCGATCTCCCCGGAAACCGTCAGTATCCACAGAAAGAACATCCGTAAAAAATTGGGGCTGGGAACCAAGGCTGAAAACTTGCGCAGTTATCTGGTGACGCTGGCTTCGAGTTCTTTAAGATCGTAGTTCTGGATGGTGTCGGAGATCCGGCCTTTTCTTGTTATCCAGTAACGGCTTGCCTTCATTTGATTGACTGGCCATTCAATCATTATCAGTTCCATATCCTTGATTTTGCCAATTCCTGATCGGGTGAAATTGTATTAATTCTGGCTAACTGGTCACGCCATCCAAAAATACATTGCTTGATATATATCAAGTTCCATATCGGTCATTTCTATATGCTGTGCATGTCCTTCATCCTTCAACTGGAATCAGGTCAAGGGAGCGGGCAACTTCGGTTGTCCGATAAAAAAGAAATCTGGTCCGGCAGAAGGAGCGCGTCCGTATCAGGGTGAATCAACGGCTTACCTGTACGGCGAGACAACCATCAGAGGCTGGCGAAGAGGTTTTACAACTCTGGAACCAGTTCATCTTTTCACAATACTTGAAGCGCGGGGCATAACCCACCATCTTTGAGAGGAGAGCAGTTTTGGCTATTTTATGGACTGATGATTTGAATACCGGCATCGACGTGATCGACCGCCAACACAGAAGAATCGTGGATTACATCAACGATTTGGAACTGGCCAAGGCCAAGCAGGATAGGGAGGCGGTCGGCAAGGTGCTGGACGAACTGGTCGACTATACCCTGTCGCATTTCGCTTTCGAGGAAAGTCTGCAGGAAGAGGCGGGCTATAAATACTGCAAGCCGCACAAGAAAGTGCACGATCTGTTCGTCCGGCGCGTCAACGATTATCTGGAGCGCTTCAGGCTGGGCGATGACATCGTCGATGAGATCCATCACATGCTGACGTCCTGGCTTATCAACCATATCCGTCGCGATGATGCGGATTACGTGTCTGCCGTGCGCGCCAACATGATCGGCATCATCGCCGAGAAAGAGAAAAGCAAGGACGAGGGCTGGTTCCGCCGCTTTTTCAAGTAGCAGGCCTTGCAGTTATCAGAAAGCCGGCGCTTGCCGGCTTTTTTCATGGGCATCAGCCTTGGGTAAGCCCGTGCGCGTCAGTCGAGTTGTGCCAGCGAGCGGTTGACGGCGATGTACGAGCCGAGCCAGCTGAGGAAGACCGCGCTGCCGATGATGGCGAGGCTGGTCTGCATGGACGGCAGGTCGAGCCGGAAGCCGCTGGCGTAGAGTTCGGCCAGATCGGCGACAGACATATTGAACAGGCTGATGATGGCGACCAGCAGCAGCCATGCGATCAGCCCGCCGCCCAGGCCGTAGATCGTGCCGGCATAGAGGAACGGGCGACGGATGAAGCTGTCGGTGGCGCCGATCAGTTTGCTCACTTCGATCTCTTCGCGCTGGGTCAGTATCTGCAGGCGGATGGTATTGCCGATGATGACGATGAGAGCGAAACCCAGCAGCGCGACCAGTACCATAATGCCTTTTTTGCCCAGCTGCAGAATGGCGTTCAGGCGTTTGATCCAGTCGGCATCCAGCTGTGCCAGTTCCACGCCCTCCCATTGTTGCAGTTCGGTCTGCAATCGCTCGATCTCTTCCGGCGCCAGCGGCGCGGGAGTCACGAAATAGGCATCAGGCAATGGATTCTTTTCCAGATTGCCGGCAATCGCGGCCGTTTCGGCGTTCTGTTGCAGGTTCTCCCAGGCTTCGTCCTTGCTGATGAAGCGATGGCTCTGGATGCCCGGATGCGCTTCGAGCTTGTCCGCGATGTCGCCGACCGTCTGACTGTCGATATCCAGTTTCAGGAACAGGCTTAGCTGCGGGTCGCTTTGCATGCTGCCCGCCAGCCGGTTGAGGTTGTCGACGATGACATACAGTGTGCCCGGCAGGCAGAGCGTGACGCCCATCAGCATGAACATCAGAAAGGTCGCCAGCGAGTGCGCCTTCATCCGGCGCGTGACCTGGCTCAGTGCCTGCGCGTGCTGGTTCAGCCAGGGTTTCATGATGCAGCTCCGGCGAGGGCTTGTGATGTGTGATCGTTATCCACACCGAACTGGCTGGTCAGGCGGCCGTGGTCCAGTTTCAGCACCTTGGCTTGCGGGCTGATACCGCGTACGTCATGGGTGGCGATGATGACGGTGACGCCGACCTGCTGAAAGGCGTTGAACAGTTGCATGATCTCGCCGGCATAGGTCTCGTCCAGGTTGCCGGTAGGCTCGTCGGCAATCAGTATGGCGGGCCGGCTGACGACGGCACGGGCGATGGCGAGGCGTTGCTGCTCGCCGCCGGAGAGCGTGATCGGCATGGCCTTTTCCTTGTCCAGCAGGCCCACCTTGTCCAGTGCGGCGCGCACGCGGCGACCGGCCTCGTTGCCGCTGATGCCGTTGATGTGCAGCGGCAGGGCGACATTGTCGAAGCAGTTGCGGTCGTACAGCAGCTTGTGGTCCTGGAACACTAGGCCGAACTTGCGCCGCAGGAAGGGCACGGCGGCGCTACGCAGATGGCTGATGTTTTGCTGGTTGATCAGGACGGTGCCGCTGGTGGGTCGTTCGAGCGCGGCGATCAGCTTCAGCAGCGTGCTCTTGCCAGCGCCGGAATGACCGGTGACGTAAACCAGTTCGCCTTGGTCGATATTGAAGCTGACGTCCTGCAGGGCCTGGTTGCTGCCGGGATAGCGCTTGCTGACCTGATCGAAGCGGATCATGCGGGTATCGTCCTGAAGTGCTTGGGCGGGCAAGTGAGCGTCATGGACATGAACTTATCACGAGAACAGGGCGTTAACAAATTCGTCGGCCTTGAACTGACGCAGGTCGTCGATGCTCTCGCCGACGCCGATGTAACGGATCGGGATCGGCCGTGCCTGGGCGATGGCAGCGATGACGCCGCCCTTGGCCGTGCCGTCCAGCTTGCTGAGGACGAGGCCGCTGACATTGAGCGCGTCGTCGAAAGCCTTGACCTGGGTGACGGCGTTCTGGCCGGTGTTGGCATCCAGCACCAGCAGGATCTCGTGCGGCGCGTCCGGCATGGCCTTGGATATGACGCGCTTGACCTTGCTGATCTCCTCCATCAGGTTCAGCTGGGTCGGCAGGCGGCCGGCCGTGTCGGCCAGCACGATGTCGATGTTCCTGGCCTTGGCCGAGTTGACTGCGTCGAAGATGACGGCGGCGGCATCGCCGCTCTGGTTGCTGACGACGTGTACCCGGTTGCGCTCGCCCCAAGCCTGCAACTGTTCGCGGGCGGCCGCCCTGAAGGTGTCGCCGGCGGCGATCAGCACCGATTTGCCCTGCGACTGGAACAGGTTGGCGAGTTTGCCGATGGTGGTGGTCTTGCCGGCGCCGTTGACGCCGACCAGCATGATGATGAAGGGTTGGTGGCCTTGGGTATCAAGCGGTTGTTGCAAGGGCAGCAGCATTTCCAGCAGCGATTGCTTGAGCGCTTCCTTCAACTGGCTGGTGTCGCTCAGACTCTGGCGTTTGACGCGGGTCCTGATGTCGTCGAGCAGGGCCTGGGTCGCCGGCACGCCGACATCGGAGGTCAGCAGGATGGTTTCCAGTTCTTCGTAGACGTCCTCGTCGATCCTGCCGCCGCTGAAGAGAGCGGCCAGCTGGTTGCCGAACTGGCTTCGGGTCTTGCTGAGTCCGCGCTTCAGGCGTTCGGTCCAGCTGAGGGCGGGGGCTTGCGCGGCAGGAGCCGGAGCATCGTCCTGCGCGGCTGCCGGTGTCGCGACCGGCTCCTTTGCGGCATCGACTGCCGGCGTTTTGTCTTTTTTGAAGAGATTGAACATAGGCCTCTATTCTAGTCGCAATCAGCCCCCGGTTAAATGGCTATAATGCTGCGTGCCGGACTGCCGCGGTTGAACTAAGAAAGCATGCGCCCGGTCAGAATTGGCGTTCCTGAAATTCATGAAACCTCGTACTGCATCGCGGTGACATCGCCATTCCGGCATCCGCATTCAAGGAGAACAACAAGGTGATATTTCGAAGTCTGATTTTGCTGACGGCTATGCTGCCGGGCCTGCTACAGGCGGCGACGCACGAGTTCAAGCTCGACAACGGCATGCGCATCATCGTGCAGGAGGACAAGCGTTCGCCGGTCGTCGTGTCGCAGGTCTGGTATCGCGCCGGCAGCATCGACGAAGTCAACGGCAAGACCGGCGTCGCTCATGTGCTGGAGCACATGATGTTCAAGGGTACCAAAGAGGTCAAGCAGGGCCAGTTCTCCCGCATGATCGCGGCCGCCGGCGGACGCGACAACGCATTCACCGGCCGCGATTACACGGCTTATTACCAGCAGCTGGAAAAATCTCAACTGCCGCTTTCCATCCGGCTCGAGGCCGACCGCATGCACAACCTGGTCCTGACCGAGGAGGAGTTCGCCAAGGAGATCCGCGTGGTCATGGAAGAGCGGCGCTGGCGCACCGAGGACAAGGCGCAGGCGCAGGTCTATGAACAGTTCAATGCCGCCGTCTATAACGCGCACCCTTACGGCAGGCCGATCGTCGGCTGGATGAACGATCTGGAGCACATGACGGCAGCCGATGCCCGCGATTGGTACGAACAATGGTATACGCCCAACAACGCGCTGCTGGTGGTTGTCGGCGATGTCGACCCGCAGGAGGTCTACAAGCTGGCGAAGAAGCATTTCGGACCGATCAAGCCGCGGCCGGTCGCTGACAGAAAACCGCAGGTGGAGCCGGAGCAGAAGGGCGAGCGTCGTATCGTGGTCAAGGCGCAGGCGGAACTGCCCTACGTGCTGATGGGCTTCCGTGTGCCGGCACTTAACGACCCGGCGACCGACTGGGAGCCTTATGCGCTTGAGCTGTTGGCCGGCGTACTGGACGGTAACGCTTCTGCCCGGCTGAATCAGGAGTTGGTGCGCGATACACAGACGGCGGTCTCGGTCGGTGCCGGCTACAGCATGCTGTCGCGCGGTCGCCAGAGTCTGTTCATGCTCGAAGGCACACCCAGCCAGGGCAAGACTGTGGAGCAGTTGGAGCAAGCCTTGCTGCAGCAGGTGGAGAAAATCAAGACGGCGGGCGTGACGCCGGAAGAACTGCAGCGCGTGAAGGCGCAGGTCATCGCGGCCGATGTCTACCAGCGCGACTCCATGTTCTATCAGGCCATGCAGATCGGCCAGCTGGAGACCATGGGTTATTCGTGGAAGATACTCGACGAGTATCAGGCCCGGCTGGAAGCGATCACACCGGAACAGGTGAAGGAAGTGGCTGCCAAATATCTGGTCAGGGACGTTCTGACCGTGGCGACCCTCGATCCGCAACCGATGGAAGCCAAAACCAACAAGACTCAGGTGGACCCTCATGCGCGTTGATAATCGAATCTTCAAACACTTATTTGTTGCCGCCGCTTTCGCATTCAGTCTGCAGGCGCAGGCCGCAGTCAAGATCGAACACTGGCAGACCAGCACCGGCGCCGGCGTTTATTTTGTAGAGAATCATGACCTTCCCATCGTCGATATCAGCATCGATTTTGCCGCCGGCAGCGCCCGCGACAGCGAAGCCAAGGCCGGTCTGTCGGCCATTACCCGCCACATGATGACGACCGGCGCCGGCGGCATGAGCGAGGAGGAGATTTCCAGGCGACTGGCCGATATCGGCGCCGTTCTCGGCGGCGAACAGGACATGGATCGCGCCGGCTTCAAGCTGCGCACGCTGAGCAAATCGCCGGAACGTGAGCGGGCATTGGAGATTTTCGGCAAGATCGTGCAGCAGCCGGACTTTCCAGAGGCCATCCTGCAGCGCGAGAAGACCCGCATCATCGCCAACCTGAAGGAGGCGGCGACCAAGCCCGATTCGATCTCCAGCAAGGCCTTCATGAAGGCGGTCTACGGCAGTCACCCCTATGGTTTCGAGAGCGCTCCGGAGACGGTCGAGGCCATCCAGCGTGAGGACCTCGAGCAGTTCTACCGCACCCACTACAGTGCCGGCAACGCCGTCATCGCCCTGATCGGCGACATGAGCCGCGAGCAGGCGCAGGCGATTGCCGAACAGCTGACGGCAGCTCTGCCCAAGTCGCCGCTGCCGCCGGCGCTGCCGGCGGTGGAATTGCCGCAACAGGCGCAGGAACAGCGTATCGCGCATCCCGCCAGCCAGTCGCACATTCTGGTCGGCTATCCGGGTGTGCGTCGCGGCGATCCGGACTACTTCCCGCTCTATGTCGGTAATTACATCCTCGGCGGTGGCGGCTTCGTCTCGCGACTGACTTCGGAGGTGCGCGAGAAGCGCGGGTTGGTCTACAGTGTCTACAGCTATTTCATGCCAATGGCGGTGGAAGGGCCGTTCCAGATCGGTTTGCAGACCAAGAAGGAGCAGGGCGAGGAGGCGCTGAAAGTAGTCCGCGATACGCTGCAGCGCTTCATGGAGAAGGGCGTGACGGAAGACGAACTGAAGGCGGCGAAGCAGAACCTGATCGGCGGCTTTCCGTTGCGGCTCGACAGCAACGCCAAGATACTCGATTACCTCGCCGTCATCGGTTTCTACAAGCTGCCATTAAGCTATCTGGAGGACTTCAACAAGGAAGTCGAAAAGGTGACCGCCGCGCAGATCAAGGAGGCCTTCAATCGGCGCATCCATCCTGACCAAATGGTGACGGTAGTTGTCGGCGCAGCGCAGGAATAAGGCGGCCGGACAGGCGGCCAACCAGGTACGTATCAGCGGCGGCGAATGGCGCTCGCGCCTGCTGCGTTTCCCCGATGCGCCGGGCCTGCGCCCGACCCCGGATAGGGTACGTCAAGCCGTGTTCAACTGGCTTGGGCAGGACATGCACGGTCTCGCCTGTCTCGACCTGTTCGCCGGTACCGGTGCCATGGGCTTCGAAGCCATGTCGCGCGGCGCAGCCTCCCTCGTCATGGTGGAAAAATCGGTCGCCGCTTATCATGCGCTGCGCGACAATCAGCAGAAACTGCAGGCGGAGCGCGCACAGATATTCAACCAGGATGCGCTGGGTTTTCTGGCGCAGAACCGGCAGCGTTTCGATCTCATCTTTGTCGATCCGCCTTATAACCAGGGCTGGCTGGACAAACTGCTGCCACTGCTGGCTGGGCATCTGGCGACTGACGGCACCCTTTATGTCGAGGCGGAATATGCGCTGGCCGATACTGCAGCGTGGCAGGTCCACAAGCACGGCAAGGCGGGCAATGTTTTCTATCACCTGCTAAAATCGACCCATGATCAATAAAGCCATCTACCCGGGGACCTTCGACCCCATCACTCGCGGTCATGAGGATGTCGTGCGCCGTGCGGCCCGGCTGTTCGACGAGGTGGTCGTCGCCGTGGCGAAGAGCCACGGCAAGCAGCCGCTGTTCGAACTGGAGGAGCGCGTCGCGCTGGCGGCGGAAGTGCTGACCGATTGTCCGAACGTGCGCGTGGTCGGTTTTTCCGGCTTGCTCATGCAGTTCGCACGCGAAGAGGGCGCGCAGGTCGTCATTCGCGGATTGCGTGCGGTTTCGGATTTCGAATACGAGTTCCAGCTGGCCGGCATGAACCGGCATCTTTATCCTGAACTCGAAACCCTGTTCCTGACGCCGGCCGAGCAGTACATGTTCATTTCGGCCAGTCTGGTGCGCGAGATCGCGGTGCTCGGCGGCGATATCGGCAAGTTCGTGCCGCCTGTGGTCGATGCCGCCATCCAACGGAAGCTCAAGGGGTGAAGCCATGGCGCTGATGATTACCGATGAATGCATCAACTGCGATGTCTGCGAGCCGGAATGCCCGAACGGCGCGATCTATCAGGGGCAGGAGATCTACGAGATCGACCCCGACCTTTGTACCGAGTGTGTCGGTCATTTCAGCAAGCCGCAATGCCAACAGGTCTGCCCGATTGATTGCATTCCGTTCAATCCGGACAAGCGTGAGACGCACGAAGAGTTGTACGCCAAATACATGAATCTGACTGCCAACAAGCAGTCGACAGGAGGTTAAAGCCATGCGCCTGCTGCACACCATGCTCAGGGTCGGTGACCTTGAGCGTTCCATTCAGTTCTACCGGGATGTGCTCAACATGAAGTTACTGCGTCGGCATGATTACCCGGAAGGCAAGTTCTCGCTCGCGTTTATCGGTTATGGTGATGAGCAAGATCACGCTGTGCTCGAATTGACCTATAACTATGGTGTTGAAAAGTACGACATGGGCAATGCGTTTGGCCATATGGCGATAGAAGTGGATGATGCCTATCAGGCCTGTGAAGCGGTTCGAAAGGCCGGAGGCAAAGTGGTGCGTGAGGCGGGCCCGATGATGCATGGCACCACAGTGATCGCCTTTATCGAAGATCCGGATGGTTACAAGATCGAGTTCATCCAAAAGGGCACCTACTGAAATTCGATAGTCAGAGACCGGCATGATCTCAAGCGTGATTCCCGGACTGGTCTGGCCTGCCATACCCAATCCCCAGCATGCTGCCTTGTTGGCACTGCAATTTCAATTGGAACAAAGCCAATGGTGGAGCCCTGGGCAGATCGCCGCCTATCAGATGCAGCAGGCTAATCTCCTGTTGGTGCATGCCGCAAGAACGGTGCCTTATTACCGCGATTTTCTACCTGATATTCTTGCCGCCAATCGAGGCAGCATGGATTGGGCGACCTGGCGACAGGTCCCGATCCTGCAGCGGGCCGACTTGCAGGCGCATGGCCAATCCCTGAATAGCGAGCGGGTGCCGGAAAGCCATCTGCCGCTGTCTACCGGCAAGACATCCGGCTCCACCGGTCGCCCGGTAGACCTGGTCGGGACCCGCCTGACCGACGCGATGTGGAACGCCTTTACGCTACGCGGGCATCTCTGGCACGGCCGTGATCTGAGCGCGAGGCTTGCAACCATCAAGATATTTGCCCAGCCGCATCCGGCCTTGCTTGATCAGGGCTTGGTTCTGCCAACCTGGGGGCCGGCTACCGAGATGTTCTCTCCACGTGGCGATGCCGTCATCCTTAGCGCGACGGTACCCGTCAGCCAACAATGGCGCTGGCTGAAGGCGCAGCAGCCGGCGTACCTGTTGAGTTATCCGAGCAACCTGGCCGCGCTGGCGGAGGAAAGCCTGCAGCAGGACGTCGGGCTGGAAAGCCTGCGGGGAGTCATCAGTATCGGCGAACGGCTGACGGCGGCACAGCGGCAGTTGTGCCGCGCTGCCTGGCAGCTCGAAATCAAGGATATCTATAGCGCGGAAGAAGTCGGCTATATCGCGCACCAAAGTCCGCAGGACGAGAGCTACCTGGTACAGGCGGAACACGTTATTGTCGAAGTGCTGGATGCGGACGGAGCGCCTTGTCTTCCTGGTGAAGTGGGGCAGGTAGTGGTGACCACGCTGAACAATTTCGCCAGACCGCTGATCCGTTACGCACTTGGCGATTATGCGCGGGTGGGCGGGCCAGCGGCGTGCGGACGCGGGTTGCCGGTGCTGCAGGAGATCATGGGGCGGCAGCGCAATATGCTGAGGCTGCCCGATGGCAATCGCATCTGGCCCAGAACGGGTTTCAAGGAATATGCCGCAGTCGCGCCGGTTTTGCAGCATCAGCTGGTACAGCTCGATTCCGGAACGGTCGAAGTGCGGCTAGTCGTCGCCAGCCCGTTGCAGCCGGAACAGGAGGCAGCTTTGACCGGAATCATCCATCAGGCGCTGCGTTATCCGTTCCGCCTGCAGTTCCGCTATTACGACGCAGAAATCCCGCGCGCCGCCAACGGCAAGTTCGAGGATTTCATGTCACTGCTGCCGTAAGGTCGCCGGGAGTCGCCAGAAGCTGGCGCAGCGGCCACGGCACGGCAATGCCGTTGCGGTCCTGATGCCAGCCGAGATGCGTCCGTATGCCGTTTAGGATGCGGCTGTCGCTGGCGCGCCGCAGATCGAACAGGTGCCGGAAGAAATCGGTCATGGCGACCAGGCTGCCGAATCGCCAGCAACTCTCCGTCAGCGCATCGCGCTCGATGCGCCAGCCCGCCGCCGTGAGTTCCTGGCGGAAGCCGGTATCAACAAACGCACCGCGATGCCCCATCGGGTTGTAGCGGTCGACAAAACCATCGAGAAACGCCGCTACCGCAGAACCGGTTTCGACTTCGGCGATCAGTAGCTGGCCGTCCGGCCGTATGACACGTCGCCATTCCATGAACAGCGGATGTCTGTCGTTTTCGTGATGCAGGCCGGCGAGGCTGATGATGACGTCCGTGCTGGCGTCGGCGAGCGGCAGGTGACGCGCCTCGGCCTGTACGCTGCTGCCGGGTACGATCTGGCGGCCGAGCGTGGAGAATGCTGCACTCGGATCGACGCACAGCAGGGACAGATCGCGGCGATCCAGGTGGCGTGTCAGATAGCCGGCGCCGGACGGAACGTCCAGCACGCGCGCAGCCGGCCTGAATGTGCACCAGGCGATGGCGGCCCGGAATTCTTCGTCGCGCGCTGTCGGGTGTGCCTGCATGGCCCGATGATAGGAATGGGCGCGCTGGCTGAAAATCCCGGAGTAGTCCTGTGGTGTCTGTTGAGGCAAGGGGCTGGTCGAAAAAATGAACGCCTGGCGTCGTCTCGATCACCAGGCGTTCATTTCACCGCAGGCGGCATATGCTTGTCAAAGGCTTATTCGAAGAAGTCCTTCATCTTGTCCAGCCACCCTTTGGAGCGCGGGCTGTGCTTGCCGGAATCCTGCAGGTTGATTTCCTCCAGTTCGCGCAGCAATTCCTTCTGCCGTTCGGTCAGCTTGACCGGGGTTTCCACCACGACATGGCACATCAGGTCGCCGTTGGTGTTGCCGCGCAAGGGTTTGATACCCTTGCCGCGCAGACGGAAGGTGGCGCCGGTCTGCGTTTCCGGTGGAATCTTCATCTTGGCGTGGCCGTCCAGCGTCGGGATCTCGATCTCGCCGCCGAGTGCTGCCGTGGTGAAGCTGATCGGCATCTCACAGTGCAGGTTGGCGCCGTCGCGTTCGAAGATGTCGTGCTTCTTCAGGTGGACGACGACATAGAGATCACCCGGCGGACCGCCGTTGACGCCGGCTTCGCCTTCACCGGAAAGACGGATGCGGTCGCCCTCGTCGACGCCGGCCGGAATTTTGACCGACAGGGTCTTGTGCTGTTTGACGCGGCCGCCGCCGTGGCAGGTCGGGCACGGTTCCTTCACCATCTTGCCGGTGCCGTGACAGTTGGGGCAGGTCTGCTGTACCGAGAAGAAACCCTGTTGCATGCGAACCTGGCCGTGGCCGCCGCAGGTGGTGCAGGTGACTGGGCTGGTGCCCGGCCGTGCGCCGGAGCCGTGACAGGTTTCGCATTCGGCCATGACCGGGATGCGGATCTTGGTCTCGGTGCCGCGCGCAGCGTCTTCCAGCGAAATCTCCATGTTGTAGCGCAGGTCTGCCCCGCGGTAGACGTTGGAGCGCTGACGCCCGCCACCGCCGAAGATGTCGCCGAAGATGTCGCCGAAGGCGTCGGCGAAGTTGCCGAAGCCTTGCGCGCCAGCGCCGCCGCCCATGCTCGGGTCGACGCCGGCATGGCCATACTGGTCATAGGCCGCGCGTTTCTGTTCGTCCGAGAGGATCTCGTAGGCTTCCTTAGCTTCCTTGAAGCTTTCCTCCGCCTTGGGATTGTCCGGATTGCGGTCCGGATGGTACTTCATCGCCAGCTTGCGATAAGCCTTCTTGATCTCGTCATCCGAAGCATCGCGGTTGACGCCGAGGATTTCGTAAAAGTCTTTTTTTGTTGCCATAGTTGGGTGAAGGGGGAAGGGTGAAGGGGGAAGGGTCAGAGTTTGCGGCGTATCGAAGCTGCCAAGCCCATGACCAACCCTGAGACATCATCCACTTGCCTCTGTAGTTCCTCTCGTTGATCCAAATAGCCCAGTATATGAGCCAATTCCACCAATGTATCCAATTCGGAAAGCGACCCGCTGGCGATTCCAAGAAAATGCAGGAATTCTTTGGAGCCATTCCGGGCTGCTCCCTCAGCAATATTGGCGGGCACGGAAACCGCTGCCCGCCGCAATTGGCTGGTTAACCCAAACTGCTCGTCCCGGGGAAAGCGGGAGGTGGCGGAGTAAATCGCTGTCACCAAGGCCATGGCTTGCTGCCAGGCTTTCAGATCACGGTGGCTGCGTCTCACCCTTCCCCCTTTACCCTTTCCCCTTCGCGCTGTTATTTCTTCTCGTCTTTGACTTCTTC
>JAVEWT010000048.1:0-12408 GCA_034004425.1 Methylophilaceae bacterium
TTTCCTCACCATCAAACGCATGGCCTACACCCGGCCCGACCTGCTGCACCGTATTCTCGACATCACGGCGCAGACCGTCACCGCCTATCTCACCGCGCAGATCGCCGCCGGCGCGCAGGCGGTCATGATCTTCGATTCCTGGGGCGGCGCACTGGCGCATAACGCCTACCGCGAATTCTCCCTGCCGTACATGGAAAAGATCGTCGCCGGCCTCACGCGCGAAAGCGAAGGCCGCGTCGTACCGCGCATCGTCTTCACCAAGGGCGGCGGGCTGTGGCTGGAAGCGCAAGCTGAAATCGGCGCCGATGCATTGGGGCTGGATTGGACCGTGGATATCGGCGAAGCCAGGCAACGTGTCGGCGACAAGGTTGCGCTGCAAGGCAATCTCGACCCCGCCATCCTGCTGTCGTCACCGGAAGCCATCGAAAAGGAAGTCGCCGCTATCCTCGCCAGCTACGGCAAGGGCAACGGCCATGTGTTCAATCTGGGGCATGGCATCACGCAATGGACCCATCCGGATAACGCCGCCGCCATGCTGGAGGCTGTTCGAACCCTCAGTTCTCAGTATCACAGCTAAATCTCACCAACTCTGGCGTAGGCTGCATCAAACGTGGCTGCGAGTTGATATAGCAAGAAGCCTGTCAATTGCCATTTTGCGATTCATATTCACATCCCATAATTCGCGCGTTGATGGCATCAACGACATAATTTTCGTGTCGCCGCTTCTTTGTTTCATCCTGGAGACAACGTTATCCAGGCATACCACCAAGGAGAACAATATGGGACTATTTGCTTTTATCAAAGATGCCGGTGAAAAACTACTGGGCGTAGGCGAAGCCAAGGCAGCCACACCAACTACTGACGCTGCTGCTGCAAATGCTGCCGCTGGCAAAGCGGTAGAAAACTACATCGCCAAGATGAATCTCTCTGCAGAAAACCTGACAGTAGGCTTCAATGGCGCCAACGGCGAAGTTACCGTCAGTGGCAAAGCGGCGACACAGGAAATCAAGGAGAAGATTCTTCTTTGTTGCGGCAATGTAAAAGGAGTCAGCAAAGTCGTGGACAACATGGAGGTTGCTGAAAAAGCTGTGGAGCCGCGTTTTTATACTGTGGTCAGCGGCGACACCCTTTCCAAAATCGCCAAGCAGCATTATGGCAATGCAAATCTTTACATGAAGATTTTTGAAGCCAACAGACCCATGCTGAGCCATCCGGACAAGATTTATCCCGGTCAGACATTACGCATCCCCGACTAATATTAATTGAGAGGTATTCAACATGAAATTTTTCTCACAATCCCTGATCGCATTGTTCATTGCAGGACTGTTGTTAACGGGTTGCGGTAAAAAGGAAGAACCCGCTATCAACGAGCCAACTGCTGTGGAACAAAGCTTGCAGGAAGCAGAGCAGGCTACTGATCAGGCAATGCAATATTCGACTGAAGCAGCTGAGGAAGCAAAAGCTGCCGGTAACTAAAAAAACGGTATTACCCCATGCACTGTATGGGGTAATACCGTATTAATTCGCTATTCACCCACCAGCCTGTAATAAAGCCCACATTTGAGCAGAAAAGCGGCTCTGCTGGCAATCAAGTAAATCAGCCTGCCAGTCACTCGCCATTCTCCGGCAACCGGTACTTTGGGAATAACCCTTACCTTTCATTGTCAACGTGATTAATTGAAAGTAAGATGCAAGAAAAACAGTAAGGTTTTCAGCATGTTCTGTAAAAAGTGTGGTGCTAAGAACGGGGATGATGCAAAATTCTGTCGCAGTTGCGGCAATCTGTTGCGTGCTTCAACAACTCCCATTACCAATGATACTGACACTGTAAAATCACACCCTCCGGCAAATTCCCCTATACCGCCTGAGGCATCGGCAGCAAACACCAAACCAGCTTCCGGCATCAACGAATCGGCGACTACCAGTTCTGCCTTTAATAGCAGAAACATATCGATCATCGTCGTCATCCTGTTACTTATATTATTGGCAGTTGGCGGCATCTATTATGCAAAGAATCGGCCGCTCGCTACGCCCGAAACAACAGAATCCGGCTTACCTGTTTCAGAAACCCAGCCATCAGGGGAAGAGCTACAAACTACCGAGACAACGGATAGCGCGGACAACGCGGCATTAGAGTCAGAACCAACAGTAGCAGAATCCTCCCCGCCTGATGCAGCGAAGCCCAAAGCTGACAACACAGCGGTAGCTCAGACCAAACCCAAGAAAACACCCAAGCCAGTTGCTGTTGTTAACCAGAAACCTGCCGCTACAAATGACCCTGTTGTAAGCGCTCAACCTGAAAAGGAAACTGCTGCTCCGGCAGCTGAGCCGGTGTATGAAGCACGCTTTCAAGGACTTTTCGGACTGGTAGATGAAAAACGCCGGTACCCGACAGCAGAAATGAAGGCAAGAGCTCAAGCACTTTGGGATAAAGAGCGAAAAATCCTGGAGCCGGATGGTTCCATTAATGAGCAATATGCGCAAAAACAAAAGTCTGACAGCGTGATTCCCGGACATTGATTTCTGGATTCAAAAACAACACCTATTTATCGCGCCATCGCCGTGCAGGGATGAAACAGCAAAGATCAGTAATACCTTTATTAAAACCTATACCAATAAGATATGGGAGTATGAAATGAGTGTTTCCAAATCCACGAACTCTGTTTTACTAAACTCTGGCTCTATCTTGCGCGCGCTGGATGCAACCAGTCACTGGCCGGCATTGTTGCTGACCGCAGCCAGCGGCATAGCATTTATCATTATTACTGCAATAGGGGCATCGCTGGCAGCGAAAATGGGCGCTGCCTGGGTGGCTGGTCTGTTCGGCCTGCTTGCTGTGGTCGCGCTGATCATTGGGCTTTCAGCCACCGGTTTCATCATGATGGATATTGCACGCAACACACCGGCACGCAGCATTACGGATGCGCTGATATCCTCTGTATTCTCTCTTCACAGACTCCTGCTTTCCCTATTGGTGTTGTTTGTGGCCTATGTCGTCTGGGTGCTTGTGCTGGCACTGGTGCTTTACATTTGCAAGATTCCTGGACTGGGGCCAACGCTTTTTGCGGTCATCTTCCCGCTGGGTATTGTGATTAGCGGGGTTTTCACCATATTCCTGCTGTTTTCAGGAATAGGCATCATTGCACCTTCTGTCTGGGATGGCGGTTCTGTGATGGATACATTGGCGAGACTATGGGCCATTGCGAAAGAACGTTTTATGGCGCTCATCATCCTGTCCTTATTACTCAGCATCTTGGTCGCCATTGTGAATATGCTGGTATTTGGTGTCGTCTTTAGTGGTGCATCTCTCATCACTGGCCTGTCAGCATCAATTCTTGAATCGCCCCTCAACTTCGGCATGTCCACCAACCTGCTGGGAATGCTGATGGGTGGATCGCTTGGTTATGGAATGGATGGTAGTGGATACATCATAGCCGCCCTAATCGGGGGCGGTATGCTGATGAGCTTAGCCTTTGCCATATCCGGCAATGTGTATCTGCTAGGCACCTCTATCAATTACCTTCAACTGACAGATGGTTTGGATATCAGTGCCGCACAACGGCAGATCCAGGCAAAACTCGACGAAGCCAGGCGTCGCGCAGAAGCGGCAAAGAATCGTGCTCAGGAACTTCAACGGCAGCAACAAGCCAAACGCGCAGAAGCCAAAGAAGCCAAACCCTTCGAAGCAGCATCGCAAGCCTCAGCGACAGGCTCAATCCTGAATTGCCATAGCTGCAGTGCACAGATCTCAGCCGATGACCTGTTCTGCGAGAGTTGCGGAACAAAACTGCGTTAATTTGCCTATCAGCTGAACCGACAGTTTGCTAGAAACTGCAAGGCTGTCGGTTCAATCAATTCTTCGCTCTAAAACTCCAGCGGATCGACATCCACCGTCCAACGAATTTTCGAATGCAGCGGATGCTCCCTCAAACCTGCCACCAGACTTTTAAGCAAGCGCTGCAATGGTTGACGGCTATTGGCCTGCATCAGCAACTGCCCACGTTCCATACCCTTCAACCGCTCCATCTGCGGACGCACCGGGTCATACACGGTCACTTCCCGCATCAGCGCACGGGCCGTATCGGCGGCGAAGCGCAGGAATTGTTGCACCAGTGCAAAATCGTTGGCTTCGGCCTTGAGTAGCGCAACATGGCTATAGGGCGGGAATTGCATGATCTCGCGTTCCTGCAGCAGGCTGCCGGCAAAGGCGGCGTAGTCGTGGGCGCGCAGGGCATTGAACAGAACGTGGTCGGGGAAGGCGGTCTGAATCAACACTTCGCCGGCCTTGTCGGCGCGACCGGCGCGGCCAGCCACCTGCATCAGCTGCGCGAACAGCCGCTCCGCCGCCCGGAAATCCGGGCTGAACAATGCGCTGTCGGTGTCGATGACGCCGACCAGCGTCAGATTGGGAAAGTCATGGCCCTTGGCCAGCATCTGCGTACCGAGCAGGATATCGATCTCCCCGGCGTGCACGGCCGCCAGCATTTCGCTGAGGGCGTGCTTGCGCTGGGCGCTGTCGCGGTCCACCCGCAGGATGCGGGCGTCCGGCAGCAGGGCGGTCAGCGTCTGCTCCAGCCGCTGCGTGCCATGGCCGGTCGGATGCAGATCGGTGTTGCCGCAACTGGGGCAGGCCGGCGGGATTTTCTGCTCATGACCGCAATGGTGGCAGCGCAACCGTCCCTGGCGCAGATGCACCACCAGCCGAGCACTGCAGCGCATGCAAGGTGCGATCCAGTGGCAGGCGCTACAGAGCAGAACGGGAGAATAGCCGCGCCGGTTGATGAACAGCAGGCTTTGCTCGCCGCGGGCCAGACGCTCGCGCAGAGCGCCGACCAGCACCTGCGACAAGCCATCCTGCAAAACATTACGTGTGGTGTCGATGCAGCGGATCTGCGGCAGCTGCGCCTGCGCCACCGCGCGGTTGGTGAGCGCCAACATCTCGTACTTGCCGCTCTGGGCGTTGTGCCAGGTCTCCAGCGCCGGGGTCGCCGAGCCAAGCACAATGGGCACCTTATGCTGCTGCGCCCGTACCAGCGCGACATCGCGCGCGTGATAGCGCATGCTGTCCTGCTGTTTGTAGGAAGCGTCGTGCTCCTCGTCGACGATCACAAGCCTCAGGTCTTTAAGCGGCGTAAAGACCGAAAGCCGTGTGCCGATGACGATGCGCGCCTCGCCCGATTGCGCCAGCTGCCAGTTCTGCAGGCGCTCGCCCTCACCCAGGTGACTGTGCAGCGACACCAGCGGCAGGTGCGGCAAGCGGCTGCGGAATCGCGCTTCCAGTTGCGGCGTCAGGTTGATCTCCGGCACCAGCACCAGCGCCTGGCCGCGGTTGCCGGCCAGCAGGCGATCGATCAACTGTATGTAGACCTCGGTCTTACCGCTGCCGGTGATGCCGTACAACAGCCAGGGCTTGAATTGCTGCGCGGCAGCGCTGATCGCCGTAACGGCCTGCAGCTGATCCACATTCAGTTCCGGCGCGGGCAACTGCCCGCTGCCTGTTTTCAGGCCGGCCAACACCTCGCGCGCCTGCAGCAGGCCGGCTTCAAGCAACTCCTGCACTGCCTTGCGCCAGCTGGCGGAAATCTGCGTCAGTGCCGCTTCGGTCAGCTCACCCTGCTGTTGCAGCGCCGCAACTATCTTGTGCTGCACGACCTTGCGCCGGGCGATCGCACCCGCATCGGCTCCCGCCGCCAGGCGGTAGGCGAACTGCCGGCGGCTGACCGCCGGCTCCGTCTGCCGCAAGCGGCCGGGCAGGGTGGCCAACAAGGCCTGCCCGTAGGGATAGTGGTAATAATCGGCACAGAACCTGAGCAGGCGAAAGACGCTGTTGTCCAGCGCCGGCTCATCGACATAGCCATGTTCTATGGGTTTGAGCTTGTCTGGCGGCAGCCCGGATTCCGCCACCCGCGCCACCACCAGACCGATCTGCCGGCGGCGGCCGAAACTGACCAGCACGCGCTGGCCGACCGCTACGTCGAAGCCGCCATCCAGGTAGTCGAACAGGCTGTCGAGCGGCACATCGAGTGCGACTTTGAGGACGGGAGCGGTCATGAAATCGGTTATGGCTTGCAGGCTCAGTAGGTTAAAATAGCGTTTTTGTTCGAATAGTCGATTCTGCCTTGAAAGCACATCTTACCGAATTACTCAGCGTCGCCGCAAAAAGCCTGAACACCGAAGGGATCGGCGCCGACAGTCTGCCGCTCGACATCCAGCTCGAGCGCCCGAAGAATGCCGACCACGGTGATTTTTCCAGCAACCTGGCCATGATGCTGGCCAAGCCGCTGCGCCAGAACCCGCGCGCCATCGCCGACAGTCTGGTCAAGGCCTTGCCGGCCTCTGAATATATCTCCCGCATCGAGATCGCCGGCGCCGGCTTCATCAATTTCTACCTGAGCCCCAAGGCCCGGCAATCAGTCGTCCGCGAGATCCAGCAGCAGGGCGAGCATTTCGGCCGGCATCAGACCGGCGGCGGCCGCAAGCTGCAGATCGAGTTCGTTTCTGCCAACCCGACCGGCCCCTTGCACGTCGGCCACGGCCGCGGCGCCGCCGTCGGCGACTGCCTGGCGCGGCTGATGGAAGCCAACGGCTGGGAAGTCACGCGCGAGTTCTATTACAACGATGCCGGCGCCCAGATCGACAACCTGACCAAGTCGGTGCAGGCGCGCTGCAAGGGCATCGACCCCACGCATCCGGATTTCCCGGAAGACGGCTATCGCGGCGAATACATCGCCGACATCGCCAAGGCCTACCTGGCAAAGGAAACCGTCATCGCCGACGACATGCAATATGCGGCTTCCGGTGATCCGGACGACAGCGAATCCATCCGCCACTTCGCCGTCGCCTATCTGCGCCACGAGCAGGATCTCGACCTGCAGGCGTTCCAGATCAAGTTCGACGTCTTCTCGCTGGAATCCGCGCTCTACACCAACGGCCAGGTCGAAAGCACGGTGCAAGCGCTGATCGCCAGCGGCCACACCTACGAGCAGGACGAGGCGCTGTGGCTGCGCACCACCGAGTTCGGCGACGACAAGGACCGCGTCATGCGTAAGAAAGAGGGCGGCTACACCTATTTCGTGCCGGACGTCGCCTACCATGTCGGCAAGTGGCAGCGCGGTTTCGTCCGCGTCATCAACGAGCAGGGCGCCGACCACCACAGCACCATCACCCGCGTGCGCGCCGGCCTGCAGGCGCTGGATATCGGCATACCCAAACTGTGGCCGGAATATGTGCTGCACCAGATGGTCACCGTCATGCGCGGCGGCGAGGAGGTCAAGATCTCCAAGCGCGCCGGCAGCTACGTCACGCTGCGCGACCTGATCGAGGAAGTCGGCTGCGATGCCACGCGCTACTTCCTCGCGGCACGGCGCGCCGATTCCCAACTGGTGTTCGATATCGACCTCGCCCGCGCGCAAACCAACGACAACCCGGTGTATTACATCCAGTACGCCCACGCCCGCATCTGCAGCGTACTCGGCCAGTGGAACGGCGATTGCACAACTTTAGCGGCGGCCGACCTGAGCCCGCTGCAGGCCGAGCATGAAACGGCACTGTTGAAGCGCCTCAGCGAGTTCCCGGAGGTGGTGCACCACGCCGGCGAAGAGCTGGCACCGCACATGATCGCCAACTACCTGAAAGACTTAGCCAGCGACCTGCATAGCTATTACAATGCAGAGCAGTTTCTGGTAGCGGACGAGACGCTGAAGCTGGCGCGCATGGCGCTGATCCACGCCACGCAACAGGTGTTGAAGAACGGCCTGCAACTGCTCGGCGTCAGCGCGCCGGAAAAAATGTAACTGCCAAAGGCAACCCACAGGAAAACACCATGACCCGCGACTACAAGAATTCCACCCCCACCCGCGAGAAAAAGGCCAGCAAGGGCAGCCCGTTCTTCTCCGGCCTGCTGGTCGGGCTGGTGCTCGGTGTCGGCATCTCGGTCGTGCTGGCGATCTTCATCACCGGCGGCAAATCGCCGTTCGAGAACAAGGTCACACCGGCCGCCGTCATCGAGCCGGAAGTCAGCGCCGAAGCCCCGGCTGCCGTGCCCGATACGCCGGCCGAAACTGCAGAGAACCCGCGCTTCGATTTCTATACCATACTGCCGGGTAACGAAAGCCAGGTGACGGAACGCGAAATCCAGCAGAAACAGACAGAAGCCACCGTCACCAGCGAAACCTATTTCCTGCAGGTCGGCGCATTCCAGACCGAACAGGAAGCGGACAACATGAAAGCCAAGCTGGCGCTGCAGGGCATGGAGGCGATCGTGCAGACCGCCGAGATCCCGGAAAAGGGTACCTGGCATCGCGTGCGCGTCGGCCCTTTCAGCGACATCGGCCAGATCAACCGCACCCGCGCCCAGTTGCTGGAGAACGGCTTCACGGCGGACCTGATCAAGGTCGACAGCAAGGTGCCCAATCAATAATCTCTCCGGCCGCGGTCAGCGCAACCGGCCCGCGGCACGTTGAAAACTTTGCGAAGCGTTTAAAGTCAATCCACTCACCACAATCAAGTTCAAGACAAGGAATCTCACGATGAAAAAGCTTTTCGCCGCCTTGATGTTGCTAGCCTCCACCAACCTGATGGCGGACCCGATGGCCGGGGTTGAATTCAACACCACCGCCCAGACCATTCCGACCGAGGACGCCAGCAAGGTCGAAGTCACCGAGCTGTTCTGGTACGGCTGCGGCCACTGCAACACGCTGGAGCCGCAACTGCACGCCTGGGCCGGCAAGTTGCCGGCAGACGTCGTCTTCAAGCGCGTGCCGGGCCTGCCGCGTCCGGACTGGGCACCGATGGCCAAGGCCTACTACGCGATGGAAAGCCTGGGCGTGCTGGACAAGCTGCACAACAAGCTGTTCGCCGCCATCCACAAACAGAAGACGCTGAACCCGACCGACGAGAAGGCCGCCATCAGCTGGGTGGCGAAAGAGGGCGGGCTGGACCAGAAAAAGGTCGAGGAAGCTTTCCGCTCCTTCACCACCAACACCAAGCTGAACCGTGCCGCGCAGATCTTCCGCGCCTCAGGTGCCACCGGCGTGCCGTCGCTGATCATCGACGGCAAGTACATCACCTCCAGCAGCATGGCCGGCGGCAACCACCAGGTGCTGAAAGTGGCGGATTACCTGATCGCCAAGGCACGCAGCGAGAAGTAAGCGACCTCGCCATCCGGCCTGCCTGAACCTGGAAAAACTCCGCTGGGAAAATCCGGCCATGCAAATCAAAGCTGGTAAATTCAGTGCGGCAAATTCGGGCATGACCGGTGCCGTGACATGAACGTGTTCATCACCGGCGCATCCAGCGGCATCGGCGAAGCGTTGGCCCGCCACTATGCCGCGCAGGGCGCCAGCCTCGGTCTGGTCGCCCGCCGCGGCGGGCTATTGCAGCAGCTTGCCGCCAGCCTCGATACTCCGGTAACCACTTACACTGCCGACGTGCGCGATGCCGACGCACTGGCATCCGCCGCCGCCGACTTCATGCAGCGATACGGCGTGCCGGACATCGTCATCGCCAACGCCGGCGTCAGTCGCGGCACGCTGACCGAACTGAAAGAAGACACCGCCGCCTTCAAGGCGATCCTGGACATCAACGTGCTGGGCCTGCTGCACACCTTTCAACCCTTCATCGACGGCATGCGGCAACGCGGCAGCGGCTCGCTGGTCGGCATCGCCAGCATCGCCGGTATCCGCGGTCTGCCGGGTGCCGGCGCCTACAGCGCCTCCAAGGCCGCAGCCATCAGCTATCTGGAAAGCCTGCGCGTCGAAATGCGGCCGCACGGCATCGACGTCACCACCATCGCTCCCGGCTACATCAGGACGCCGATGACCGACGTCAACACCTACGCCATGCCGTTCCTGATGGATGCCGATGTCGCCGCCGCGAAGATGGCCAGGGCCATCGCCGCCCGGCGCCGTTTCTTCGTCGTGCCCTGGCAGATGGGCTGGCTCGCCCGATTCATGCGCTTCATACCGCCTTTCCTCTGGGACTGGGCCATGAAAAACGCGCCGAAGAAGGCACATCTCGATTGGGACTGGCTCTGATGCGCGATACCGGCCGGCCGCAGAAAGTCTGGCAGCGCCAGACGCAGCTGCTGCAAACGGAGCAGGATGAACGCGAACAGTTCCGCAGCCTGAGCAGCGCCGTCGAGCGCGCGTCCACTGTCATCTTCCCGGATGTCGCCGCCTTGCGCCAACGCGATTGGCGTGACGATGACCAATACGCCTACGGTCTCAGCGGTACGCCGACCAGCCGTCGCCTCGCCCGCAGGATCGCCCTGCTGGAGGGCGGCGATCATTGCCTGTTGCTGCCCTCCGGCCTCGCCGCCATCAGCCTGACCATGCTCAGCCTGCTGAAGTCGGGCGAACGCCTGTTGCTGCCGGAAAACGCCTATGAACCCGCCATCGACTTCGCGCGCTTCCTGCAGTCGCAATACGCTGTTGGTGTCGATTTCTATGATCCGCTCGACCTCGACAGTGTCCGCTTCACGCCTGCCACCCGCCTGCTCTGGGTAGAGACCCCCGGCTCGGTCTCCATGGAGATGGCCGATCTCCCGGCACTCTGCCGCCTTGCAAAAACCTATGGCGCCCTGGTCGCGGTCGACGCTACCTGGGCCGCCAGCATCGCCATGCGGCCGCTCGAACTGGGGGCGGACATCTCTATCCAGGCGCTGACCAAATATCAGTCCGGCGGCAGCGATGTGTTGCTGGGCAGCATCGCCAGCCGCGACCGGCAGCTGCACCAGCGTCTCAAACTTACCCACATGCAATCCGGCACCGGCGTCAGCCCGGAGGACTGCAACCTCGTGCTGCGCAGCCTGCCGCACTACAAACTGCGCTATCTGGCGCAAGACGCCGCCGCCCGCAAGATCGCCGGCTGGCTGCGACAGCAAGCGGCCGTCGCCGCCGTGCTGCATCCGGCCTTGGCGGACAGCCCCGGACACGACATCTGGCGCCGCGACTGCAGCGCCGCCGCCAGCCTGTTTTCCATCGTCTTCCGGCCGCACATCCCGCAACCGGCGATCGACCGCTTTGTCGATCAACTGCAACTGTTCCACATCGGTTTCAGCTGGGGCGGCAGCCATAGTCTGGCGCTGCCGTTCGACATGCGAAAGATTCGCAGCTCATGGCCATATGCAGGCGGGCTGGTTCGCCTCTATATCGGCCTCGAAGAGGCGGACGACCTGATCGCCGATTTGGAGCAAGCGCTCACCCTCCTGCAGACCTGAGCCAGGCCGGCATTCTGCCGTCTGGAGCAGAACGGCCAAAAGTCTTATCATGTCTGCTCACTGCCTGATCCCATCGTACGGCGCCGCCCATCATTTGTCAGGCGCCACACTGAACAAGGAGCCCGACATGTCTCTGATCAAGGTTGAACATCATCCGGACGAAGCCCGCCTGCAAGCGCTGGGCGTCACTTCCTGGCCGACCTGGTCCAAGGAGGTTTCGACTTTCCCCTGGTCCTACAGCGAGCAGGAGGTCGCCTATATCCTGGAGGGCGAGGTGACGGTCACGCCGAAGGAAGGCGCGCCCGTCAGTTTCGGCGCCGGCGACCTGGTGACCTTCTCGCCCGGCCTCACCTGTACTTGGGAAGTTAAGAAACCCCTGCGCAAGCATTACCGCTTCGGCTGAGGCGCTATTCGGCCGAACTTCGTGCGCACCGCGCCCGTCATCCGCCTGGCGCGGCTGGCCCGGGCGGTCAAAAACCCTTATACTTCGGCCTACGTAAAGTAGGTCTAGACATTCTCTGTACGCCTGTTTTGCATCCCTTTTTTGTCATTACACAACCCGTATGCTGAGTTTCAGCCATACCCTGAAAGGATATCCATGTCCAAGATTGTTATCGAAAAGAACCCGAGCCAAGAGCGTTTGAAGGAACTGGGTGTTTCCACCTGGGCCATCTGGGAGAAGGAAGTCTCCAAGTTCCCGATCGATTTCGGTTCCACCGAATGCGCCTACGTGCTGGAAGGCGAGATTCTGGTCACCCCCAAGGGCGGTGAGCCGGTCCGCATCGTCGCCGGTGACCTCGTTGCGTTCCACGCCGGCCTCGACAGCCAATGGGAAGTCGTCAAGCCGCTGCGCAAGCACTACAGCTACGATTTCCCCAACGGTTTCTGATCGCTGATTCGTCTGCTTGCATTGACGTAAAAAAGGGAGCTCAGGCTCCCTTTTTTATTTGCCGTTACCGCTCACTATCGCGCGACGCGGCGTCAATTCGAGTTTCCATCGCAGCTCAGACCCTGCGTCGTGCCAGCACAACGCCGGGCACCTGCTTGATCAGGGCCAGCAGGCGATCGAGCTGCTCCAGATCGGCGATCTCGACCGAGACCTGCATGCGGGCCAGCTGGTTGCGTCTAACGGTGTTGACCTGGGTGACGTTGATCCTTTCGCGGGCGAACATATCGCTGATGTCGCGCAA
>JAVEWT010000049.1:0-12333 GCA_034004425.1 Methylophilaceae bacterium
CCGTCAGCGGTGATATCCATCTGCCCGGCAGCGCCGCCATCGGCGGCGGCACCGGTTGCGGCATTGCCGCCGCTTGCTGTCAGGGTTGTCGTCGTGACATTGCCGTCCGCCGTCAGTGTGATGCTGGAGGCGTTGCCGCCGGTTTGGCCGGCGCCGACGCCACTGCTGCCGCTGGCGGCGATGGAGGTGGTCGTGATATTGCCACCGGCATCGAGGCTGATGGTGCCGGCGTTTCTGCCGGCAAAATTGGTGCTGGCAGCGCCGCCGTTGCTGGCGAGTGCGCCGGTGGTGATGTTGCCGACAGCATTGAGCTGGATGCTGCCGCCATCGCCGTTGGTGCCGCCGGAGGTGGTGATGGAGCCGGTGCTGATGACTTGTGCCTGCAATTCGACACCAGCTGCCGCGCCACCGCTGGCGGTCGCATGGCCGTTACCACCGCGCGAGGTCAGGGCCTGGTTGTTGGTCGTGATATCGCCATCGGCAACCAGTTTGATCAGGCCTGCATTGCCACCGGCCTGGGAGTTGTTGGTAGCGTTGCTGCCGACTGCAGTAATTGCGCGAATATCGATGTTGTTGCCAGCGTTTATTTCAACCTCGCCTGCATGCTTGCCGGAAAAGCTGCTGAGACGGGTGCCGCCCGAAGTGGTGATGTTGCCTGTCGTGATGTAGTTGCCGGAGGCGGTGATGCTGACATCGCTGCCATTGCCGCCGCTGCCCCCGGTGGTAGTAATGGCGCCGGTGCTGATGTCGCCGTTACTTGCGTTCAGCTCGATGCTGCCGGTACTGCCGCTGTCATTGGTGGCGGCGGAATTGCCGGTTCTGGCATTGAGGGCGCCGGTGGCGAGATTGCCGCTGTTGGCAGTAATGACGATGTTGCCGGCATTGCCACCCGCGCCGGACGAGGCGTTGCCGCCGTTGGCGGTGATGGTGCCGGTCCCGCTTACGCTGGCACCGTTGATGGTGATGTTGCCGCCATGATTGCCCGGATTGCCGGCAGACGCGGCGCCACCGGTTGCAGTGATGGCAGCGGCACCAAGGTTGATGGCCCCGCTTGCGTTGATGTTGATATTGCCTGCATTCTGACCGGTGGCGCCTGTGCTGGTGATGCTGCCTGCCGAACGTGTGATGGCGGCGCCGGAAAGTGTGATGCCGCCTGCTCCTGACCTGATGTTGTTGCCGATCGCCAGCGTGCCGTTGCCGCTGTTGTCCGCGTCGGCCTTCAAGTTGATGGAGCCCGTGCCGGATGTCGTGATGGCGGCATTGACGTTGAGGTTGTTGTTGGCTTCCAGCCGGATGCTGTTATTGGCGGCCATGGTTAATGTGCTGGCCACGGTGATGTCGTTGGTCGCTTGCAGGAACAGTTCGGAGAAGTTGACGATGTCCGCGATTTGTACGGTGGTCGCGCCTATGGCCGGCGCATCGGCAAATGCGATGTCCGGCGTGCCGTCGGCATTGTTGGGTGGTGATGGCTGGGTGCTGTTATTGATGATGATGTTTTCCGGGTCCAGCAGCACCTTGCCGCCGATGCCGTTGGCGGCACCGACGTCGACCTTGCCGCTGAAATCCAACTGCCGTTTGCCCGAAACCTCGACGAAGCCGCCATTGCCGGCTTCGGCGCCGCCCCGGGCTGAAATGTTGCCGTAATAGCGTGTGGTATCGTCGGCCCAGACGATGGCCTTGCCGCCGTCGCCATTGCTGATGGCGTCAACACGCATGCTGGCGCCCTTTGCGACATAGGTGGTTCTGGCGTTGTGGATTTCCGCGTTGCTACCCTGATAGTCGCCGCCGACCAGAATCTCGCCGCCGCCGGATTTCCCCGATGCATCCAGCGCAGCGTTCGACAACAAGGCCACCTGGTCGCCGCTGACCAGGATGTTGCCGCCGTTGCTGCCGGCCGTTTCGCCACGCGCCTGCAGGCTGCCGTTGACGGTGACCTTGGCGCCGCTGCCGCCTTCCAGACGGATGCTGCCATTGCGCTCGATCAGGCTGTTGGCTTGCACGATGCCAGACACATTGATGGCGGCTGCGCGCGCCTGTGTCGTGATCTGCGCCATGCCGCCGTCGGCCTGAATGTTGCCGGTCTGCTCGATGACGGCTTGCAGGGCATCGCCGGAGAGGTCGACCTTGACCAGACCATCGCCGAACATATCGAGCACTGCCTGCCGGCCCGCTGCAAGAACGACGCTACCGTGATTGGCGGTCAGGCTGCCGCTGTTTTCGACATATTCGCCCAGCAAGATGATGTGGCCGCCATCGCTGGTGCGGATGGCTCCGCGATTGATGACGCCTGCGTTTGAATCGGCAAAGAAATGGAAGCGGTCCGCAAGGAAATCCCGGTCGCTGATGCGCATGGTGGTCGCGACGAGGCTGCCGACGTCGACCTGTGCGCCCGGACCGAACAGCACGCCGTTGGGATTGCTGAGGAACAGGCTGCCTGTGGCGGTGAGCCTGCCGTAGATGAGCGAGGGGTCGGAGCCCAGTATGCGGAACAGTGCGGCGGCGCGATGCGGTTGATGGAGGTTGACCGTCTCGTGGGCGGCGATGCCGAAGGATTGCCAGTTGACGATGGCCTTTTGTGAACCCTGATCGATGCGCATGCTGTCGCCGTTGCGCTGGATACTGACTTGACCGGCGGCTATCTGCTCGCCCGCCGGCAGTGCGAAGCTGTGTTGTCCGGACAAGGCGAGCGAAAGCAGCAGGCCGATACGGGAGATCGGCTTCAGCTTGAATCCGTTTCTTTCTGCAACGCTACCTGTGTGCTTATCCATCATCGGACCTTTTATGTTTACCATCTGGCTCGACTCTCCGGGCCGTATTCGAGCAGGCTCAGAAAGTCATTTGCAACTGGCCCCACATGCGGTGTTCGCGCTCGCTGTCACTTCCATCCACATCTCGCTTCTGCCATGACCAGGCGAGGCCGTAATACCAGCGCTCGCCGATGGCTGCATCCATGCCCAAGCCTGCATGCGTCGAGCGTACGTGGTTGTTCTTGTCCAAAGCCTCGTGATTGATGATGCCGAGGCCTGCATCGTAAAAAACATAGGGGCTTACTGATGTGCTGCGCAAAAAGCTTGCCAGGAAATTTTCCTCGCCATAGATGCCGCGTAATTCCATGCCGGCGACCCATCCGCGGTCGGCAGAGGTCGGCAGTTCGGCGAAGGCGCGCCAGCGGTTGACGCCGCCGATGGACAGCTTTTCGCTGCCGTCCAGATTCTTGTTGGCGCCCTGGTATTCTGCGTGCAGATTCAGGTTGATCTTCTGGGATAAAGGCTGAGCGCGGGATACGAACAGGTTGTATTTGAGGAAATCGCCCGCCGTTTCGGCACCGCCGTCATCGAGCGACTGCGCGACCCGATCCCGGAAGTCGACGTGGCCGGCCTTGAGATTGACCCCGATCTGGCTCAATGCGCGTGATGTGCGGTCGCGCCGGTCTGCATATAATCCCAGTTCTGCCGCCTTGATATTTCGACGATTTTTTAACGCAAATGTCGCGACTTCGTCATTGATGTCCTTGTGCGACAGCGTCGCACGTCCCGTGATGTTGACTGGTCTGCTGCGCAACAACGGCTGGTCGATGCCGGCGCTCAGATAGTCGCTGTCGCCGCTGGCTTTCAGAGCCGAAAATTCACCGCTCAGCCGGTAATCGACATGGCTGTAGCTGAGGTTCAGCAGGGTGCCGGAAGGATGTAGCGGCAGCAGGTAGTTGAGCTGGATGCCCCGTTGTCGCTCGTGGTTGGAGGAGCGAAGCTGCAGTGCCAGCTGGTCGCCACGGCCTGCCGGGTTGTTGAACATGGCGGTCGCGTTCAGGACCTCGCGGCCGGTGTAACGGTTGCCGAACGTGTTGGCGCCGATCATGCCGGCCCAGCGAGGTTCTGCACTCACCGCGATGCTGGCGTCGCTGGTGCCGATGCGTTCACCCGGGTTGAGCTGCGCCGCCGCCTTAATGCCCGGCAGGGAGTTGAGCAGCGTCACGTTGCGGATCAGATTGTTCTCGCGGATGGTGTCTGCTTCCCTTAACTGCCTTCCGGCCATCTCTGCGAGGAAGGCTGCGTCCAGGCCGTCTTCCGCCTGGAATTCCAGTGCCCCCAGCCTGCCTTCGATGACGGTGATCTCGATCCGGTTGTCACGGATTTCCTGCTCCGGTAGATAGGCCTGCGCCAGCATGAGCCCGCGCTGGCGGTAGAGCAGCGTGATGCGATTGGTCGCCTGGTTGAGGTCCTGGATGCCGAGCTTGCGGCCGACCAAGTCCGATAGTGTCTCTGCAAGTTCGGCGCTGCTGATGTAATCATTGCCCGAGAAAAGAAAGGCATCCACCTGTATCCGGACAGTTTCATCGCCTGCAGGCGCTGACATCGCAGGGCGGGGGGATTCGCGGACATCAGGGTCCTGCGGTCGCGGAAACTCCGTTTGCGGTTCCGCTTTGGGGATGTTGGCAGGCTCCGGTAGCACTGGCGCTGCATTTGACGGCAGGCATCCCAGGCAGAAGAGCAGAGCGCAGGCGCTGGCTGGCAGGCATGTGGCTCTACATGACAGAAAAGACAACATCAACCCCTGATTTTGTTGAATAAATTGATAAATTCTACCCGCATAAGGCTCGATCTCCCAGTAAGTTCGCGTTGTCTGGTCGCATGTCGTGCAAGAATGCGTTCGCCGCTTCGTATCGATTTCTCGTGCACAAATAATGCCAGGCTGGTCGTGCTAGAATCGATTCAGTATTTTCACGCCAATTACCCGTTTGTCCGGATCTGGAGTTGAGGCCATGTTGTTGCGAACCCTGAAATCCATGCTGCCGATCATGCTTGTATCGATGTTGGCAGCATGTACGCCGCCCGCCGAGGAGTCTGCATTGTTCGGCACCGATATCACCGGTGCCGATTTCGCCAACGACTTCAAGCTGACCGATCATCGTGGCGATCTCAGGCAGCTTGCGGATTATCGGGGCAAGGTCGTCGCGCTGTTCTTTGGCTTCACCCATTGCCCCGATATCTGCCCGACGACGATGGCCGATCTGGCGGCTGCCATGAAGCTGCTTGGTAGCGACAGCGATCAGGTGCAGGTGCTGTTCGTCACGGTGGACCCGGAGCGCGATACGTCCGAGGTGCTGGCGCAGTTCGTGCCTTCGTTCGACGACCGGTTCGTCGGACTGACCGGCACCCCCGAGGAGATCGACCGCGCTGCCAAGACCTTCAAGATTTTTTATGCCAGGCAGCAGGAGCCGGGTCAGCAGGGTTACAGTTTCGACCACAGCGCTGGCGTTTATGTTTATGATAAGCAAGGGAAAATACGAATTTACATGAAGTATGGACAGAAGCCGGCCGAACTGGCGCACGATTTGAAGAGCCTGCTTTGATGCATTTTTGAGTTGTTGGGCAGCTTGTATGAAGTCTATAATATTTCGGTTAACGGGCTGAGATGCGGTTTGCAGCAGCTTGATTGGAAGAAGTTTCTGAGTGGTAACGGTTACTTTTAAGTCTTTGTTTGGGTTTGAATTTCGGGAGTCGTAGTGATGGCAGCGACGGGTACAGCAGCAGCGGTGAGTGTGAACGAACAATACAACTACGATATTGTCCGTAAATTCACCATCATGACTTTAATCTGGGGTGCGATCGGCATGTTCGTGGGCGTCTATATCGCCTCTGAACTGGCTTGGCCGTGGCTCAATTTCGATAATCCTTACATCACCTTCGGCCGTTTGCGTCCGGTGCATACCGGTGCCGTCATTTTCGGTTTCGGCGGCAGTGCGCTGTTTGCGACTTCCTACTATGTGGTTCAGCGTACTTCGCAGGCGCGTCTTTTCAGCGACGGGCTGGCCAATTTCACCTTCTGGGGCTGGCAGGCCGCCATCGTCTTCGCCGCGCTCGGCAACATGCTGGGTCACAGCCAGGGCCGTGAATACGCGGAAATGGAATGGCCAATCGACCTCCTGATCCTGTTCGTCTGGGTGGCCTACCTGACCGTGTTCGTCGGTACCCTGATGAAGCGCAAGCAGCCGCACATCTACGTCGCCAACTGGTTCTATCTCGCCTTCATTCTGGCGACGGCCCTGCTGCATGTTTTCAACAATCTGGCCGTTCCTGTCGAACTGTTCTCCATGAAGTCCTACAGCCTGTTCGCCGGCGTGCAGGACGCGATGACGCAGTGGTGGTACGGCCACAACGCCGTGGGCTTCTTCCTGACCGCAGCTTTCCTCGGCATGATGTACTATTTCGTGCCCAAACAGGCAGGCCGCCCGGTCTATTCCTACCGCCTGTCCGTGATCCACTTCTGGGCCATCATCTTCCTCTACATGTGGGCGGGTTCGCACCACTTGCACTGGACCGCGATCCCTGACTGGACGTCGACGCTGGCCGCGACATTCTCCATCATGCTGTTGCTGCCGTCCTGGGGCGGTATGATCAACGGTATCCTGACGCTGTCAGGCGCTTGGGACAAGCTGCGTACCGACCCCATCATGCGTTTCCTGATCGTGGCGCTGTCGTTCTACGGCATGTCCACTTTTGAAGGCCCGATGATGTCGCTGAAGGACGTCAACGCTCTGTCGCACTACACCGACTGGACTGTGGGGCACGTGCACTCCGGCGCGCTGGGCTGGGTGGCGATGGTTTCCTTCGGTAGTCTCTATCACCTGGTGCCGCGCCTGTGGAACACGCCGATGCACAGCATGAAGCTGATCAACGTGCACTTCTGGCTGGCGACCATCGGTATTCTGCTCTACATCACCGCCATGTGGATCTCCGGCATCATGCAGGGCCTGATGTGGCGTGCTTTCGACGACTTCGGCAATCTGCAGTATTCCTTCGTCGAGTCGGTCGCGGCTGCCCATCCGTTCTATATCATGCGCGCGGTCGGTGGTGCCTTCTTCCTCACCGGCATGTTGCTGATGTGCTACAACGTCTTCAGGACCATCCGCAAGGGTAGTGTCGGCGTTGAAGCCGTGGGCATCGAAGGCGAAAGCAAGCTGAGTCCGAACGCGGCTTGAGCGGCAAAATAGAAAAGTAATGAATCTGGAGTCAGCATGAAGCACGACAAGATTGAACGTAACCTGGGTATTCTGTTGGTCTTCACCATGGCCGCCATCAGCGTGGGCGGCATGGTCGAGATCATCCCGCTGTTCTTCATCAAGGAGACTGTGGAAAAGGTCGAGGGTGTGCGCCCCTACAAGCCGCTCGAACTGCGCGGCCGCGACATCTACATCCGCGAAGGCTGCTATCTGTGCCACTCGCAGATGATCCGTCCGTTCCGCGACGAGGCCCTGCGTTACGGCCACTACTCGCTGGCTGCTGAATCCAAGTATGACCATCCGTTCCAATGGGGTTCCAAGCGTACCGGTCCCGATCTGGCACGTGTCGGCGGCAAGTATTCGAACGACTGGCAGACTCAGCATTTGATCGCGCCACGTTCGTTGGTGCCGCAGTCGGTCATGCCGAACTATCCATGGCTGGCAACCAATGATCTGGACTACTCCGATATCACCCTGCGCATGCGTGCGTTGCGCAAGACCGGCGTACCGTATTCCGAGAGCCAGGCCGAGTACGAGCGCAACGTAACGGAATATGGCGCCGATGTCGCCAAATACCTGCACATTCCGGATGCTGAGAAGAACCTGATCGGGCAGGCGCAGGCCGGCAATTACGACACCAATCCGGACAAGCTGTCCGAGATGGACGCCTTGGTTGCCTACCTGCAGATGCTGGGTACGTTGGTCGATTTCAAGAAATACGACGACGATTACTTTGTGAAATTCCGCTAGGAAATCGCGATGACAGAGTTGCTCCTGTGGTTTACCAACTTTGAAAACACCAAGCCGCTGGCTTTGCTGATTTTCTTTACCGTGTTCTGTGGCATCCTGTTCTATGTGTACGGCAGCAGCAAACGCAGTAAAAGGTTGGAAAGCTACAAGAACATCCCGTTGGAAGATGACGATATAGAGGTCAAGGGTAAGTGAAATGAGTCAGGAAAATAAAACAAGCAGCGCCAGCAACGAGCCGAAGTCCAGAGTCAAGAAAACCGGTGGCGTACCAAGCACCGGCCACTCCTGGGACGGCATTGAAGAACTGACCAATCAGCTGCCAAGATGGTGGGTCTGGGCCTTCTATCTGACCGCCATCTTCACCGTGGTCTACTGGCTGTTCTATCCGGCCTGGCCGATCGGCGACAGCTACACCAAGGGCGTTCCCGGCCTGAACTCGATCACCTATACGGCGACTCAGGTAGACGGCACCGAAGTCGAGAAGACTACGCACTGGAACATGCGTTCCAAGTTCATGGTGGAAATGAACGAACTGCGCGCCGCGCAAAAGCAGTGGTTCGACAAGGTCGCCGCTACGCCTTATGAAGACATCGCGCAGGATGCCGAACTCATGCAGTTCGTGACTTCTGCCGGCAAGACATTGTTCTCGGACAACTGCGCTCCCTGTCACCAGGCAGGTGGCCAGGGTGTGATTGGCTTCGCGCCCAACCTGACCGATGACCATTGGCAATACGGCGCCAGCTACGAGCAGATCCAGAGCGTCATCGTGCATGGCCGTCAGGGTTATATGCCGCCGTTCAAGGACATCATCTCCGACGAGGAAATCACCCAGGCCGCGCATTACGTGCTGAGCCTTTCAGGCGAGCCGCATGATGCCGCCAGCGCCGAACTCGGTGGCAAGCTGTTCCAGAGCGAAGGCGCAGCCTGCTACGCTTGCCATGGCGTCGACGCCAAGGGCAAGGAAGGGCTCGGGTCTGCCAACCTGACCGACAAGATCTGGCTTTGGGCGAACATTCCGGAAATGACGGAAGCGGATGAAAAGCTGAAGGCGATCAAGAACATCATTGCCGGCGGTCTCAATCGCGGTGTCATGCCGGCTTGGGAAAATCGTCTGAAACCGGACCAGATCAAGCTGCTGACTGTCTACGTGCACCAGGGTCTGGGCGGCGGCAAGTAATTCAGCAGTATTCCTGATAAAGGCTCACGCAACTGTGAGCCTTTATGCTTTTTGGATGTCCCATATGAAAGGGTATCCATCAATCTGAAAATGACGGGTTAACGAAATCATGGAAGCGAGCAGCAGCAAGCAATCGACATTAGTCGGCAAACATATTCCAATCGTCACGCGGTCGGTCAAGGGCAAGTTCCGCAATTTCAAGACGGCGGTCATGGTGATCGCCTATTCGGTCTATTTCCTGTTGCCGTGGATGCCGTGGGAGCGGAACAGCGCAGCCAACCAGGCCGTGATGTTCGACCTTGAATCCCGCCGCTTCTTCATTTTCGATCTTATCGTCTATCCGCAGGATATCTTCTGGCTGGCCATGCTGCTGTTCATCGCCGCTGCTTTCCTGTTTTTCGTCACCGGCCTCATCGGCCGTGCCTGGTGCGGCTATTTCTGCTTCCAGACTCTGTGGTCCGACCTCTTCATCCTGATCGAACATGCCCTGCAGGGAGAGCGGCCTGCCCGGTTGCGTCTGAAGAATCAGCCTTGGAACGCCGAGAAGATCGCCAAGGTCGGCGGTTCGCATGTGCTGATGCTTCTGGTCGCATTCTGGACCGCGATGACCTTTGCCAGCTACTTCACCTACGCGCCGCAGTTCGTCGAGAACTTCTTCGCCGGCCAGGCAGCGCAGGCCGGCTATCTGACCGTGCTGATCCTGACCATAACGACCTATCTGGCGGCCGGCGTCATACGCGAACATGTCTGCACCGTCGGTTGCCCTTATGCGCGCTTCCAGGGCGTGATGTACGAAGCCGACACACTGGCGGTCAGCTATGATGTCAATCGCGGCGAGGGGACTGCCGGTCGTGCGCTGCCCAAGGCCGGCTTGAAGACACGCGAGGAACGGCAGGCCAAGGGCCACGGCGATTGCATAGACTGCGGCTTCTGCGTGCAGGTCTGTCCGACCGGCATCGATATCCGCGATGGCCTGCAGTACCAGTGCATTTCCTGTGGTCTCTGCATCGATGCCTGCAACAACATCATGGATTCCGTCGGTTATCCGCGCGGACTGATCCGCTACGACTCCGAGCGCAATCTCGCCAGTGACGCGCCGCACAGACCGAGGCTGGAGTGGAAGCGGTTGAAGGTCTGGGGTTATGCGCTGGCACTGGTCATCGCCACCGGCTTCCTGTTCTACAACATCGGCACCCGTAGCGATACCGAGGTCAACGTGCTACAGACGCGCCAACCCCTGTTTGTGACGTTGTCGGATGGCAGCTACCGCAACCGCTACCAGATCCATATCGTGAACAAAACCGAGCATGACGAGGTCTACGACCTGAGCGTGCGCGGCATCCCTGCCGAATCTCTCAATATCGGCGATATCCCGGAAATTCGGGTGCGTGCCGGCAAGAGCCTCAGCATCAGCGCCCGCATCGACCTCAACCGTGAACTGGCGCTGCAGACGCATGCCTTCGACTTCGTCATCAAGCCTGCCAGCCCTGAGGCGGAACCCTTGATCGTGCCGACCAATTTCTATAGCAAGGCCAAATAGCCCCAGAAGACGCTGATGATCCCTGAAATCTCCATGACCGAGACCCTGTTCGGTGGTCTTATCCTAGCTGCCTTCCTGTATTTTGGCGCCCGTCGTCTGGGCCTCCCCAATTTCTGGGCCGGGGTGTTGAGCGGCGCTTTGCCGTTTTTGCTCTATCTGGCCTATGCCAGCCAGCACTGGGCCGGGGGCGACGTGCTGGCGATCCATTTCGCCGTGTTCCTTGCCAATGCCGGCGTGTTGGCCGTGTTCGGCGGCATGCAGCAGAAAAAGCAGAACCTGCACTGGGCACCGCGCTTGATCATCGCATTCTTCATCTTCCTCGTGATCCTCAATGCCGTGCTGTTGTCGATCGCCAGCCGCGGCTTGCCCGCAGGCATCAGCGGACTGTTCCTGCCGAACCCGGACCAGCAGAAGGTGCATACGGCGTTCCCGGGTACCGTGCCGCATGACCGCAACAAGAGCTATCAGGGCCATCTGGCACAGATAGAGCAGCAGCGCGAGCAGGGTTGGCAGGCCAGCCTGCTGGGCCTCGACAGGCTGCAAAGCGGCCATCCCGCTGCCATCGAACTGCAGTTGCTGGATAAGCACGGTGCCCCGATCAGCGGCGCCCGCGTACAGTTGGGTTTCTGGCGTGTCGCCAACAGCCGCGACGACCAGACCCTGCAGATGCAGGAGGCAGGCCCCGGACTTTATCGCGCCGACCTGTTGCTGCCGGATGCCGGTCGCTGGCTGGTGGAGGTCATCATCGAAACCGAGGATGGCTACTTGCGGAGCCAGCAGCAACTGTTCCTTGAAAACTGAGCGGCGCGGCGGACGTACAGGCAATGACTGAGGCGCAGGACAGGCAGGTCGATTGTTACCATTGCGGCTTGCCCGTGCCTTCCGGCACCCGCTATTCCGCCGTCGTATTGCAGGAAACGCGTGCCATGTGCTGCCAAGGCTGTCAGGCGGTGGCGGAGGCCATTGTTGCCAACGGTCTGGAAGACTATTACCGCTATCGCACCGAGTTGCCGCAGAACGTGGAAGACCTGGTGCCGGACGAACTGCGAGAACTGGCGCTGTACGACCATCCGGAAGTGCAGAAAAGTTTCGTCTCGCCGACGGCGGGCGATTTCAAGGAAGCCTCGCTCATTCTTGAGGGTATCACTTGTGCCGCCTGCATCTGGCTCAATGAGCGACACCTGAAGCAGCTGCCGGGCATCCAGCAGGTCTCCATCAATTACACCACCCACCGTGCCCGCATCGTCTGGGACGACCACCAGATCAAGCTGAGCGATATCCTGATCGAGATACGCAAGCTCGGTTACCACGCGCATCCGTTCAGCGCCCAGCAGCAGGAGGCTTTGCGACTTAAGCAGCGCAAGGCGGATTTTCGTCGGCTGGCGGTGGCCGGGCTGTCGGCCGGTCAAGTCATGATGATCGCGGTGGCGCTCTATGCCGGTCCGTCACAGGGGCTGGAGTTCGCCACGGCACAGCTGCTGCGCTGGTTCAGTCTGGTGTTGAGTGTACCGGCCATGTTCTATGCCGCCTGGCCGTTCTATCAGGCCGCATGGCGCGGACTCCGCAGCGGCCGCTTGGGCATGGACGTTCCTATCAGCCTCGGGTTGATCACGGGTTTCGCCGGCAGCATCTGGGCTACTTTCCTCGGCGCCGGCGAGGTCTATTACGACACGCTGACCATGCTGATCTTTTTCCTGCTGGCGACACGCTATCTGGAGCGCAACGCCCGTGAAAAGTCGATCGAGTCGGCGGAGAACCTGCTGCGACTGGTGCCGGCGGTGGCATCCCGCCTCAATGCCGACCAGCAGCTTGAACTGATCCCCCTGATGGAGCTGAAGGTCGGCGATCTCATCGTCGCCAAACCGG
>JAVEWT010000200.1:0-2708 GCA_034004425.1 Methylophilaceae bacterium
CATTGATAATCACGGGTTTTCTGCGACAGCATTTGAAAGAGACATCAGCATGAAGGCCGATATCCATCCGAATTACCCTGAAGTTAACGTGACTTGCAGCTGCGGCAACAAGTTCAAGACGCGCACAACCATTGGCAAAGACTTCAATGTTGAAGTCTGCTCCCTGTGCCATCCGTTCTACACCGGCAAGCAGAAGATTCTGGACACTGCAGGTCGTGTTGAAAAATTCCGTCAGAAATACGGCATGTAATTCTTGGCGTTGTTTTGATAGAAAGGCAGCTTTGGCTGCCTTTTTGTTTTTAAAATATCGAACGAATGCTAACCAACAATAACGGATAACGATGGCTTTTGATCTGGAACATGACTGGCAGGGCAATCTGGCAACGCCGCGTGCTCGCATAGGCGAACGGGCAAAGACCAGACTGCTGATCGTGCTCAGCATCATCTGGATCTGCATGGGCCTGGTCGGCCACGAGCCCTGGAAGCCTGACGAATCCCAGACTATCAGCATCGTCAAATCCATGCTGCAAGGCGACAACCTGCTGACGCCAATCGCCGTCGGCCAGACTCGGATGGAAACGCCGCCGCTCTACCATCTGACCGCGAGCGCGACCGCCAAAGTCCTTTCACCCCTGCTAGACACCCATGATGCGGCACGCCTGGCCACCGGCTTGTGGATGGCCATCACCCTGCTCATGGTCGGCATGATAGGCCGTGAACAATGGGGTTTCGGCACCGGCCGCCAGACCACTTTCATCTTTCTCGGCTCATTCGGGCTGGTGCTGACCGCCCACTTGCTGATGCCGCAGGTGGCAGGACTCGCCGGTGTGGCCATGGGCTTTTACGCACTGGCACTGGCGAAGCGCCGGCCTTACCGCGCCTCGGTACTGCTCGGCACCGGCCTCGGCATCAGCTTTCTCGCACTCGGCCTTACCCCTGCATTGATACTGCTGGTGACGGCTGCCATCCTAGCCCTGCTGTTCCCGACGTGGCGCAGCAGGAGTTTCATGATTGTGGCCGCCATCGCTGCCCTGTTCGCAGCGCCCTGGCTGCTGGTCTGGCCGCTTCTCACCTGGCTACACGCGCCGGAAGCTCTGTTGCAATGGTGGCAACTCAGCATCGACGGCTTCGGCGGCCTCAATTACTGGTATTACCTGAAAACCCTGAGCTGGTATGCATTGCCGGCGCTGCCCCTGGCCCTGTGGGGGCTTTGGTATTACCGCGCCAGCCTGCTGCGCGAAGCGCGCTTCCAGTTGCCTGTCGTCTTTTTTCTGGTCAGCCTGTTACTGATCGGCAGCAGCGACAATGCCAGCGAAACCAATGCGCTGGTCTTTCTGCTGCCGCTGGCTGCCATCGCCGGTGGTAGCGTCGAGACCCTGAAACGTGGTGCCGCCGGGCTGCTCAACTGGTTCGGTCTCATGCTGTTCGGCACCATGGCATTTCTCATCTGGCTCGGCTGGTTCGCCATGCAATCCGGCTGGCCGGCCAAACTCAACGAACGCATGCAGTTCCTTTCCGGCGTCAGCGAACCGGTTTTCGGCTGGGTCGGATTTATCTTCGCCATCGTCATAACCGTCATCTGGTTGCTGGTCATCAACAACTCGCGGCATTCGAACCGCGCCGCCGTGACGGATTGGGCGGTCGGCTGCACCATGGTCTGGAGCCTGCTGATGTGTCTGTGGCTGCCCTGGATCGATTCGGCCCGCAGCTATGAAGGCGTCATGCGCGGCATCTCTGCGGCGTTGCCAGCCGGCTATGACTGCCTGCAAAGCCCGAATCTGGGCGGCGCCCAGACCGCGCTGCTGGATTACTATGCCGACATCCGGCTGCATACGCCAAAACGCGGCATCGCATGCGATTTTTACCTGTTGCAGGATGAACGTGGCAAACCGGCGATCGAGCCCGGCGATGACTGGCGCCTGATCTGGGAAGGCAAGCGCGCGGCGGAGCGGCGCGAGAGCTTCCGCCTCTACCAGCGCAGCCGCTGACGTGTCGCAGCGGATCTGGCATCCGGCCCGTAGCCTTCACCTGCCAGACTTGAATTTTTGGCTGAGGGGAAATTCGATCCGCACGCCGGCAGTGACCGCCCGATAACCCCTGAAGAAACGCGGTTAATTGACTGTATTAAAAAAGCAAATTTGCAGTTCCAGAGAGAACAAAATCACAATTTTGCAATCTCTATAAAGATATATAGCAGCCATTATTTGGTAACATATACCGATTGTTTTGCCAGATCGTTCAGAAAGAGCATATTTTGGAAGCGACCAATTTTTCCAGTATCCAGTCTCACATCGACCGCTACAAAACCACGGCGGGCGGCCTGTTGCCCTTGTTGCACGCGATACAGGACGACATCGGCTATATCCCCGAGGAAAGCTACAGCGCGATCGGCAAGGCGCTCAACCTGTCGGTCGCTGAAGTGCATGGAGTGGTGAGCTTCTACCATCACTTCCGCACCCATCCGCCGGGTCGCCATGTGCTGCAGGTATGCCGTGCCGAGTCCTGCCAGGCCATGGGCTCCGCCGATATCGAAGCCTGCGCCAAATCGCTGTTGCAGGTCGACTATCACGAAACCAGCGCTGATGGCGCCGTGACGCTGGAGCCAGTCTACTGCCTCGGCAACTGCTCCCTTTCCCCGGCTGTGATGCTGGATGAAAAAGTCCACGGTCGCGTCAGCCCGGAAAAACTCACCCGCCTGATTCAAGCTG
>JAVEWT010000201.1:0-2702 GCA_034004425.1 Methylophilaceae bacterium
GCGACTTCATGCCGACATAGCGGTTTTCCACCAAGTCGAGGCGGCCGATACCGTGCTTGCCGCCCAGTTTGTTGAGTTCGGCCAGCAGTTCGTGCGGCGCCAACTTCTTGCCGTTCAGCGCGACCGGATCGCCGTTGACGTATTCGATGTCCAGATACTCAGCGGCATCCGGCGCCTTTTCAGGACTCACCGTCCAGCGCCACATATCCTCTTCCGCTTCCGCGGCCGGATCTTCCAGATGACGGCCTTCGTAGGAGATGTGCAACAGGTTGGCGTCCATCGAATACGGACTGCCGCCCTGCTTGTGCTTCATCTCGACCGGGATGCCGTGCTGCTCGGCATAAGCCAGCAGTTTCTCGCGCGACAGAAGATCCCACTCGCGCCAGGGGGCGATGACCTTGATATTGGGGTTGAGCGCGTAAGCGCCCAGTTCAAAACGCACCTGGTCGTTGCCTTTGCCGGTCGCGCCGTGGGAAATGGCGTCTGCATTGGTTTCGCGGGCGATCTCGATCAGGCGCTTGGCGATCAGCGGACGAGCGATCGAAGTGCCGAGCAGGTATTCGCCTTCATAAACGGTGTTGGCGCGAAACATCGGGAACACGAAATCACGGACGAATTCCTCGCGCAGGTCATCAATGTAGATTTCCTTGATGCCGAACTTTTTCGCCTTTTCGCGCGCAGGTTCGAGTTCCTCGCCCTGGCCGACATCGGCGGTGAAGGTCACCACCTCGCACTGATAGGTGTCTTGCAGCCACTTGAGAATAACGGAGGTATCCAGCCCGCCCGAATAGGCGAGTACCACTTTTTTGATTTCGCTCATATTTTTCCTAAATAACAATTTTTAGCCACAGAGAACACAGAGTTTTTCTCGGTGTGCTCTGTGTTCTCTGTGGCTGGATTCTTGGATTACTCAAATTCATTTAATCATTTATGAGACAGATGTCGTTTTGGCTACAGCCGCCGCTTTGCGGCTTAACTTGCTGCGCGAGTTAGCCTACGCCAAAATCGCTTTCACCCCATTGAGGCCTATCCAGCCACCTTTCCTAACAACAAATACTCCAGCAACGCTTTGTGGGTGCGTCGAGAGGTTTTGGCTACGGCCGCCGCTTTGCGGCTTAACTTGCTTTGCAAGTTAGCCTACGCCGAAACAGACTGCATCTACCTTAAGTTCAGCCTGCCACCTTCCCCAGCAAAAGGTATTCCATTAGAGCCTTTTGCGTGTGCAGCCTGTTTTCAGCCTCATCCCAGACGACGCTGTGCGGGCCGTCGATGACTTCGGCAGCCACTTCCTCGCCGCGATGCGCGGGCAGACAATGCATGAACAGCGCATCTTTTGCAGCGATCTTCATCATGTCGGCATCGACCTGCCAATCGGCAAAGTCGCGCATACGCTCCTCGTTCTCGGCTTCGAAACCCATGCTGGTCCAGACATCGGTCGTCACCAGATCAGCGCCGCGCGCGGCTTCCATCGGGTCGGCAAATTCTTCGTAGTGGGCATGGCCGTACAGACCGGCGCGCTCCTGCTCGACCTCGTAACCGGGCGGCGTCGAAACGTGTACGTTGAAGTCCAGTACCTCCGCCGCCTGCAGCCAGGTGTTGCAGACATTGTTGGAGTCCCCGATCCACGCCACGGTCTTGCCCTGAATCGGGCCGCGATGCTCGATGAAGGTGAAGATGTCGGCCAGGATCTGGCATGGATGATATTCATTGGTCAGGCCGTTGATCACCGGCACACGCGAGTTCTCGGCGAAACGCTCGATGATCTCCTGCTCGTAGGTGCGGATCATGACGATATCGCTCATGCGCGAAATGACTTGGGCCGCATCCTCGACCGGCTCACCGCGACCCAGTTGGGAATCGCGCGTATTGAGGTATATGGCCGTGCCACCCAACTGCTGCATGCCGGCCTCGAACGACAGGCGGGTGCGGGTGCTGGCTTTCTCGAAAATCATCACCAGCGTACGGTCGATCAACGGCCAATATTGCTGATAGGCCTTGAACTGCGCCTTGATCCAAGCGCTGCGCTCAAAAATGTGATTGAGCTCTTCGCGAGTCAAGTCATTGAATTGTAAAAAGTGTTTGATTGCCATAATTTGCTTGCTTTGGGTTATAAACGGCCGCTTCAGGGTTATGAACTGCCGCTTTACTCGCTCAGGAATTCCTTGATCAGCGGAACCAGCAGTTGCACCAGTTGACCGGCCTCTGCCTGATTCATCACCAGCGGAGGCAGCAGCCTGACGACATTCTCGGCCGTGACGTTGATAAGCAGTTTCTGCGCCAACGCGCGCTTGACCAGGTCGCCGCAAGGACGATCGAGTTGAATGCCGATCATCATGCCGGCATTGCGGATGATTTGTACGCCCTGCACATCTGAAAGCTCTGCTCTCAATTGAGCGCAGATCCAGTCGCCGACTGACTCGGCGTTCTCGCGCAAACGCTCCTGCGCAATGGCGTCCAGTGTCGCGAGTCCGGCAGAACATGCCAGCGGATTACCGCCAAAGGTCGAGCCATGCTTGCCATAGGTCAACACCTCGGCAGCCGCACCCTTGGCCAGACAGGCGCCTATCGGCACTCCGGAACCGAGGCCTTTGGCCAGGGTCATGACATCCGGTACGATCTCCGTATGCTGGAAAGCGAACCAGGTACCGGTACGTCCGATGCCGCTCTGCACTTCGTCCAGCATCAACAGCCAGCCATGGGCA
>JAVEWT010000050.1:0-12152 GCA_034004425.1 Methylophilaceae bacterium
CGTGGAATCGCGCGGTTTTCTGGTCGGCGCGCCGTTGGCCTATAAACTTGGCGTCGGTTTCGTGCCGGTGCGCAAGCAGGGCAAGTTGCCGGCCGAGACTGTCGGCCATGATTACGAGCTTGAATACGGCAGCGACCGCGTGGAGATCCATACCGATGCGGTGGAACAGGGCGAGCGCATCCTGCTGGTAGACGATCTGCTCGCAACCGGCGGCACGGCGATCGCAGCTGCGGCGCTCATCGAGAAGCTGGGTGGCGAGGTCGTCGAGTGCGCTTTCATCATCGATCTCATCAGCCTGGGCGGACGCGACCGTTTGCGGCAGAAGGGCTACAAGATGTATGCCCTGTGCGAATTCGAGGGCGAGTAGTGGGCTACAAGTTGCCGGTTTCGGCGCTGGTATTGATCCATACCGCCGACTTGCAGGTGTTGTTGCTGGAGCGGGCGGACAAGTCAGGTTACTGGCAATCTGTGACGGGCAGTCTGGAGGAGGGCGAGACGCCGCGTGAGGCCGCCATCCGCGAGGTGCGCGAGGAGACGGGGCTGGTCGCCACCGATTATCGTTTCTACGACATGCAGGCCTCGAACGTCTATGAGATCTACCCGCACTGGCGCTATCGTTACGCGCCGGGCGTGACGCACAATACCGAACATCTGTTCGGGCTGGAATTGCCGGCGCCGTTGCCGGTCCAACTCGCACCCGCTGAACATGTGCGTTACGAGTGGGTCGATTGGCGCATTGCGGCCAACAAGGTATTTTCCTGGACCAATGTCGATGCGCTCAGACTTCTGGGCGAACGGCACGGGCTGACACTATGAGAGAAGCAAGATGGCAACATCCACGATAGCAATGCCGCTCAAGGCTGAACCGATCCGCTTCGAGCGCTTTCAGGCGACGCAGGAAGCAGAACTGCAGGAGCGCATCATCGCCGCCAAGGCCAAGCTCGGCAAGCGGCTGGTCATCCTCGGCCACCACTACCAGCAGGAGAGCGTTTACCGCCATGCCGATTACACCGGCGATTCGCTCAAGTTGTCGCGCTACGCGGGCGAGACCGATGCCGAATACATCGTTTTCCTCGGCGTGCATTTCATGGCGGAGGTGGCGGATATCCTGTCGCGCCCCGAGCAGATCGCCATTTTGCCGGACCTTGCGGCCGGCTGTTCGATGGCGGACATGGCCAATCTGGCCAAGGTCGAGCGTTCGCGTCGTGAGTTGTCCAAGGTGCTGGATTTCGACGCCACCATCACGCCCGTCACCTACATCAACTCCGCTGCCGACCTGAAGGCCTTCTGCGGCGAGCACGGCGGCATCGTCTGCACCTCGACCAACGCGCCCAAGATCATCGAATGGGCGTTCGCGCAGCGCGAGAAAGTGCTGTTCTTCCCCGACCAGAATCTGGGCAGATGGTCCGGCTACAAGATGGGCATCCCGCTGGAGCAGATGCCGGTGTGGGACCCGGACCTGCCGATGGGCGGCCTGACCGAGGAGCAGATCAGGAACGCGAAGATCCTGCTGTGGAAGGGCCATTGCGCCGTGCACCAGATGTTCCGCGAGCAGAACATCACGCGCTTCCGCGCCGAACATCCGGACGGGCAGGTCATTTCGCATCCGGAATCGCCGTTCGAGGTCTGCCTCAATTCCGATTATGTCGGTTCCACCGAATACATCCTGAAGACGGTCAGCGAGGCGCCAGCGGGCAGCAAATGGCTGGTCGGCACCGAGCTCAACCTGGTCAACCGTCTGGCGGAAAACATGAAGCCGCAGGGCAAGCTGGTGCAGTTCATGTCGCACGTGATCTGCGAGTGCTCGACCATGGCGCGCATCGACCCGCAACATCTGGCCTGGACGCTGGAGAATCTGGCCGAAGGCAACGTCGTCAATCAGATCAAGGTGCCGGAGGCCGAGGCGAAACTCGCCAAGCTGACGCTGGATCGCATGCTGGCCGTTTCATGATCTGACGCACTGCGTATGCACAGCACCCTGCGCATTGCCACCTTTAACATCCACAAGGGCGTGACCAGTTTCAACGCCCGTTTTGCATTACATGACCAGCGCGACCTGATTCGACAGATGCATGCCGATGTCGTCTTCCTGCAGGAGGTGCAGGATGTGCATCAGGCGCGCAGCCGGCGTTTCAAACACTGGCCGCTCGAAGGTCAGGCCGAGTTTCTCGCTGATACAGTCTGGTCCGATTACGCCTACGGCAAGAATTCGGTCTATCCGGCCGGCCATCACGGCAATGTGCTGCTGTCCAAATTTCCCATCATCAAGACCGAAAACATCGATATCTCGGCGCACCGCGCCGAACAGCGCGGCATGCTGCATGCCGAGATCGCCGTTCCCGGCTGGCAGCTGCCGTTGCACTGCATCTGTGTGCATCTAGGCCTTTTTGCCAGCTGGCGCCGCAAGCAGGTGCACCTGTTGCGCGAGCGCATCGACGTCGCCGTGCCGTCCGATGCGCCGTTGATCATCGCCGGTGATTTCAACGATTGGGGCATGAGCGCGGGCAGAATCCTGACCGACGGTCTGCACCTGCGCGAGGTGTTCGAGCATCACCAGGGCAAGGCGGCGCGCAGTTTTCCATCTGTGTTGCCGCTCTTCCGGCTCGACCGCATCTATGAGCGCGGCTTCAACGTGCAGCATGTGCAGGTACATGCCGGGCCGAAGTTCGCGCAGGTCTCCGACCACGCCGCGCTCAGTGCGACGCTCGTCAAACGATGATTTTCTTCACTGACCATAACCGGATCGATTTGCTGAGAAACGGCGTGGAATATTTTCCGGCGCTGGAAGCCGCCATCGATCAGGCGCGTCACGAAATCTATCTGGAAACCTATATCTACGAGACCGATGCGACCGGTCTGCGCATAGGCGCAGCGCTCAAGCGTGCCGCCGCCAGAGGGGTCGACACCCACGTCCTGCTCGACGGTTTCGGCTGCAAGGACATGCCGGCCGCTTATGTGCAGGATCTGCAGCAGGCCGGGGTCGATGTCATGTTCTACCGGCCGAAGATATCCCCCTGGACCTTGAAACGCAGCCGGCTGCGTCGTCTTCACCGTAAGCTGGTCGTCATCGACGGTGAGGTGGCCTTTGTCGGCGGCATCAATATCATCGACGATTTCAATGTGCCCAAGCATGACCCGCCGCGCATCGATTATGCGGTCAGGATCCGCGGCGAGCTTCTGCCGCAGATCCGTACCAGCGCGCGCCGGCTCTGGCGCCGCATCGCCTGGACACACCTGCGACGGGTCGAAGCTGCCAGCTTGCCTTTGACCGAGGGCGCGGATGGCCACATGCGGGCGGCTTTCGTCGTGCGCGACAACCTGCTGCACCGGCGCGATATCGAGCAGAGCTATCTGAGCGCCATCAACCGTGCCAAAACCGAGATTCTGATCGCCAACGCCTATTTCATCCCCGGTCTCAATTTCCGCAAGGCGCTGATCGCGGCGGCGCGCCGTGGCGTGCAGGTCAGATTGTTGCTGCAGGGCAAAAAAGAATATTTCCTGATGTTCGCCACGCATTATTTCTATTCGGATTTTCTGGCCGCAGGCGTGCGCATCTACGAATACCGCAAGAGTTTCATGCACAGCAAGGTCGCCGTCATCGACCACGAATGGGCCACGGTCGGGTCCTCCAATATCGATGCGTTCAGCCTGCTGCTCGCGCGCGAAGCCAATATCGTCGTGCACGACAAGGTTTTTGCCCAACAACTGGCGGCGGACATCGAACGCTCCATCGTCGATGGCGCGCATGAGATTTTGAACGAAGACTGGAAGCGCGGAAATTATTTGAAACGAATGCTTTCGGCGCTGGTCTATTTCGTCGTGCGCATGGTTACCGGCCTCGTTGTGCAGCCTGACCGGCATTGATGATGACACTCCGTTTGCGTTCTAACCGGCAATCGAGGTTTGCCGCAGGCGATGTGAGCTTTTATAATCGCGTAGATTGATAAATCGTGCTGGTGTAGCTCAGCTGGTAGAGCAACGCACTCGTAACGCGTAGGTCGTAGGTTCGATCCCTATCACCAGCACCAATCATTCAACGCGCTCGTTCAACCAAACCGTTTGCAGATAGGACTCCCTTGAAAACCCTGACCCTGACATTCTCCAGCCTGGTATTGCTTTTCTCGCTGGCTCAGCCCTTGAACGCAGCGACACTGGAAGACGCCAAAGCCGCTGCCAAACTGGCCGATTTCAAAACCGCCGCCAGCATCTACGAACCGCTGGCCGAACAGGGCGACGTGACCGCCCAATATGAGCTGGGTATTCTCTATTACCGCGGCATGGGCGTCGAACAGAGTTACGAGCAGGCGGCGAAGTGGCACCGCAAGGCCGCCGAACAGGGGCATGTCGATGCCCAGTACAGCATCGGCGCCATGCATTTCAATCGCGATATCCCGACCGAGGATTACCGCGAGGCCGCCAACTGGTATCTGAAGGCCGCCGAACAGGGCCACCCCAAGGCGCAACTGAATGTCGGTATCCTTTATTTCCGCGGCGATATCTTCGAACAGAATCTGGAAGAGTCGCTGAAGTGGTATCTGAGAGCCGCCGAGCAGGGTAACGCCGAAGCGCAGTTTAATCTCGGCAATATGTATACCCGCGGCATCGGAGTGCCGGAGGATATCGTGCGCGGCACCATGTGGATACTGGTTTCGATCGAGAACCCGGACGTCGGCAAGCGCATCCTTGGCAAGACCAAGGTTGCCAATTTCAACGCCAGCAAGATGACCGAAGAGCAGCGCCAGCAGACCCGCACCATGGCCAACGAGTGCAAGGCCAAGCAATACAAGGGCTGCTGAGCAATTTCAGGGGCTGACCGGAAGCTGGGTTTCTGCAAAGAAATCCAGCTTTTTTTCGCGCCGGATTTTCTTCAGGCGGGCTTCGGCGACGGAAGCGCTTGAACGATCGGGGTAGGTGCGCGTTGCCAGGATGCGCAAGGGGCGATTGGCGCGCGTGTATTTGGCGCCGGTGCCGGCCTGATGCGCACGGAAGCGCGCTTGCGGGTCGGTGGTGATGCCGGCGTAGTAGCTGCCGCCTTCACATTCCAGCAGGTAGAGATACCACTGCATCAGGATTCGTCAGGTTTATTGCCTGTCTTTTTCTTCATCAAACAACACTGCTCAATAATCGGCGCTGCGTCCGGTCGAGTAACCGTAGGCATCGTTCTGCCATTCGCCGCAGTTGTCGCAGCGGTGATCCTGCATGGTCTTGCACAGCGTCAGTTTGTCATGTCCGCAGAAACGGCAAACGTGGGTGGGGTGCGCCGCAGATTTGGCATGCGTCTCATGGTGCTCCTGCGCAACGCGGGTACTGCCCAAACCATATTTGTTGTCCATCGGTGCCTCCTGTCCATCCGTGCTTCCAGATAGCAAGCTTCGGTAAGGCTGGTTTACTTCGTTATCTTAACCCTACGCAGATGAATGACAACCGGTTTTTTCTATCGGTTCGCTGCCTTGGATTGCTCAGAGCGCACAGGCGGCGGTTTGTGCTGCCGTTGTATCCGCCCATTGCAGGGCCTGCTTCAGTGCCTCTTTGCTGGCTTCGTGCAGGCCGGCCACACCGCCCCTGCTGTCCGCACTCGGTGCCGGGGCGCTGGCCTGCAGCATATGGCTGTGCAGGTTCTGCCGCGAGGCCTTGGCATAGAGCGTGACGTGCAGTCGGACGATGCCGCTGCTGGTTTCCGGGCTGGTGAATATCTGGTCGAAGCTTTCGATTTCGAGATGGATGGCGCATGCGGCCGATTTCGACGGGTTGACCGAGCTGTGCAGCTTGGAGGCAATGAGCGCGGCCGGCGAATCGGACCAGCGGCTTTGCGTATAGGTGTGAACCTGGGTCGGGTTCTGGTATTGCAAGCGGTAGCGCATGCGACGGTGGTCTATGGCATCGACCGCCGTGATGCGGCCTATATCGACGCTGGTATCAATGCGCGCCGCTTCATCCGGCAGGCCGAAGTCGTAAACCGCGCTTTCGGGTGCCGGGCGGTGGGCGCCGAGGCAGGCGGTGAGCAGACTGATCAGGCAGAGGTAGAAGAAATAGCGCATGGGATTTTGCCTCTCAATGGTTCATTTCGGGCTGGAAGCCGTCCTCACCCGGCCCCGGTCGGGCCGGTGGCTTGCCGAGCAACAGGCTTTGCGGATGCTGTTCGAGGTTGTCCAGAAATTCGCCGAACTGCAGCAGGTCGCGGTTCATGCGTTCGCTCAGCAGATGGATGCGCGGCAGCGTCTCGTGGTTCAGCGTGCGGCTCAGCTGCTGGCTGTTCTGCCCGATCTCCTGCGCCATGCTGTGGAATTCGCGCGTGGTGGTGGTCAGTTCGCCGAGTAGAGGGTGTGCGGCATCGGCAGCTTGCCGGATGCTGACCAGCGTCTCGCTCAATATGGCCTGGTTCTGTTCTGATGCCATGTTGCCCATGCGCTCGAAGGTGGTGTTGGCGGTATCCAGCAACGGCTCCAGTTTGCCGGTCGCCCGTTCGAGATTGTTGAGGGTCTGGCCGAGTTTCTGATGGTCGACGTTGCTTAGCAGTTGATTGGCGGTGTTGGCCAGGGCATTGCTGCTCTCTAGCAGGGCCTCGATCTGCGCCACGAGTTGCGGCCCATCATCCAGCAGTTTGTCCATCATCGATGGCTGTAGCGGAATCTCGCCGCCGTCGGCCAGCAACGGCACGCTGCTGTCATCCGTGTCATCAAGGTCGATGAAGGCGAGGCCAGTGACGCCCTGCATGCGCAATTCGGCATGGCTCTGCTCGCTCAGACGCAGTTCATCCATGACGCGGATGTCGATGCGGATGACGTTTCTGGCCGCCGGGTCGAGCTGGATGTTCGTGACCTTGCCGACGTTGACGCCGCGGTATCTGACCGTCGACTCGACGCTGAGCCCGGTCACCGGCAGGCTGGAGACAACGGTGTAGCTTGCGTTCTGCTTGTGGTCGCCGCTCAGCCACCAGAAGGAGAACAGCAGGGCGAGACCGAGCAGCAGCGTGAACAGTCCGACCGCGATAGCATAGGTGCGATTTTCCATGTGTCTATTGTGCCCTCTCCATGTGTGCTCTTTCCATACGCGCGCTGATATCGTGGAAGAAATTGTTGACGAAGGGATGGTCGATCATGCCGAGCTCGCTAAGCGCGCAATCGGCGACGATCTGCTTGTCGGCCAGCACCGCCACGCGGTCTGCCATCTGCACCAGCGTGTCGAGGTCGTGCGTGACGAACAGCACGGTGAGCCCTAATGTATGTTTAAGCTGCTTGATCAGATCGACGAATTTCTTGCTGCGGTCGGGGTCGAGTCCGGCAGTCGGTTCGTCCAGCACCAGCAGTTCCGGTTCCAGCGCCAGCGCGCGGGCCAGGCCGACGCGCTTGATCATGCCGCCGGACAGTTGTGCCGGCAGCAACAGGCCGTGCTTGGGTTCCAGTTCGACCAGCGACAGCTTGTGCATGACCAGCCGGCAGATGGTTTCTTCGTCGAACTGCTTCAACTCGCGCAAGGGGAAGGCGATGTTGTCGTAGACGCTGAGCGCCGAGAACAGGGCACCCTGCTGGAACAGCATGCCCAGACGGTTCATCAGGCGTTGCTGCTTGAGCCGCTCGACCTGGTGCAGGTTCTCGCCAAAGAGGAAGATCTCGCCCCGGGTCGGAACCGTCAAGCCGACGATGTGGCGCAGCAGGGTGGTCTTGCCGCTGCCCGAGCCGCCGACCAGCGCGACGATCTGGCCGGCGCACACCTGAAAGTTCAGGTTTTGATGGACTACATTGTCGTCGAACACGGTCCACACCTGCCGTGCCTCGCAGACGATGTTCTGCTGTTCAGCTGCGGGCGCACTCATATGCCGATGCCCCGGGTCAGGATGGCGAACTGCGCGTCGATCAGGATGACGGCGGTGATGGCGGTGACCACCGAGCTGGTGGTGCTCATGCTGAGGCTTTCCGTGTTGGGTTTGACGCGCAAGCCGAAATGGCAAGCCAGCAGCGTGACGACGAAACCGAACAGCAGCCCCTTGATCAGGCTCAGCGTCAGGTTGACTGGCTGCACTACGGTCGGCAGATATTCGAAGAAGAAACGTAAGCTGATGCCGAGTTCGATGTTGGCCGACAAGGCGCCGCCCATCAGGCTCCAGGCCGAGGTCCACAGTACCAGCAGCGGCGCGACGAAGGTCAGGCCCAGCACCTTGGGCAGCACCACGCGCAGGATGCGGGAGATGCCCATGGTGGTCAGCGCATCGATCTCCTCGGTCACGCGCATGACGCCGATCTGTGCCGTCATGGCCGAGCCGGAACGGCCGGCGACCAGCACCGCCATCAGCATCGGCCCCAGTTCGCGGATGATGCCGAGGCCGAGGATGTTGACGATGAAGATGTCGGCGCCGAAGGCACGCAGCTGTTTGGACATCAGATAGCCGAGTGCGATGCCGATCATGAAGCCGAGCAGCGCGCTGATCGGCAGTGCGGTGACGCCGCTCTTGTAGATGTTGGCGCTGAACTCGCGCAGCGGGAATTCGCGCGGCCGCTGCAGGACGTAGAGTATCTCCATGAAGAGCAGGCCGAGCAGTTGCACGAAATCGCGCAGGTGCGCCATGAACTCGAAGGTCATCTTGCCGAGGCCGGCGACCGGTCCGATCAGGTCCGGCTGTTTGCGCACGCGGATGGAGATGTCGAGGCTGGCCAGCATGTCGAACACGGCGCGCTGTTCCTCGGTCAGGCTGATGCGGTGGTCGAGTTTTGCGCCCCAGCCCGCCCAAAGCACAGCTGCGGCAGCGGTGTCGAGCTGCTCGACCTGTTGCAGGTCCCAGCTGGCGAACGGGTCGGCGAAGTACGGGGCGAGCGAGGCTTTCAACGCGGCGAAGTCGTTTTCCAGCGAGCGCAGCGACCATTGGCCCAGCAGCCGCACATGAGGCCGGCCTTGCTGATCCAGTTCGATGTGAAAACTCGCTGCTGCCATCCGCCTCCCCTTTTCCGGACGATTATACGCAGTGGTTTCGCGCAAGGACAACTGTCGGTGCGAGGCGCGGTATAATCCAAGTGATTCTATTAAAAGAAGATTCGAAATCATTTTTGGAGAAATCTGCAGCATGAAAAGCTATCGCAAGGAACTCTGGTTCAACGCGCCGGCCCGCATGGCCTTCATCAACATCACCGGCGAGGTCGAGCAGTGCCTGCATGAGTCGGGTGTTCGGGAGGGTCTGGTGCTGGTCAACGCCATGCATATCACGGCCAGCGTGTTCATCAACGACGACGAGTCCGGTCTGCATCACGATTACGGTGTCTGGCTGGAGAAACTGGCGCCGCATGAACCGGTCAGCGGTTATCACCACAACCGTACAGGCGAGGACAACGCCGATGCGCACATGAAACGCCAGGTCATGGGGCGAGAGGTGGTCGTCGCCATTACCAATGGCCGCCTGGATTTCGGTCCGTGGGAACAGATCTTCTACGGCGAGTTCGACGGCCGCCGCAAGAAGCGCGTGCTGGTCAAGATCATCGGTGAATAAATGGCGATGAAAGTACCCGAATTACTGGCGCCGGCCGGAGACCTCGACCGCATGCGCACCGCCTTCGATTACGGAGCCGATGCGGTCTATGCCGGCCAGCCGCGTTACAGCCTGCGCGTGCGCAACAACGGTTTCGGCATGGCCGAACTGGCGGAGGGCATCAACGAGGCGCATCAGCGAGGCAAGAAGTTCTTCGTCGCCAGCAACATCGCGCCGCACAACAGCAAGGTCAAAACCTACATGGCCGACATGGAGCCGGTCATCGCCATGCAGCCGGATGCGCTCATCATGTCCGACCCAGGGCTGATCATGATGGTGCGGGAAAAGTGGCCGCAGATGCCGGTGCACCTGTCAGTGCAGGCCAATACCGTCAATTACGCCACCGTGAAGTTCTGGCAGCATCTCGGCCTGACCCGCGTCATCCTCTCGCGCGAGTTGTCGCTGGACGAGATCGAGGAGATCCGCCAGCAGTGTCCGGACATGGAGCTGGAAGTCTTCGTCCACGGCGCCTTGTGCATCGCTTATTCCGGTCGTTGCCTGCTCTCCGGTTATTTCAATCATCGCGATCCGAATCAGGGAACCTGTACCAATTCCTGCCGCTGGGATTACAAGGTGCATGATGCGGCGGAAGACCCAGCCGGCGTCATTCGCCTCAACGAATTCGATTTCAAGGCCGAGATGGAAAAGTCCAGCCTGTCGGAATGCGGCGGCATGGCGCGGCACCCGGAAGCTGACAAGGTCTACCTGATCGAGGAAAAAGGCCGTCCGGGCGAGTTGTTGCCGATCATGGAGGACGAGCACGGCACCTACATCATGAACAGCAAGGACCTGCGCGCCATCGAGCACGTCGAGCGCTTGATGAAGATCGGTGTCGATTCGCTCAAGATCGAAGGTCGCACCAAGTCGCGCTACTATGTGGCGCGTACCTGCCAGACCTATCGCAAGGCGGTGGACGATGCGCTTGCGGGTCGCCCGTTCGACTTCGGTCTGCTCGGCGAACTGGAGAATCTGGCCAACCGTGGCTACACCGACGGTTTTTACCAGCGCCACCATACCATCGAACACCAGAACTATATGCAGGGGCATTCCAAGTCCAACCGCAGCCTCTATGTCGGCGATATCATCGGCTATGATGCGGCGCGGGGCCTGGCCGATATTGCCGTCAAGAACCGTTTCGCGCTGGGTGACCGCTTGCAGGTCATCCAGCCGGCTGGCAATCGCGAGCTGGTGGTGGAATCCTTGTTCGACAAAAACGGCTTGCCAGTCAGTGAGGCGGCCGGTAGCGGCATTTTCGTGCGCCTGCCGTTGCCAGCTGGCGATTTCCATAACGCCATGGTTGCGCGCTGCCTCTAGCTTGCAGTGCTATAGGCTGTCTTTGCCGTCAGGGGGTTGATGTAACGGGATGCTGCGCCATCCATTTGCGGGATGGCGCAGTGGCCTGACCGTTGCTGCGGCCCGCCTAATTCTGGATGTAATGCTCCAGTTGCTGGATCAGGAACTGCTGGTAGGCGATGGTTTCCTTCACCAGGTCGCCGATGGAAAGAATGCCGATGACCCGTCCGTTCTCCACCACCGGCAAATGACGTATGCGCTTGCCTGACATCAGTTCCATGCACTCGTCCGTCAACTGTTCCGGCGTGACGGTGATCACCTTGGTCGACATGACTTCGGCGACCTTGGTGGTTTTCGAGGTTTTGCCCTTGAGGGCGACTTCACGCGCGTAATCACGTTCGGAAAAGATGCCGGCAAGATGTCCGTCGTCTTCGAGGACGACGAGCGCGCCGATATGTTTTTCTGCCATGATCAGCAAGGCATCAAAAACATTGGCGTCCGGCTTGACCGAAAGTGTCTCGTAGCCTTTGGAGTCAAGTAGTTGTCTAACGGTTTTCATGCGCTCCTCCGTCTTGTGTTTTTATGGCGATGCTTGTTGAAAATATACACCTGTTTTTTGTCATGGCCAGCAATTCGTGAGACTTGACATAGTTAGTCGACTAACTATAATCGGACGTATCATGTTGCAATTACGCAATCTACCCAACAAGGAAACACTGCAGAAATTCGCCCAGCGCTATCCGCAAGCGGATGTCAGCGGCGTTGCCGCCTTTCTGCATCTGCTGCGTCTGGCGACCGACCTTTCGAATGCGCTGGACTTGTGTCTGAGCCGGCATGGGTTGCTGCAAGGCCGCTGGTGGGTGCTGATCCTGCTGATGCGCGAGGACAGTCTGACCTCGACTCCATCGGCGCTGGCGGAAAAGGCGGGCGTGACGCGCGCTACCATGACCGGGCTGATCGACGGTCTCGAGCGCGACGGGTTGGTCGAGCGCTTGATGGATACGCGCGACCGGCGCAGCGTCTCGGTCAGGCTGACGCCGTCCGGTCAGGCCAAGCTCGATCAGGTGATGCCGGACTACTACAGCCGGTTGCGCCGTTGCATGGCGGGCCTGGACGAGGAAGGGCGTGAGCGGCTGCACCTGATCCTGAGCCAGATCAATCAAGGCATCGGCGCCTTCAGCGAATAAGCGGGCGCGCCGATTACGAGCGGCATGCCCCAGTATCGATTTTCAAGTGTTCTATCGCAAGCGGGCAAATGTCGCACGGAAGGTGCTGACACTGCCTGAAACCAACTCTGCAAAGGATCGTCATGCCCTGGACCTCGAACAAGTTCCGTGCGTTTGCG
>JAVEWT010000051.1:0-12106 GCA_034004425.1 Methylophilaceae bacterium
TTGCGTCAGCTTGCGCTTGGCCATCGCCACCACCGACCTGGGGATACCGGCCAGTTGCGCCACCTGCAGACCGTAACTCTGACTGGCCGGTCCCTCCTCCACACGGTGCAGAAAGACGATGCCCTTGCCGTGCTCGACCGCATCCAGATGCACGTTGGCTGCCTGCTTGAATTCCTCGGCGATGCGCGTCAATTCGAAATAGTGCGTGGCGAACAGGGTATAGCTCCGGTTCTTCTCCAGCAGCTGACGTGCCACCGCCCAAGCCAGTGAGAGGCCGTCGAAGGTCGAAGTGCCGCGGCCGATCTCGTCCAGCAATACAAGGCTGTGCTCGGTCGCGTTATGCAGGATATTGGCGGTTTCGGTCATTTCCACCATGAAGGTGGAGCGGCCACCGGCCAGATCGTCCGATGCGCCGATGCGCGTAAAGATGCGGTCTATACTGCCGATGCGGGCGGAAGCCGCCGGCACGTAACAGCCGCAGTGCGCCAGCAGCACGATCAATGCGGTCTGCCGCATGAAGGTCGATTTGCCGCCCATATTGGGGCCGGTGATCAGCAACAACTGCCGGTAGGGGTTCAACTCGACATCGTTGGCGATGAAAGGCTGGGCGAGTTGCTCGACCACCGGATGCCGGCCGTCCCTGATCTCCACACCAGGCTCGTTGCCGAATTCGGGCTGGACGTAACCCAATGATTCGGCACGCTCTGCGAAGGTGCACAGCACGTCGAGCCGGGCCACCGCCGCCGCGTTGCGCTGGAGCTGCGGAATATAAGGCAGCAGGTCTTGCAACACATCTTCATACAGCGCCTTCTCGCGTGCCAGCGCACGCTCGTTGGCAGACAGCACCTTGTCCTCGAACGCCTTCAGTTCAGGCGTGATGAAGCGCTCGACGTTTTTCAAGGTCTGCCGGCGGCGATATTCGGCCGGCACATTCTCCGATTGCAAGCGGCTGATTTCGATATAAAAACCGTGAACGCTGTTGTATTCCACCTTGAGATTGGCGATGCCGCTACGCGCCTTTTCCTGCGCCTCGAACTGCAGCAGGAAGTCGCCATGATTGGTCTGCAGGCCGCGCAGTTCGTCCAGCTCGACATCGAAACCGTCAGCGATGACGCCGCCTTCACGCAATACGGTCGAAGGTTCCTGACGGATCGCGGCCTTCAGCAAGGCAGCTGCGGCTGCAGGCGGTTGCAGGCCATCGGCCAACTCCCGTAGCAGCGGACTATCCGCACGCAATCCGGCGCGCAGTGCATCCAACTGCAGCAGGCTGTCGCGCAGGCCGGACAGGTCGCGCGGCCGCGCCGTCTTCAACGCGACACGGGCGCTGATGCGCTCAATGTCGCCCACCTCGGCCAGTAGTGCACGCAACGCGGAGTAATCTGCTGCCATCAGCGCGGATACCGCGGCCTGCCGCGCCTGGATGACGTTGGCATCGCGCAGCGGATGATGCAACCAATAGCGCAACAGGCGCGCGCCCATGGCGGTTCGCGTCGTGTTGAGCAACGAGTAAAGTGTGGGCTGAGCCTCGCCCTGCAAGGTCTGATCGATTTCCAGGTTGCGGCGGGTAGCAGCATCGATCTGAATATAGTCGCGGCTCTGTTCGACCTGCAGCCCGATAAGATGCGGCAGCGCCGTGCGCTGGGTGTGCTTGAGGTAATCGAGCAAGGCTCCCGCCGCCGAAATCGCCGCCGTCAGATCGGCGGCACCGAAACCGGCAAGGTCACGGGTCTCGAACTGGCGACTCAGGGTCTGTCTGGCGCTGTCGATGTCGAACTGCCAGGGTGCGAGCCGTTTGCAACTGCAGCGGATGTGATCGAGCGCGGCATGGGAGAAGTCGTCCGGCACCAGCAATTCCGCCGGCGCGATTCGCTGCAACTCCTGCGCCAGCAAACCAGGCGCGATCTCGTTGAGGACAAAGTGGCCGGAGGCCAGGTTGATGCGCGCAAGTCCCAGCAAGCCATCACCAGGCGCTATCGCCAGCAGCAGACTGTCGCGCGACTCGTCCAGCAGGGCGCTGTCGGTCAGCGTTCCCGGCGTCAGGATACGGGTCACCTGTCGCTCGACCGGCCCCTTGGATTTGGCCGGATCGCCGACCTGTTCGCAGATGGCGACCGCCTCGCCCAACTTTGCCAGCTTGGCCAAGTATTGCTCGGCCGCGTGATACGGCACACCGGCCATTCTGATCGGCTCGCCGTTGGAGCTGCCGCGTTTGGTCAGCGTGATGCCGAGCAGTCGCGCCGCCCTCTCCGCGTCGTCATGGAACAACTCGTAGAAGTCGCCCATGCGGTAAAAGAGCAGCATGTCCGGATATTGGGCCTTGATGCCCAGATACTGGCGCATCATCGGCGTATGCTGCTGCAGGCCGGCGTCGCTCAAGGAGTCTAGCTCCTGACGGGCGATTTCAGTTCCGGCGTCAGGTGCGGCGCGATGGTCTGCAGTATCTGTGCGAACACCTTGGGATTGGCAGCGACGATGTTGCCGCTGTCGATCCAGCTCTCGTTGCCTTCGAAGTCTCCGACGATGCCGCCCGCCTCCTGCACCAGCAAGGCGCCGGCAGCGATGTCCCACTTCGACAGGCCGATCTCCCAGAAACCGTCATACCAGCCGGCAGCGACGTAGGCCAGGTCGAGGGCGGCCGAACCGGGGCGGCGGAGGCCGGAAGTCTTCTTCACCATGTCCTTGAACATGGCCAGATAAGCATCGAGGTGGGTGAAATCGCGGAACGGAAAGCCGGTACCGATGATCGATTCCTGTAGTTTCAAACGGCTGGTGACGCGGATGCGGCGGTCATTGAGGAATGCGCCGCGGCCCTTGGTGGCGGTGAACAGATCGTTGCGATTCGGGTCGTAGACCACGGCCTGGGTCAATTGGCCCTTTTGCATCAACGCGATGGAAACGCAGTATTGCGGGAAGTTGTGCAGAAAGTTGGTGGTGCCGTCGAGGGGATCGATGATCCAGATGTTCTCGGCATCCTCGTTGCTGTTGCCGCTCTCCTCTCCCAGAAAACCGTGGGTCGGGTAGGCGTCCTTCAGGGTGTCGATGATGGCGCGCTCGGCGGCATGATCGACCTCGCTGACGAAGTCGTTGTAAGTCTTGCTGCGGATCTTCAGCGCGCCCACATCCTGGGAAGCGTGAGTGATGATACTGCCTGCACGGCGCGCGGCTTTCACCGCAATGGTCAACATCGGATGCATAGGTCACTTTCTGCGAGCGCCCCGCCGCATATGAGCGCGAGGCAATATTAAAGAGCTGGTAAAATGACATTTTAACCCAGATTATTCATTAGGGCGCGAGATGATGGCGAAGCAGGTTGCGGGAGATTTTTGTCGATTGAGAGAAGCCCATAGTTCGAACCATGGGCGCCGAGCAACCGGCGGAAATGACCGCCAACTGATCGCCAACACTAATCCAGGCCTGAAAGGCTGATGGATAATCAAGGTTAATTTGTAACGCCATGACTTCCAAACTCAACTTGCCGGACCGTTTCCGCATCGTCCTCTGTCAGACCAGCCACCCGGGCAACATCGGCGCCGCTGCGCGCGCCATGAAGACCATGGGTCTGTCGCGGCTCTACCTCGTTTCCCCCGCCTCCTTTCCCGATGCCCACGCCACCGTGATGGCGACCGGAGCCGCCGACTTGCTGGAGAACGCCACGGTCTGTGACACGCTGGAACAGGCGCTGGAAGGCTGCGCGCTGGTCATCGGCCTCAGTGCGCGCAAGCGCCAGCTCTCGCACGAGTTGCTGCCGGCGCGCCGGGCGGCGGAACGCGCCGTTGCCGTCGCCTCCCGGCAGGAAGTCGCGCTGGTCTTCGGCACCGAGATGAGCGGTCTGTCCAATGCCGAACTCGATCTCTGCCAACTGCTGGCGATGATTCCCGCCAACCCCGAATTCTCCTCGCTCAACCTGGCCGCCGCCGTGCAGGTCATGTGTTACGAATTACGCATGGCCAGCCTCGACCAGGACGCGCAGGAAAAAGCCAGAACCGGCGAACTCGCCACCAGCGACGAACTGGAGAAATTCTATCGTCACCTGGAGGAAGTCCTGATCCAGATCGGCTACTACAACCCTGCACAACCGAAGAAACTGATGCAGCGCGTCCGCCGCATCTATGCCCGCGCCAATCTGGAGAAAGAGGAAGTCAACATCCTGCGCGGCGTACTGAAACTGACACAATCGCCACGCGTCATCGGCAGCAAGACCGGACGCAAACCGGCGGCTGAGGATCAGAATCCCTGATTAAAATACTCAGGTTTTTATGTCAGAATATCGTATGTTGCAAAATCTGAAAGAAGACATCAGCGTCGTTTTCGAACGTGACCCGGCGGCCAGAACGCGCTGGGAAATACTGACGACCTACCCCGGGGTGCATGCACTTATCATGCACCGCTTCTCGCACTGGCTTTGGCATCATCGTTTCTACTGGGCCGCCCGCTTCAGCTCGCACATCGCCCGCTGGCTGACCGGCATCGAAATCCACCCGGGCGCAACCATCGGACGTCGCGTCTTCATCGACCACGGCATGGGAGTGGTCATCGGCGAGACCGCCGTCATCGGCGACGATTGCACGCTGTATCACGGCGTGACTTTGGGCGGCACATCATGGAACAAGGGCAAGCGCCACCCGACGCTGGAAGCAGGCGTCGTCATCGGTGCCGGCGCCAAGGTGCTGGGGCCGATCACGATCGGTGCCAACGCCAAGATCGGTTCCAACGCCGTCGTCGTCAAGGATGTGCCGGCAGACGCTACCGCGGTCGGCATCCCGGCGCGCATCCTTGACGAGGCAAAATCCCAGCAGCGCGACGACATGGCGAAAAAGATGGGCTTCTCCGCCTATGGCGTCAGCGACAACATGAACGACCCGATGGCCAAGGCCATCCATGCTCTGCTCGACCATGCCGCCAAACAGGACGAGAAACTGCAGGAAGTCATGCAACAGCTTGCCAAACTCGGCGCCGACGTCGAAACAGATGCCGAAGTCGGCAAGGCATTCGACGTGAACCATCTGAACAAAATAGTTGACTAAAGTAATAAGGTATTCTAGAATTGCGCCTTGAAATCGAGGCAGAAATAGCGTCTTTACTGGGCCCTGTAAAATCCGGCAAAGATGCGAATGACCTAAACTTCAGGAAACTATGTCATGCGATTAACCACCAAAGGCCGTTTTGCCGTCAGCGCGATGCTCGACCTCGCGCTGAATGAACACGACAAGCCAGTGACCCTGGCTGGTATCAGTGAGCGCCAAAGCATTTCGCTGTCCTATCTCGAGCAGCTGTTCAGCCGTCTGCGCCGCAGCGGTCTGGTAAAAAGTGTGCGCGGCCCCGGCGGCGGCTACCTGCTCGCCAAGGAGCAGGACGCGATCTCGGTATCGCAGATCATCAGCGCAGTCGACGAGGAAATCGACGCCACCCAGTGCGGCGGCAAACAGAACTGCCACGAAGACGGCCCCTGCATGACTCACGATCTGTGGACGGCTCTGAACCACAAGATTCTCGAATACCTGTCCAGCGTCACGCTGGCAGATTTGGTCGCCGCCCAGACCGACGGCAAAAAAATCGTCATGAGCCATCGCCCATGCCCGATGCAACCCGTCGTTGAGGCGATCTCGGCCTGAGCTACCGATATGACTCGCTGACATGAATAGCACCGACATCTACTTCGACCACAACGCCACTACCGCACTGGACGCGCGGGTGCTCGAAGCCATGCTGCCTTTCATGACCCAGCAGCACGGCAACCCGACCAGCCGCCACCGCTTCGGCCGGCAGGCCAGAAGCGCCATCGAGCAGGCGCGCGAACAGGTCGCGGCAGCCGTCAATGCTCATCCGTCACAGGTGATATTCACCTCGGGTGGCACCGAAGCCAACAACCTGGCGATCAGCGGCATCGCCGCCAGCTTCGGCGTCAGCCAGATCGTCACCAGTGCCATCGAGCACCCGTGCGTCAGCCGGCCGGCGCTGGCGATGAAGCACCGCGGCTGGAAGCTCGCCGCACTGCCGGTGAACGAGGCCGGCGTGGTCGAAACCGCGGCACTGGAAGCCATGCTGCAAAGCGAGACCGCGATTGTCTCCGTCATGTTGGCCAACAATGAAACCGGCGCCCTGCAACCGGTTGCAGAACTGGCGGAAATCGCCAGACGCCACCGCACCACGCTGCATACCGACGCCGTGCAGGCGCTGGGCAAGATCGAGGTCGATTTTGCCGAGCTGAATGTACACGCGATGACCCTGTCCTCGCACAAGATCAACGGCCCGCAGGGTGCGGGCGCCCTGATTCTGGACAAGCGCATCGACATCCAGCCGATCATCCACGGTGGCGGCCAGGAAAAGGGTTTGCGCAGCGGAACCGAGAACGTTGCAGCCATCGTCGGTTTCGGCGCCGCCTGCACACTGCTGGATGCCCGGGTGGCGCAGCACGACAACGATGTCCGCCCATTGCGGCAGCGTCTGGAGCACGGTTTGCGCACACTGGGCGCCGTGATTTTCGGCGCCGGCGCCGAGCGGCTGGCCAACACCAGCTTCTTCGCCTTCAACGAGGTCGAGGGCGAAACGCTGGTCATGGCGCTCGACCGCAAGGGATTTGCCGTCGCCAGCGGCTCCGCCTGTTCCAGCGACAGCTCGGAACCGAGCAGCGTGCTGCTGGCCATGGGCGTAGAAGCGGACCTGGCCAAGGGCGCAGTGCGCGTCAGCCTCGGCCCGCAGAATCGTGCGGAACAGGTGGATGCCTTTCTGGCAACGCTGGAACAGGAACTGGCAAGGCTGCGGCAACTGACTGCGATTGCCGTTTAGACGATTGATAGACATTAAACTTCAGGATCAACGATGACTGTTAAAACACCAATCTATCTGGACTATTCCGCCACCACGCCGGTTGACCCGCGCGTTGCGGAAAAGATGATCCCCTACCTGACCGAACACTTCGGCAACCCGGCTTCGCGCAGCCACGCCTTCGGCTGGGTGGCGGAAAAGGCTGTCGAGAACGCGCGCGAGGAAGTGGCGAAGCTGGTCAACGCCGACCCGCGCGAGATCATCTGGACCTCCGGCGCCACCGAATCCAACAATCTGGCGATCAAGGGCGCTGCCCACTTCTACAGCGGCAAGGGCAAACACATCATCACGGTCATGACCGAACACAAGGCCGTCATCGATCCTGTACGCGAGCTGGAACGCCTCGGTTTCGAGGCCACCTTCCTGCAACCGGAACCGAACGGCCTGGTCGACATCGAGAAATTCCGCGCCGCGATCCGGCCGGACACCGTGCTGGCATCGGTCATGCTGGTCAACAACGAGATCGGCGTGATTCAGGACATCGAGACCATCGGCAACATCTGCCGCGAGCACGGCGTCATCTTCCATGTCGATTCGGCACAGGCCACCGGCAAAGTTGCGATCGACCTGGAAAAACTGCCGGTCGACCTCATGAGCTTTTCCGCGCACAAGACCTACGGCCCCAAGGGCATAGGCGCGCTGTACGTGCGGAGAAAACCGCGCGTACGTCTGGAAGCGCAGATGCACGGCGGCGGCCACGAACGCGGCCTGCGCTCCGGCACGCTGGCGACGCACCAGATCGTCGGCATGGGCGAGGCATTCCGCATCGCGCGCGAGGAAATGGAGCTGGAAAACGCCCGTATCCGTCGCCTGCGCGACAGGCTGCTGAGCGGTCTGCAGGAGATTGAAGAAGTCTATGTCAACGGCGACCTCAAGCAGCGCGTGCCGCACAACCTCAATATCAGCTTCAATTACGTCGAGGGCGAATCGCTGATCATGGCAGTCAAGGACATCGCGGTATCCAGCGGCTCAGCCTGTACCTCGGCCAGCCTCGAACCCAGCTATGTGCTGCGCGCGCTCGGCCGCTCGGACGAACTGGCACACAGCTCGATCCGCTTCTCCATCGGGCGCTTCACTTCCGAGGAAGACGTCGATTACACGGTGACGCTGATGAAAGCCAAGATCGGCAAACTGCGCGAGCTGTCGCCGCTGTGGGAGATGTATCAGGAAGGTGTTGATCTGTCCAAGGTAGAGTGGGCAGCTCACTAGAAAGCGTTCTTTGCATGTCTAGCGTTGTTGCTGGCCTGCTCGTTTAGATCAAACTAAACATCGCAAACCAGCGCCTAGCCAGCCATGCAAATTGACGCTTTCTCAAGAAAATTTCTTGAGAAAAAGTTAGTATTTTAGGTAATTGAATGAATTAAAAGGCAATGCAAAATCAAGGCGGCAAGGCTTGCCAACGCCAAGTTTGCGAAGCGCTTTAATTCATATTAGGAGAGAAACACCATGGCATATTCAGACAAGGTATTGGATCACTACGAGAACCCGCGCAACGTCGGTTCGCTCGACAAGAACGACCCGCACGTCGGCACCGGCATGGTGGGCGCGCCAGCCTGCGGCGACGTCATGAAACTGCAGATCAAGGTCAACGACAACGGCGTCATCGAGGACGCCAAGTTCAAGACCTACGGTTGCGGCTCGGCTATCGCATCAAGCTCGCTGGTCACCGAATGGCTGAAGGGCAAGACGCTGGACGAAGCAGCCCAGATCAAGAACTCGGCCATCGCCGAGGAACTGGCCCTGCCACCGGTCAAGATCCACTGCTCGGTACTGGCGGAAGATGCCATCAAGGCGGCCGTGGCCGACCTGAAATCCAAGCAGCCGAGCGAAGAACAGACCAGTGACGAGGTAGCTTAAGTCATGGCGATCACCCTGACCGAAACCGCTGCCAACCGGGTGGAGAAGTTCCTGGCCAATCGCGGCAAGGGCCTCGGCCTGCGACTGGGCGTCAAGACCTCCGGCTGTTCCGGCATGGCCTACACGCTCGAGTTCGTCGACGAACTGGGCACCGAGGACATCGTATTCGAAAGCCGCGGCGTCAAGGTCATCATCGACCCCAAGAGCCTGGTCTACCTCGACGGCACAGAGCTGGATTTCACCAAGGAAGGCCTGAACGAAGGCTTCAAGTTCAACAATCCGAACGTCAAGGACGAGTGCGGCTGCGGCGAGAGCTTCACCGTATAACCGGCCGGCACAGGCAATTTGCTCCACGCAGACATGCGCGAGTGATGCCTGTCCGGTCGCTGTCGCCGGCGGCTTATTGACGCCGTATCCACCATGAGCCATCACACGACCCACAACCATTTCCAGCTGTTCGACCTGCCTGTGCAGTTCGACCTTGACCTCGATCAGCTCAATCAGCGCTACCGCAAGGTACAGAGCGAAGTGCATCCGGACCGCTTCGCTGCCGCATCCGCTGCCGAGCGTCTCAAATCCATGCAACTGGCGACCCTGACGAACGAAGCCTATCAGACGCTGAAGCAGCCGACTGCGCGCGCCCGCTATCTGCTGCAACTGCAGGGCATCGACACGCAGGAGGAGAGCAATACGGCCATGCCCACCGATTTCCTCATGCTGCAGATGGAGTGGCGCGAAGCACTGGAGGAAGCCGTCGACAACAGCGACATTGCCGCGCTGGACAAGTTGCTGCTCGAAATGCGCAAAACCGCACGACAGCTTGAGCAGACGTTGCAACAACAATTGGACCATGAACGGGCGCTGCAACAGGCGGCCGGCACGGTCAGAAAACTCAGTTTCATCGACAAGGCGCAGGCCGACGTCGAGCAGGCCATCGCCAGACTGGAAGATGCCTGAGAAACCAGCGACAGGATGTAGAATCTAGCCTATGGCCCTATTACAAATCGCCGAACCCGGCATGAGCGCAGCCCCGCACCAGCACAAGCTGGCAGTGGGCATCGACCTCGGCACCACCAACTCGCTGGTCGCCACCGTGCGCAGCGGCATGAGCACCGTCCTGCATGACGAGGAAGGCCATGCCCTGCTGCCGTCGGTCGTGCACTACCGGCCAGACGAGGGCATTGATGTCGGCTACGCCGCCCAAGCGCAACAGAACCGCGACCCGCACAACACCATCGTCTCGGTGAAACGCTTCATGGGCCGCGGGCTGAAGGACGTCGGCGACACGGCGCAACTGCCGTACAAGTTCATCGACACGCCGGGGATGCTGCAGATCCAGACTCGTGCCGGCAAGAAGAGCCCGGTGGAGATCTCGGCGGAGATACTCAAGGTGTTGAAGCAGCGCGCGGAAAAGGCGCTGGGTGGCGAACTGACCGGCGCCGTCATCACCGTGCCGGCCTACTTCGATGACGCCCAACGCCAGGCCACCAAGGATGCCGCCCGCCTGGCCGGACTGACCGTGCTGCGCCTGCTGAACGAGCCAACTGCAGCTGCCGTGGCTTACGGACTCGACAATGCGGCCGAAGGCGTCTATGTCATCTATGACCTCGGAGGAGGCACCTTTGACGTCTCCATCCTGCGCCTCTCCAAGGGCGTGTTCGAGGTGATGGCCACCAATGGCGACTCCGCGCTGGGCGGCGACGATTTCGACCGCCGCATCTTCTGCTGGATACTGGAACAGGCCAAACTGCCGCCGGTCAGCCCGGAAGATACGCGCCTGCTGCTGACCAAATCGCGCGAAGCCAAGGAATGGCTGACCGAACACACCGAAACGCGCATCACCAGCCTGCTGAAAAGCGGCGATCTGGTCGACCTGACGCTGACCAGCGCCAAGCTGAAGGAGCTGACGCAACACCTGATCGCCAAGACGTTGAACCCGACCCGCAAGGCTCTGCGCGACGCAGGCCTTGGCGTGGAAGACGTCAAAGGCATCGTCATGGTCGGCGGCGCCACACGCATGCCACTGGTACGCCACGCCGTCGCCGAGTTCTTCGGCCAGGATCCGCTGACCAATCTCGATCCGGACAAGGTGGTCGCACTCGGCGCGGCGATACAGGCCAACGTGCTGGCCGGCAACCGCAGCGAAAACGATCTCCTGCTGCTGGACGTCATTCCGCTGTCCCTCGGGCTCGAAACCATGGGCGGGCTGACCGAGAAGATCATCCCGCGCAACTCGACCCTGCCGATCGCACGCGCGCAGGATTTCACCACATTCAAGGACGGCCAGACCGCCATGAGTATCCATGTAGTGCAAGGCGAACGCGAACTGGTGTCGGACTGTCGCTCGCTGGCACGCTTCGAACTGCGCGGCATTCCGCCGATGGCGGCCGGCGCCGCACGCATCCGGGTCACCTTCCAGGTCGATGCCGACGGCCTGCTCTCGGTCACGGCGCGGGAACAGACCAGCGGCGTCGAATCGCACATCACGGTCAAACCGTCCTATGGATTGAGTGAGGACGAGATCGCCGACATGCTGCAGGCCTCCTTCAACGCCGCGGAAGCCGACAAGCAGGCCCGTGCGCTACAGGAAGCGCGGGTCGACGCGCAGCGCCTGCTGGAAGCGATCGACGCCGCCCTGCACCAAGATGGCGAACTGCTGTCTGAGAACGAACGCCGCGACATCGAAGACCGCATGGCAGCCTTGGCTGCGCTGATCGGCGGCGAGGACAGCCGTGCGCTGCACGATGCGGTTCAGGCGCTCAATAAGGCGACCGAGGAATTCGCCGCCCGGCGCATGGACACCTCCGTGCGCAAGGCGCTGGCCGGCCAAAAACTGAATTCACTGGAACTGTAGGGATATCGCCATGCCGCAAATCATCGTCTTGCCACATGTGGAGCTTTGCCCGGAAGGCACTGCCTTCGAAGCGGAAAAAGGCGTCTCCATCTGCGACAACCTGCTCAATCACGACGTCGATATCGATCACGCCTGCGACAAGGTCTGCGCCTGCACGACTTGCCACGTCATCGTGCGCGAGGGTTACCAATCGTTGAACCCGGCGGAGGAACGCGAAGAAGACCTGCTGGACAAGGCCTGGGGACTGGAGCCAAACTCACGCCTGTCCTGCCAGGCCATCGTCGGCGACCGCGACCTCGTGGTCGAGATCCCCAAATATTCGATCAACATGGCCAAGGAAGGCCACCGCTGAGGTTCGGTTCAGCTTGACTTGACCCGTTTGCCGGCCATTGCCGGTTTGACGGTTGCCGCTTTGGCCGGGGACGACGCAGCTCCGGCCGCTTTCGGTTTCACGGCCTTGCTGGCAGTTGAGCCGGCGGATGCGGCAATCGCAGCCCCGGCGGTCTTTGTGGCAGACTTTGCGTCCGCCTTGGCCTTTTTCTCGCTAACCGGCTTCTTCTCGTTCTTATC
>JAVEWT010000052.1:0-12044 GCA_034004425.1 Methylophilaceae bacterium
ACGCTGTTTGCCGCGCTGACGGTGGCCTGGCTGATCAGCGCCGTGATTCTCGGCTCCGCCCCGCGCTTGCAGCGCATTTTGCGGGACGAAGGCATCCTGGCGATGGAACGCCTGATGGGCATGGTGCTGGTGATCATCGCGATCCAGATGTTCCTCGATGCCCTGCGCCTGATCGGCGCGATCGATGCGTGAAAAGAGTATTCCGGTAAACCGGAATTGCGCGGCTACCAGTTGTATCCGGCCTTGAAAGTCATTGAGCAATCAAGTCCACGATACGCCGCCCAGAGACCAACGGTATTTGCGAGCGCTACGAATTTGAAACTGCATTCTTGTGGTGTCTATTTTGTCAGATGACACCGACGTGGAGTCTCCAGATTTTATCTGTCTGTGCAGTTTTAACTGGGGAAAATTAAGACTCAACGCATCGAACGATAGACCGCGCGGCGCGTGCGCTTGCTGAGCACGAGTTGCCAGAGCTGACCCTGACGCGAGCGGAAGTAGCCGGCGCAGCACATCAGATAATATTTCCACATGCGATAGAAACGCTGCTCGTACTTGTCCTGCAGTTGAGGCCAAGCGCGGTTGAAGTTGTCCCACCACGCCATCAACGTGCGGTCGTAATCCTGGCCGAAGTTGTGCCAGTCCTCGATGATGAAGCGGCGCTCCAGATTATGTGCGATCTGCGCGGCGGAAGGCACCTTGCCGTTGGGGAAGATGTAGCGGTCGATCCACGGGTCGGTACAGACCGAAGTCCGGTGATGGCCGATGGTGTGCAGCAGGAACAGGCCGTCGTCTTTCAGCAGTTCGAAAGCCTTCTGGAAATACACCGGGTAGTTCTTGGGCCCGACATGCTCGAACATGCCGACCGAGACGATCTTGTCGAAACTGCCTTGCAGCAACCGGTAATCCATCAGCTGGATATCCACCGGCAAGCCGGCACAGCGCGCCTCCGCCAGCTTCTTCTGCTCTTTTGACACCGTGACCCCCAGCACCTCGACACCGTAATTGGCCGCCGCGTGCCGCGCCAACCCGCCCCAGCCGCAACCGATCTCCAGAACGCGTTCGCCCGGTTTCAGTTCCAGTTTGCGGCAGATCATGTCGAGCTTGTCGTGCTGCGCCTGCTCCAGATTGTCGGCTTTCGCCCAAAAAGCGCAGGAGTAGCTCATGCTGGAATCGAGCATGGCTTCGAACACGTCGTTGCCGATGTCGTAATGGCGCTCGCCGACCTGGAAGGCACGGGCGAAGGATTGCAGGTTGAACAGGCGGTGGCGCAGATTTTCGCCCAGCATGCGCACCCGCGCCCAGCCGATGACTTTCGATTCGACCTCGGCGCTGAGCAGGCGCTCTATGGTTTCATCGAGCCGATCCGAATCCCACAGGCCGTCGACATAGGCGTCACCGAAACCGAGCGAACCCTTGTAAAGGATACGGCGGTAGGCCTCGTGGTCATGCACCCGGATATCCCACGGCTGCGTACCGTTGAACTGCACGCCGGCATGGGCGAATATCTCCGCGACGATCGCCGGTGCATCCGGTGCCGCATTCTGACTGGTCAATCTGCCATCCCCCTTGAACATTCACTGTCCGGCTGCATCAGCCAACTGCAAGTTAACAAAGTTCGGAAGCTTCGCCATCGGTATAATCATGTATCGGCAACCTGCATAGTTTGCAGGGCGATGCATGCATGCCGAGCATTACCCTAAACAAACGGCCGTCACTTTGCAAGCCGGCCCATTTGAACAGCAGCAGGCAAACATAACATGAGCAAATGCGAATTGTGTGACAGCCCGGGGGGCGAGCTGATCTGGCAGGATGCCTTCTGCCGCGTCGTGCGCGTCGAGGATGTCGATTATCCGGGGTTCTGCCGGGTCATCCTCAACCGCCATGTGCGCGAAATGACCGACCTCGACAACCGGGCGCGGGAGCAGCTGATGTCGGTGGTGTTTGCGGTGGAAGAGGCCGTGCGCGAAACGCTGCAGCCGGAAAAGATCAACCTCGCCAGCCTCGGCAACATGACGCCGCACCTTCACTGGCATGTGATTCCGCGCTACCGGCAGGACCGCACGTTCCCAAATCCGATCTGGGGCGCGAGCCGGCGCGAAACGGTGGCCGCAGCACTGGATGCCGCGACCGCCCGCAGGCTGAAGTCCGCGATCCAGCACAAGCTGGGCTGAGGCGGCCTAAAACGACTTAAAGCGGATCGACCAGCAGACGCTCGACCACCTTGCCCGCCATGAGATGGCTCTCGATGATCTCGTCGATGTCATCGAGGTCGACGAAGGTATACCAGACCGCCTGCGGGTAAACCACCAGCAGCGGTCCCTCGCCACAGCGGTCGAAACAGCCGGCGCGGTTGATGCGCACCTTGCCCTTGCCGTTCAAACCGAGCTTCTTCACCCGTGCCTTCATGTGGTCGAAAGCGGCTTCGGCGCCGTGGTCGGTACAGCAGGCGGCGCCGTCCTCGCGCCGGTTCAGGCAGAAAAATACGTGATGCTGGAAGTGGTTGGCGGTCATGGGTTCGGTCGGGGTTTGCGGTTGGCTAATCGGCGGACAGGCTGTCCTGCCGGGTAAAGGTCCAGGTACGGGTGATGCTCAGAATGTCGGTATCCTTGCGGATATCTTCGGGGAAAGGTGCATAAGGTGCAGCCAATTCCACGATACGACGGGCGGCATCGTCGAGAATCTTGTGGCCGGAACTCTGGTTGATCTCGATCTTTTCAAGCGTCCCATCGGCCTTGATCGATACGGTCATGCGCAACTGACCGTAGATCTTCTGCTCCTTGGCCGCCTCCGGATAATTGAGGTTGCCGACCCGCTCGACCTTCTGCCGCCAGGCCTCGACATAGGTGGCGAACCGGTATTCCTGCGTACGGGCGCCGATGAACTTGCGCTTCGGCCGCTTCTGATATTCGTCCTGCTGCTTGGCGATCTGCGCTTCCAGCCGCGCCATATCTGCAATCGCTGAAGCCAGCGCCGCCCGATCCAGCGTCTGCGAGACTGCCTCGCGGTTGCGGGGTTTGTCCGGCTGTGGTGCATCCGTCTGCTTGACCGGCTCATTTTGCGTCATCTGCCGCGATTGCGCCTGCGTCATCAATGCCTGCGCCTGCTTTTCCAGTTCGGCCACCCGCTGCAACTGGCGCTCGGCGGCCGCATCCAGTTCTGCCTGCTTCGGCGTCTGCCTGAGTTCTTCGGCCGGCTTGACGCGGGTGTCGACCGGCTTGTCCCTGGGCGCCGGCAACGCGGATTTGGCGCGCCTGTCCTCGTCCGTATTGCCGCCGCGGTCGAGATTGGCCTGCGCCAGCGCATCCGCCTTGTCTGGTGCCGACTGCGTCTTGGCGTTGACCAGGATGATCTCCAGCGCCGGGATATTGTCCTTGAAACGTTCCAGGTCCGGTGCCTCGAACTTGATGGCGAGTATCAGGGCTGCGTGCAGGACGGCAGACGCGATCAAGGTCAGCGCTAGCGGGTCCTGCGATTTCAGGGCAGCCAGATTCAAGTTGCCTGGTCCTGTTTCAGCCGGTCGAGCAAGCGCTGATGGATGCCGCCGAAACCGCCGTTGCTCATGACCAGGATGTGGTCACCCGGCCGGGCCGCCTGCGCGATGGCGGCGACCAGCTGCTCCAGGTCATCGAACACGGCGGATTTCTGCTTCACCGGCGCCAGCGCTTCCTGCACATCCCAGCCGAGATTGGCCGCGTAGCAGAACACGCGATCCGCCTCGGCCAGACTGTCAGGGAGCGCCGCCTTCATGACCCCCAGCTTCATCGTGTTCGAGCGCGGTTCCAGCACGGCGAGAATGCGCGCCTCGCCGACCCGCGCGCGCAGGCCGGCGACCGTGGTGGCGATGGCGGTCGGATGATGGGCGAAATCGTCATACACGGTAACGCCGTTCACCACGCCGCGTATCTCCATGCGACGCCTGACGTTGCGGAATTGCGCCAGCGCCTCGATGCCGGTTGCGGCTGCAACGCCGGCGTGCCGGGCAGCGGCTAGTGCCGCCAACGCATTCATGCGGTTATGCTCGCCGAGCAGATCCCAGCTCAACCGACCCAGCACCTGCTGCTGGTGGACGACATCGAAGCTGCCATCGGCGCCAATGTCCTGCGCCTGCCAGCCCGCATCGGCGCCGAAAAGCTCGACCGGCGTCCAGCAGCCGCGTGCCAGCACGCGCTGCAGGCTTTGTTCGCGACCATTGGCGACGATCAGCCCCTGCTGCGGCACGGTACGCACCAGATGGTGGAACTGCGTCTCAATGGCGGCAAGATCGGCGAAGATGTCGGCATGATCGAATTCAAGATTGTTCAGCACGGCCGTACGCGGACGGTAATGCACAAACTTGGAACGCTTGTCGAAAAATGCGGTGTCGTACTCGTCCGCCTCGATGACGAAGAAGGGGGAAACGCTGTTGCCATCCTGCCGCGGCACACCGGGCAGCCGCGCCGAGACCTCGAAATTCTGCGGCACGCCACCGATCAGGAAACCGGGCGCCAAACCGGCATATTCCAGTATCCAGGCCAGCATCGAGGCCGTGGTGGTCTTGCCGTGCGTGCCGGCGACAGCGAGCACCCACTTGCCTTGCAACACTTCCTCCGCCAGCCATTGCGGGCCGGAGATATAGGGCAGTCCGCGATTCAGTATCTCCTCCATCAGCGGGTTGCCGCGCGAGACGACATTGCCGATGACGTAGATATCGGGATTGAGCGCGGTCTGCGCCGGGTCGAAGCCCTCGATCAACTCGATGCCCTGCGCCTCGAGCTGCGTGCTCATGGGCGGATAGACGTTGGCATCGCAACCGGTGACCTTGTGGCCGGCAGCCTTGGCCAGCACGGCGATGCCACCCATGAACGTACCGCAAATACCAAGAATATGAATGTGCATATTGGAATCAGGCCGCCTGCAAAATTGTCCGTGTTGAATTATATGAGCAAACCACCGCCGCCACGCGCGACTAGCCGAGATTGGGCGCCAGCCAGCGTTCCAGGTACTCCAGCGGCAGACCGCGGCGCTCTGCCATGTCGGCCAGCTGGTCGGCGCCGATCTTGTCGACACTGAAATAGCGCGATGCCGGATGCGCGAGGTAGAAACCGGAAACTGCCGCACCGGGGGTCATGGCGAAGGAATCGGTCAGCGTCATGCCGATCTCCTCGGCCTGCAACATGCGGAACATGTCGGCCTTCACCGTGTGATCCGGACAGGCCGGATAACCGGGTGCGGGGCGGATACCGCGATATTCTTCCTTGATCAGCGCCTGCTTGCTCAACCGTTCGTCCGGCACATATCCCCACAAATCCGTGCGCACGCGCTCGTGCAGATACTCGGCAAACGCCTCGGCCAGCCGGTCCGCCAGCGATTTCAGCATGATGGCATTGTAATCATCGTGCGCATCGAGGAAGCGCTGCTCGTGCTTCTCGATGCCGAGCCCGCCGGTGACGGCGAACAGACCGATATAGTCGGCGATACCGCTATCCTTGGGAGCGATGAAATCGGCCAGACACTGGTTGGGCCGGGCAACGCCGTCGATCACCGGCTTCACCGTCTGCTGGCGCATGCCGTACCAGGTGAAGGCCACCTGCGTGCGGCTGTCGTCGGTGTAGATCTCGATATCGTCGTCGTTGACACTGTTGGCCGGCAGCAGCGCCACGACACCGTTGGCCGTGAGCCAGCGGCCCTCGATGACTTTCTTCAGCATGGCTTGCGCCTCGGCGAACACCTTGCGTGCCGCATCGCCCACCACCGCATCGTCGAGGATGGCGGGATAGAAGCCGGCCAGATCCCAGGTCTGGAAGAACGGGCCCCAGTCGATGTACTCGGCCAAGAGGGCGAGATCGATGTTCTTGAAGGTGCGACGGCCGATGAATTTCGGCTTCACCGGCGCATTGTCGCCGCTGAAATCCAGCTTCATCCGGTTGGCGCGCGCTTCTGCCAGCGTCAATAGCGGCACGCCTTTCTTGTTGGCGTGCTGCGTGCGCACGCGCTCGTAGTCGGCGCTCAGTTCGCGCAGGAAATCGTCGCGCTGCTCGGGGCTGAGCAGCGACTGCATGATGGGCACCGAGCGCGAAGCATCCGGCACGTAGATCACCGGCCCTTCGTAGTTCGGCGCGATCTTGACCGCCGTATGAGCGCGCGACGTTGTCGCGCCGCCGATCAGCAATGGCGTCTTCAATCCGCGGAAATGCTCGTCGCGCTGCATCTCGCGCGCGACATGCGCCATCTCTTCCAGTGAAGGCGTGATGAGGCCGGAAAGCCCGATGATGTCGGCGTTCTCGGCCTTGGCCATGGCCAGAATCTCGGAAGCCGGCACCATGACGCCCATGTTCACGACCTCGAAGTTGTTGCACTGCAGCACCACCGAGACGATGTTCTTGCCGATGTCGTGCACGTCGCCCTTGACGGTGGCGATGACCACCTTGCCCTTGGGCCTGGCCTTGAAGCCGGTGCGCTCTTCCTCCAGCCGTTTTTCTTCCTCGATATAGGGAATCAGGTGCGCGACCGCCTGCTTCATGACACGGGCGGATTTCACCACCTGCGGCAGGAACATCTTGCCCTGGCCGAAGAGGTCGCCGACCACGTTCATGCCGTCCATCAGCGGGCCTTCGATCACGTTGATCGGCCGGCCGCCGGCCGTCATGACCTTCTGCCGCGCCTCCTCGGTATCCTCGATGATGAACTCGGTGATGCCGTGCACCAGCGCATGCTCCAGGCGCTTCTCAACCGGCTGCGGATTTTCCGGCGTGCCGCGCCATTCCTGCGTGCTGGCTTCCTTGCGGTCGCCCGCCTTGAGGGTGCCGGCGAACTCGATCATGCGCTCGGTCGCATCCGGCCGGCGGTTCAACACCACATCCTCGACCCGCTCGCGCAGTTCGGGGTCGAGGTCGTCATAGACGCCGACCATGCCGGCGTTGACGATACCCATGGTCATGCCGGCCTTGATCGCGTGATAGAGGAAGACCGTGTGGATGGCCTCGCGCGCCGGGTCATTGCCGCGGAAGCTGAAGCTGACGTTGGACACGCCGCCGGAGATGCGCGCGTACGGCAGGTTTTGCTTGATCCAGCGCGTGGCGTTGATGAAATCGACGGCGTAGTTGTTGTGCTCTTCGATACCGGTTGCGATGGCGAAGATGTTGGGGTCGAAGATAATGTCTTCCGGCGGAAAATCGAGTTCCCGCACCAGCAAGTCATAAGCGCGCTTGCAGATCTCCGTCTTGCGCTCAAAGGTGTCGGCCTGCCCCTTCTCGTCGAAGGCCATGACGATGACGGCCGCGCCGTAACGGCGGCACAACCTGGCCTGACGCAGGAACTCGGCCTCGCCTTCCTTCATCGAGATGGAGTTGACGATGGACTTACCCTGCACGCACTTGAGGCCGGCCTCGATCACCTCCCACTTGGATGAGTCGATCATGACCGGCACGCGCGCGATGTCCGGCTCGGACGCGACCAGGTTGAGGAAATGCGTCATGGCCTTGACTGCATCGAGCATGCCCTCGTCCATGTTGATGTCGATCACCTGAGCGCCGTTCTCCACCTGCTGGCGGGCGACGCTGAGCGCCTCCTCGTACTGCTCGTTGATGATCAGGCGGGCAAACGCCTTGGAGCCGGTGACGTTGGTACGCTCGCCGACGTTGACGAACAACGATGCATCATCGATGACGAACGGCTCCAGTCCGGATAACCGCGTCGCCCGCGGAATCTCCGGCAGCTTGCGCGGCGGCAGACCCTGCAGTTGCTCGGCGATAGCCCTGATATGCGGCGGTGTCGTGCCGCAGCAGCCGCCGGCGATGTTGACAAAGCCGCTCTCGGCGAATTCCTTCACCAGCGAGGAAGTGACGTCCGGCGTCTCGTCGAAGCCGGTATCGCTCATCGGGTTCGGCAAGCCGGCGTTGGGATAGATGCAAACGAAGGTCTCGGCGATCTTCGACAGCTCCTCGGCATAAGGCCGCATCAGCGCCGCGCCCAGCGCGCAGTTGAGACCGATGGTCAGCGGTTGCGCATGGCGCACAGAATGCCAGAAAGCGGGCACGGTCTGGCCGGACAGGATACGGCCGGAAGCATCGGTGACGGTGCCGGAAATCATGATCGGCCAGCGCCTGCCGCTTTCCTCGAAGAAGGCATCGATGGCAAACAGCGCGGCCTTGCAGTTCAGCGTATCGAACACCGTCTCCACCATGAAGATGTCGGCGCCGCCTTCCGCCAGTCCGCGCGCCTGTTCGAGGTAAGCTGCCACCAACTGGTCGAAGCTGACGTTGCGCGCCGCCGGGTCGTTGACGTCGGGCGAGATGGATGCGGTCTTCGGCGTCGGCCCGAAGGCGCCGGCGACGAAGCGCGGCTTCTCCGGCGTGCTGTACTTGTCGCAGGCCGCGCGTGCCAGCCTGGCCGCCTCGACGTTCATCTCGCGCACGAGGTGCGCCATGTAGTAATCGTCCTGCGCGACCGAGGTGGCACCGAAGGTATTGGTCTCGATGATGTCGGCACCGGCTTCCAGATACTGCTCGTGGATTTCCTGAATGACATGCGGCTGCGTCAGCGACAGCAGTTCGTTGTTGCCCTTGAGGAACAGTTCGCGTTCGCCGGCCGGCGCCTGAAAACCGGCAAAGCGCTCGCCGCGGTAATCCGCCTCGGTCAGCTTGTACTGCTGGATCATGGTGCCCATGGCGCCGTCCAGGATCATGATGCGGCGGGAGAGTATCTCGCGCAGACGCAGTTCGGTTTCGGAGACGGGGAGCTTGGATTGCGGATTCATTCAGGTTTTCTCGACTTGCGGGCAGCTTGCATAAGGGTTGAATTATAAAGCAGAAAGGCCGGCCTTGCCCGTCCGCGGCCTGCCGCCATCCGACGACTCAGGCAACGGAGACGCCAACCAGCGCACCGATCATGTAGGTCAGCGTGCCGGCCGCGGCGCCGATCAGCAACATGCGCAGCCCGCCGTACCACGGACTCTTGCCGCTGAACAGAGACAGCACGGCTCCGACGCTGAACAGGGAAAAGGCGGTCAGCGCGACCGTGATGCGCAAAACATGAGGCCCGTGCATGAACAGGTAAGGCAACAACGGAATGGCGCCGCCCAGCAGAAACGACAGAAATGAGGACAACGCCGCCACCCAGGGATTGCCCAGTTCGTCCGGATTGAGCCCAAGTTCCTCGCGCGTCAGTGTCGCGAGGCCGAGTTCGGTATCGGCCACCATGCGGCTTGCCAACGCCTTCGCTTCCTCCGCCTGCATGCCGCGCGCCATATAGATCAGCGTCAGCTCGTGCGCCTCTTCTTGCGGGTACTGCGCGAGTTCCTCGCGCTCGAGGTCGATCTGGTGCTCGAACATCTCGCGCTGCGTGCGCATCGAAACATATTCGCCGGCCGCCATCGAGAACGCACCGGCCATCAAGCCGGCGACGCCGGTCAGCACGATGACCTCCTGTCCGCTGGCAGCGCCGGCCACGCCCAGTACCAGACAGGCGACCGAAACCAGCCCGTCGTTGACACCGAACACCGCCGCCCGCAGGCCGCCGCTGTTGCTGACGCCCTGATGGCTGACGCCGACTTCCTCGACGCTCTCCGGCAATGGATGATAGCCGGGGCTGCGCTTGCAGGAATATACCGACAGGCCGCGTATCTTGGTCGCGGCCAGTATGGGCTTGATGCGGCAGGGTTCGAAAAACCTGAGCAGCAACGCAACGATCCGGACCCGCAGACCGGGCCGGTAAGCCGGCAACTGCAAGCCGGTTTTCTGTGCCTCGCGTTCCCACAGGCCGGCCTGCTTGTCCGCCTCGTCTGCCAACTGCGAGAAAAGAACCCGACGGTTGGCCTGGCGCTCCCGACTGGCAATCACCCGGTACAGGTAATCCGAATGTTTTTCCTCCAGCCAACCGGCAAGACAGGGGGATTTCATGTCACGTTACCGAAACGCCGGTACTGGATCGCCTCGGCGATATGCGCCGGCTTGATGTCCGTTTCATCCGCCAGATCGGCAATCGAGCGCGCCACCTTGAGAATGCGGTGATAGGCGCGCGCCGACAGATTGAGGCGGCTGATGGCCTGCCGCAACAGCGCCTGACCGGCCTCATCCGCCACGCAGAACCGCTCGATCTCCTTGCTGCCGAGCAGGTCGTTGGCCTTGCCCTGACGGGCGATCTGGCGCTCGCGCGCCTGCGCCACACGCTGCCGCACCTGCGCACTGGGCTCGCCGGAAGTCCGGGCAAGCAACTCCTCATCCTGCAGTGCCGGCACTTCGATATGCAGGTCGATACGGTCGAGCAGGGGGCCGGAGATTCTGGCGCGATAGCGCGCGACCTGGTCCGGCGTACAGCGGCACTTGTTGTTGTGATGGCCGAGATAGCCGCAGGGGCAGGGATTCATGGCGGCGATCAACTGGAAACGCGCCGGGAAATCCGCCTGTCGCGCCGCCCGCGAGATGGTGATGCGGCCGGATTCCAGCGGCTCGCGCAGCACTTCCAGCACCTTGCGGTCGAACTCCGGCAATTCATCGAGAAACAGTACGCCGTGATGCGCCAGCGAAATCTCGCCCGGCCGCGGATTGCCGCCGCCACCGACCAGCGCGACGCCGGAAGCGGTATGGTGCGGCGCGCGGAACGGCCGCCGACGCCAGGCCTCGGGGCGGAAACCGCTGTTCAGCGACTGGATCGCCGCCGATTCGAGCGCCTCGCGCTCGCTCATCTCCGGCAGGATGCCGGGAAAGCGTGCGGCCAGCATGGATTTGCCGGTGCCCGGCGGGCCGGACATCAGCACGCTGTGACCGCCGGCGGCGGCGATCTCCAGCGCACGCTTGGGCATGGATTGACCTTTGACCTCGGCAAAATCCGGATAGGTGTCGACCACGGCCTGCGCCAGCGGCGGTTGTCGCTCAAGTGCGGTGTGACCGTTCAGATGCGCGCAGACTTCGAGCAGGGATTTGGCCGGCAGGATCACGGCATCCTGCACCAGCGCCGCCTCCGATGCACTGCTTTGGGGCAGAATGAAGGCCCGCGTGCCGCGTCCGTTCTGCATCAGGCTCGCCGTCATCGCCAGCGCCCCGCGCACCGGGCGCAACTCGCCGGTCAGCGCCAGCTCGCCGGCAATCTCGTATTGCGACAATGACTTGGCCGAAATCTGACCGGAAGCCGCCAGAATGCCGAGTGCGATGGGAAGATCGTAGCGGCCGCTCTCCTTGGGCAGATCGGCCGGCGCCAGATTGACCGTGATGCGACGGGCGGGAAATTCGAACTGTGAGGTCTGCAACGCGGCACGCACGCGATCCTTGCTTTCCTTGACCTCGGCCTCCGGCAGACCGACGATGGTGAAGCTGGGCAGGCCGTTGGCCAGATGCACTTCAACCACCACCTCCGGCGCCTCCATGCCGGCCAGCGCCCTGCTATGAATGACGGCCAGACCCACGTTAGCGCTTACTTGCTGTTCTGCTGCAACAAGGCTTCCAGCTCATCCAGCCTGGTTTCCAGCTGGGCCAGCTTTTCCCGGGTTCTGCGCAGCAGTTCGGTCTGCACGTCGAATTCCTCGCGGTTCACCAGTTCCAATTTGGTGAACGCGCCCTGTAATAGTGCACGCACATTCCTTTCTGCGTCCGCAGCCGGGCCGGAGGCCGCCAGCTCCCTGATTTTTTTGGATAAATCGTCCAGCACTTGCGTCTTGATCATGGTTCTCTCCGTGTTTTGCAGCACATTAAAACAGGATTTTGCTGCGTTGAACAGCCGAGCGCTGAATGTGACATAAAAATTAATCTAACAATAACAATAAGTTGCTGAAAATTAATAACAATCAGAATAAATATAAGCGATTTAACTTGTTGTTTTGGATTGATTCACCCCTTGTGGCACGAGTGTTGCTTTTGTTCCCTTGCTTAATTTGTTTCATCCGTACTTTTTTGTTTTTATCTTTAAATCGAAAGGAAACACCATGCGTAAATCGCTCATGCTTGCAGCCGTCATCGGCACTTTTGCAGCTTCCAATGTTGCAATCGCTGATGAAGCCGCTACCGCAGCTCCAGAATCCCCACACAGCTTCTCCTATAACATCGGTCTCTACAGCCAGTACATGTTCCGTG
>JAVEWT010000202.1:0-2648 GCA_034004425.1 Methylophilaceae bacterium
GATTTTCTCTGTGGTCTCTGTGCACTCTGTGGCTGACAGTCTTTGCCCTTTCGGCCTGCGGCCGCGAACCGCTCTACCAATCGCAGAGCTATGTGTTCGGCACGCTGGTGGACATCAGCATCTATGGAGAGGAAGCCTCCCGCGCTGCCGACCTTACCGCCGTCATCCAGCAGGATTTCCAACGCCTGCACCACAAGCTGCATGCGTGGAACGAGGACAGCGACTTGAGCCGGCTCAACCGCGCCTTTGCCGCCGGCGAGCGCGTCACCATCGACCCGGAGCTCGCGCAATTGATCAAACAGGCCCAGCAGTTATCGGCGCAATCCGACGGCCTGTTCAACCCGGCCATCGGACAATTGATTGGCCACTGGGGATTCCAGCGCGACATGTTCAAGCCGGTCAGCATCGATCGCGACGCCATCGAAAAACTGGTCGCGGCCAACCCGCAGATGAGCGATATCGTGCTGCATGAAAGTGCTTCCGGCATCGAGGCCGAGAGCCGTAACCCTGCGGTCAAACTGGATTTCGGCGGCTATGCCAAGGGTTACGCGCTGGACCGGGCTGCCGCCTATCTGCGTGCGGAAGGCGTGCGCAACGCACTGGTCAACATCGGCGGCAACGTCATCGCGCTGGGCAGTCACGGCGAGCGCAACTGGCGTGTCGGCATCCAGCACCCGCGCAAGCCCGGCGCCATCGCCTCGCTCGATCTGGAAGATGGCTGGGCCATCGGCACCTCCGGCGATTATCAGCGTTATTTCGAACTGGAGGGCCAGCGCTACTGCCATGTGCTCGACCCGCGCAGCGGCTTCCCCGCACATCACACACAGGCCGTCACCGTGCTGCTGCCGCCGGGCGACATGAGCGGCACCCTGTCCGATGTCGTCTCCAAGCCGATCTTTATCAGCAATGACGATCAGCGCAACGACATGGCGAAAAAACTCGGTGTCGAACACTATCTGGTGATCGACGCCGCCGGCAATGTCGCCGCCAGCACAGCGATGCAACAGCGCCTCAAATGGAAGAACGATGTCGAAGTCCGCACCTTGCCGTAACTGGCTACACGGACTGAGATGGGGGGATGGCCTGACCGTGGCATTGGGCGCAATTGCGGTCTTCGCTCTTTTCAAAACCCTGTGGTTGGGCGAAGCGGCAAGCAAGGTACAGGTCCGCGCCGGTAGCGATATCTTCACGACCCAGAGCCTGAATCAGCAGCGCACGCTGGAAATCCCGGGGCCGCTGGGCACAACCACCGTCATCATCGACCACGGCCGCGTGCGCGTCGCCAGCGACCCCGGCCCCCGCCAATATTGCGTCAAACAGGGCTGGCTGACGCAGGCCGGCGAAGTCGCCATGTGCCTGCCGAACCAGGTCAGCGTCGAACTGCTGGGCAACAACAAACCGTACGATTCACTGAATTATTAAGATGACCGGAAGCAATCACCACATTTTTACCGCAACCGAAGACGATCACCGCATAGCCAAGCTGGCAGCACTCGCCATCGGCCTGCACCTGATCGAGGCCGTGCTGCCCTCGCCGCTACCGGGCGTCAAACCGGGCATCGCCAATATCGTCACGCTGTACGTGCTGTATCAATACGGCATCGGCACGGCTGCCTGGGTCAGCCTGTTGCGTGTGTTCGCCGGTAGCCTGCTACTCGGGCAGCTGTTCTCGCCCACCTTCCTGCTCAGCTTCGGCGGCGCGCTCGGTAGCCTGGCCGTCCTCACGCTCGCGATCCATCTACCGAAAAAATGGTTCGGTCCGGTCAGCCTCAGCATCCTCGCCGCCTTCGCCCATATCAGCGGGCAACTGCTGATCGTCTGGCTCTGGCTCATCCCGCACAGCGGCATCGTCTACCTCACCCCTGTGTTCGCGCTCGCCGCATTGATATTCGGTCTGATCAACGGCCTGGTACTGACCCGGCTGATGAAACAAACCTGACAGGCAGAAAGAAAAAAGGGCGGCAATGCCGCCCTTTGAGGCTCCCACAGGATTACTTGCGAATCAACTCACGCCAGATGGCACGTTTCTTCTGGAAGCCCGTGCCGGAGCCGGTAAATTTGATGCTATCCAGCAACTTTGGATTCGGATCATCGGCAGTCACGACATTGACCTTGGGCTTACCGCCAATCGACACCACGTTGAAACCGACGATAGGCGCATTTACCCGCCAGGATGCCGCCTCGGCATCCGGCACCTTGCGACCGGTGCGATAGTCCAGCGCATTCAGCCAACCGTATCCGGCCGGTTGACAGGCAGAGGCGGTTGGCACCGTGGTGGGTACAAGCAGGGTGCCCAGCACCAGCTCAGACGCCACGTGCTGACGTTCGCCACTATCCGGGAAATCCACATACCAACCCAAACCGGTATCCCAGTTCACCGTATTTTCTCCACCGGATTGCCGTAAATCAGAGCCGGAGGTTTCAAGCGTCTGCTGAACCAAACTGTCTTTCGGTACATCCAGTGTCGTCATGCTGTTATCGTCCTTGATGGCATACAAGGTCTGCACATCGGTATTAGTCAGGTCGCTGACTTCCAGATATTTGCCCGAGCCGACGAACACCACGCGCTTCTTCTGGATGAGACCCAATTCCGGCGGCACGGTGATCGGCTGCGCGCTGCCCAAATCGGCGAACTTGATGGCCGAATT
>JAVEWT010000053.1:0-11921 GCA_034004425.1 Methylophilaceae bacterium
TTTCAGCGCGCATGTTGAGACTGAGCGGTGCGCCCTCAGACCGGGCCAGTGAGGCTTGCCCGGTCAGACGTTCGATTGCCAGACCCTCGCTCACGCCCAGTTGCTCGCCCAGCCATTGCATATCGGTCGCCAGTCGTTCGAAAGCACCACTGATTTTGCCCTCGGCGTTGAAGCGGCCCTGTAGGGTCGGATCGAAGGCGGCGATGTCGCCGAACGCAGCTTGCCAGGCTAGCGTGGAAGACGGCGAACCCAGGCTGCCGCTCGCTTGCAGCCGGTTGTTCTGCAGCTTGCCATCGAGCGTGATGTCTTCGAATACTTGTCCGCGCAGGCGGGCGCTGGCCTGAAGTGCGAGCGGAGCGTTTAGCCAGCGGCTGTCGACTGTTTCGAAGTGCAGGCGCAGCTCAGTCTGGGGCGCCAGCGTGCCTTGCAGGCGCACATCGGCATTCAGGCGTTTGTCATGGTTCGTGCTTAGATAAGGCCCGAATTCGCTGAAGCGGGCGTGAAGCTCCAGCGGCAGTGCGCCGTCCAGCCCGAGTTGGCCGTCGACGGCGATGCGGCCCAGCACGGCGCCGGCGGCGATGTCGCTCTCCGCGTGCAGGAGTGCCGTCTGTTTGCCGGCTTGTTGATTGTCAATCTGGCGTAACAGGGCGGCGCTGCTGAATCGCAGGCGCTGCAGGTCGCCGGCGAGGTCGAGCTGGAGATCGTAGGGGTGGCCTGCGCCGGTCTGTTTCAGGTTCAACTTGCCGTTGAGAGTGAACGGCCTGGCGTTCTGCATGGCGAGGTCGCCCTGAAGCAGGCCCCAAGGCGTCGATGCGTGCATCAGTTGCAGTTGTAGCCGTTGGCCGTCGGCCTGCAGGTGGAACGCGACATCCTTCAGGGTCCGGCGCGATTCGCCGTCGATGATGATGACTTCATCCACGCTGGCGGTCTGGACCTGAATCGCCAGCGGCAGTTGGATGCGTTCGGGCAGACCGCTGTCCGATCCGGCTGGCGGCGCATCCGGCACCATGGTGATCAGCAGCCGCCGGGCGCGGACATCCTCGATCAGCAGACGACCTTCCGTTGTCGGCGAAAGGCGCATGCTGGAACCGATATTCTCGAGCGAAAGCCGCATGAAACCGAGGTCATAGCTGATGTTCTCGACCCTGGTGTCGATGCTGATGCCGGTGGCCTGTGCGGCAAATACGGAGTAGCACAGCAGGGCGGCGAACAGGGTCTTGAGCAGGCGGATAGGCATCAGAAATTGACCCCCAGATTGAAGTGCAGGCGATATTCGCCGGTGTCCTCGCCATAGGCGATATCGGCGCCGACCGGTCCCGCCGGGCTTTTCCAGCGACCGCCGAGACCGTAGCCGTAGACCGGCTTGATCTCGCTGGTTTCGTTGGCGGCATCGCCGAAATCGGCGAAGAGCGCGACGCCCCACTGCTTGCTCAGCCATTGCACCAGCTCGACGCTGCCGGTGAGCAGGTAGCGGGCGCCGACGATGGCGTCGCCTTCAGTTACGCCCAGGCTCTGGTAGGCATAGCCGCGCACCGACTGGTCGCCGCCGGCGCGGAACAGATAGGTCGACGGTGCGCTGTTGGCGCCGGTGACGGCGCCGAGTTCGAGGCGTGTCATCAGCTGCGTGCTGCGCGACAATGGGTAATAGAACTGGCTCTTGGCGTAGCTGCGTAAAAAAGTGCCTTCGGACAGGCTGTCCAGCGGCGCGGCTGTGAAATTGGCGTTGAACAGATAGCCGCGCGTCGGCATCAGGTCGTGATCGGTGCGGCGCAGCGTCAACCCGTAGGAAACGGTGGCGGCGTCCTTGCGGCTGGATTCTGCGTCCTTTACTTTTTGGTGTTCTATCAGGTAGTTGGCGCCGATCGACTGCTCGAAGCGGTAGCTGCCCCAGCTGCGCTGCACGCCGAAATTGCTGGTGGTCAGCACCTGGTTTTCGATGTCCTCGCGTGCCGTCTGGTTGCTGAAGCTGTCGCGGTAGCCTTCCTCGCTGGTCGGCAACGCCACATTGAACTTCAGCGACTGCGCCCGCTGTTCCAGCCGCAGGCTGCTGTTGAGGCGCCAGCCCCGCTCGAGCAGATTGAGGTTGTCGTAGGTCAGCTGGGTTCTGGCGCCGGTGTTGGTGCTGGCACCGACGCCGATGCCGACCTTGCTCGACTTGTTCTCGCTGACGCGCACCTCGACCGGCACCGGCGCGGCGGGGTCGGTATCGACGTCGGCGATGACTTCGACGCCGGAGAAATAGCCGGTCGACTGTAGTGTGGATTGCAGTTTGAGCAGGCTGCCCTGGCTGTAATCGTCGCCCGGCTCGATCTGGTTTAGGTTGCGGATGATGCTTTCCGGGTAGCGTTGCAGGCCGTTGACCGTGAGCGCGCCGAACCGCCGCTGCGGGCCGCTGTCGACCTGCACGAACAGATTGACGCGGCCGGCTTTGCGGTCGACCTCGGCGCGGCTTTCGACGATGGCGGCATTGGGGTAGCGATAGACGACAAGCTCGGAAAGCAGCTTGCGTTTCTCCCGGCTCCAGGCTTCCTGCGTGAAAGGTTGGTCCACGGTCAGCTCCCAGCGATCCTGCAGCTGGCGGATGCCGGGAGAGTCTGCCTCATCCTGTTGCAGGATGGCGCCGGAGAAGCGCAGGTCGACTGCGCTGATGACGGCTTGCACCCCTGGCTCGACGACGAAGCGGGCGGTGGCGGACTCGGGCAGATTTTCGGTTTCGGAATCGATGCGGGCGTCGAAATAGCCCTCGGTCGCCACCAGTGCACGGATTTCGCGAGGTGCGGCGCCGATGAGCCGCCGCCATTCGGCGTCGTTCAGTCTGGGATTGTCGAGCGAGCGGCTGATTTCGAGATGCTGTTTCAGCAGCGACTGGATGGCAGGAGGCGCGTCGATCTGAACCGCATATTGTCTGGCTGCGGCCACGTCGTAGCTGCTGGCCAGCAGCGCAAGCGTCAGCAGAACGAGGCGTGTCAGCCCGCCGGCGCTACTGGCCTGTTGCCGGAGGTTGGTGCAAATGATGCATTTGCCATTGAAGTCGAACCACCTGGAATGCAATACCCCGTACCCATGTCTAGATTGATTTCGCCAGTTCCGCGGCCTTGCCTGTGTAGCTGGCAGGCGTCATTTCCAGCAACGACTGTTTGGCCGCATCCGGAATCTGAAGTTCATTGATGAAGCTGTGCAGTGAGGCCTGCGTGATGCCGCCCTTGCCGCGGGTCAGCTCTTTCAGCTGTTCGTACGGGTTCTCGATACCGTAACGGCGCATGACGGTCTGGATCGGTTCTGCCAGCACTTCCCAGTTGTGGTTGAGGTCGTGTTCCAGTTGCTTGGGGTTGGCTTCCAGCTTGCTCAGGCCCTTGAGGCAGGAATCGTAGCCGAGCAGGGTGTAGCCGAAGGCGACGCCCATGTTGCGCAGCACCGTTGAGTCGGTCAGGTCGCGCTGCCAGCGCGAGATCGGCAGCTTCTCGGCCAGGTGGCGCAACAGCGCGTTGGCCATGCCGAGGTTGCCTTCGGAGTTTTCGAAGTCGATCGGGTTGACCTTGTGCGGCATGGTCGAGGAGCCGATTTCGCCGGCCTTGACCTTCTGCTTGAAGTAGCCCATCGAGATGTAGCCCCAGATGTCGCGGTCGATGTCGATCAGGATGGTGTTGATGCGGGCCAGCGTATCGTACAGCTCGGCCATGTAGTCGTGCGGCTCGATCTGGATGGTGTAGGGGTTGTAGGTCAGCCCCAGCGATTCGACGAACTTGCGCGCGAAGCTTTCCCAGTCGAATTCCGGGTAGGCGGACAGGTGAGCGTTGAAGTTGCCAACGGCGCCGTTGATCTTGCCGAGGATATCGACCCTGGCCAGTTGTTCGCGCTGGCGGCGCAGCCGATAGACGACGTTGGCCAGCTCCTTGCCGAGCGTGGTCGGCGAGGCCGGCTGACCGTGCGTGTGCGACAGCATGGGCAGATCGGCCAGCTCTTTCGCCAGTTCGGTGAAGCGTGCAATCAACTGATCGAGCGCGGGCAGCATGACCTGATCACGGCCATGTTTCAGCATCAGGCCATGCGACAGGTTGTTGATGTCCTCCGAGGTGCAGGCGAAATGGATGAATTCGCTGACGGCACGGATCTCCGGGTTGCCGTCGAAACGCTCCTTCAGCCAGTATTCCAGCGCCTTGACGTCATGGTTGGTGCGGCTCTCGATGGCCTTGACCTGAGCGGCCTCGGTTTCGCCGAAAGCCGCGATGCTCTTGTCCAGTTCATCGATAGTCGCCTTGCTGAAGGGCGCGATCTCCGGCAGGGCCGGTTCAGCCGCCAACGCTTTCAGCCACTCCACCTCGACCAGCGCGCGATGGCGGATCAGCGCGTATTCGCTGAAGCAGGGCCGCAGATCGTCCAGCTTGGACTGGTAGCGGCCGTCGAGCGGGGAGAGGGCGTTGAGCGGAGAGAGCGCCATAATGCAACCTTTTCAATGCGATAAATCGGGAACCCGTCATTTTACCCCACATCGACACAGTCAAAAAATACTATCTGAAATGCTCGGTAAACTTGTTGACCGCAAGATGCATCTTTTTGCGGACAAGCGCATAATTCAAAGGTCGAAGTAAATGGTACGGGAATGAAGCCGGTGCCGAAGACGACAATTATGAGGCAAGCGACATGCTGCGTTATCTGATTTTGATTCTGATGTTGTGCGGGCCGGGTTTGGTCCTTGCCGAAGATGGCAGGGCGCCCAGCGTCGAGGACAACCTGCGCGAGATGGACAAGGACCGCAACGGTATCGTCACCAGCTCCGAAGTGCGCGCCTATCTGCAGTCCAAACATGGCCAGGACTACGAAAAGAGTGTTCTGGACAAGCTGCAGTCCACGGAGCGTGGCGCCAGTTGCGGCACCCCGTTCGCGCAATCGTTCTTATAGATAGATTGCCAGTTTCTGGATTAAGTCTTCTCGCTGGTCTGCGGTGGCCCGCATTTGCGCCACATCAGTGTCGGCCGCCGTCGGGTCTGGCCCGAAATGCGGCCCTGACGGTATAATTCCCTTTTGGATTTTGTGATTGAACACCATGCTGACTGCCTACCGAAATCATGTTGCCGAGCGCGACGCGCAAGGTCTGCCCCCTTTACCCCTGAATGCGGAACAGACGGCCGCACTGGTCGAGCTGCTGAAGAATCCGCCAGCGGGTGAAGCAGACTTTTTGCTTGAGTTGCTCGAGCAACGCGTGCCTGCCGGCGTCGATCAGGCGGCTTACGTCAAGGCCGGATTCCTGACCGATATCGCCCGCGGCAAGGTCGATTGCGGGTTGGTGTCGCCGGCCCGCGCGGTTCAGTTGCTGGGCACCATGCTCGGCGGCTACAACGTGCAGTCGCTGGTCGACCTGCTGGATGGCGAGTTGGCCGACGAGGCGGTCGCTGCCCTGTCGCACACCATTCTGATGTTCGATGCCTTCCATGATGTGGCCGAAAAGCTGAAAGCCGGCAATCCGCATGCGCGCAAGCTGATGCAGTCCTGGGCTGATGCCGAATGGTTCACGAGGCGCAAGCCGCTGCCGGCCGAGATCAAGCTGGTCGTGTTCAAGGTGCCGGGCGAGACCAACACCGACGATCTGTCGCCGGCGCAGGAAGCCTGGTCGCGGCCGGATATACCGCTGCATGCCAACGCCATGCTGGTCAGCAAGATGCCGGACGGACTCAAGACCATCGCACAGTTGAAGCAGAAAGGCCTGCCGCTGGCATACGTCGGCGATGTGGTCGGTACCGGATCTTCCCGCAAGTCGGCGATCAATTCCGTACAGTGGTGGATGGGCGAGGATATCCCCTGCATCCCCAACAAGCGGACCGGCGGGGTGGTGCTGGGCGGCAAGATCGCGCCTATTTTCTTCAATACCGCTGAAGACTCCGGCGCGCTGCCGATCCAGTGCGATGTCAGCCGCCTGGAAACTGGCGATGTCATCATCGTCCGCCCGATGCAGGGCAAGATCACCAATGAAGCCGGCGAAACCGTCAGCAGTTTCGAGCTGACGCCGTTGACCATGCCGGATGAAGTGCGCGCCGGCGGCCGCATCCCGCTGATCATCGGCCGCGGTCTGACCCAGCGCGCGCGCGAGGCACTCGGTCTGCCGGCAAGCGACCTGTTCATTCAGCCTGTGGCACCCAAGGATAGCGGCAAGGGCTTCACGCTGGCACAGAAGATGGTGGGTCGCGCCTGCGGTCTGCCCGAGGGCACCGGCGTGCGCCCCGGCACCTACTGCGAACCGCGCATCACGACAGTCGGTTCGCAGGATACGACCGGCGCCATGACGCGCGACGAACTGAAGGAGCTGGCCTGCCTCGGCTTCTCCGCCGATCTCGTCATGCAGAGCTTCTGCCATACCGCCGCCTACCCCAAGCCGGTCGACATCAAGCTGCAGCACGAATTGCCTGAATTCATCTCCAGCCGCGGCGGCGTCTCCCTGCGCCCGGGTGACGGCGTCATCCATTCCTGGCTCAACCGCATGATCCTGCCGGACACGGTCGGCACCGGCGGCGATTCGCACACGCGCTTCCCGATCGGCATCTCGTTCCCCGCCGGCTCCGGGCTGGTGGCCTTCGCCGCCGCCATGGGCGCCATGCCGCTCGACATGCCGGAATCCGTGCTGGTGCGCTTCAAGGGCGAGATGCAACCCGGCATCACCTTGCGCGATCTGGTCAACGCCATTCCCTACGCCGCGATCCAGCAGGGTGAGCTGACCGTTGGCAAGCAGGGCAAGAAGAACGTGTTCAACGGCCGCATCCTTGAAATCGAGGGCTTGCCTGATTTGAAGGTCGAACAGGCGTTCGAATTCGCCGATGCCTCGGCCGAACGTTCGGCCAACGGCTGTACCGTGCGCCTCAACAAGGAGCCGGTGATCGAGTTTCTGCGTTCCAACATCGTGCTGATGCAGAACATGATCGACAACGGCTATCAGGATGCGCGCACGCTGCAGCGCCGCATCGAGGCGATGCAGGACTGGCTGGCCAGGCCGGAACTGCTGGAACCGGATGCTGACGCCGAATATGCGCATGTGCTGGAAATCGACCTGAACGAGATCAGGGAACCGCTGGTGGCCTGTCCCAACGATCCCGACGATATCAAGCCGCTGTCGGCGGTGGCCGGCGATAAGGTGGACGAGGTGTTCATCGGTAGCTGCATGACCAATATCGGCCACTACCGCGCGGCGGCCAAGGTGCTGGAAGATGCCGGTATCATCCCGACCCGGCTCTGGATCGCACCGCCGACCCGCATGGACGAAGCCGAGTTGCGCGAAGAAGGCGCTTATGCGGTGTTCGGCCGTGCCGGCGCGCGGACCGAGGTGCCCGGCTGCTCATTGTGCATGGGCAATCAGGCGCGTGTGGCGGACCGGGCGACGGTGTTCTCGACCAGCACGCGCAACTTCGATAACCGCATGGGCAAGGACGCGCGCGTCTATCTCGGCTCGGCTGAACTGGCTGCGGTCTGTGCCAAACTGGGCCGGGTGCCGACGCCGCAAGAGTATCTGGCGACCGTGGGTGACAAGCTGACGAAGAATTCGGCCGACATCTACCGCTATCTCAATTTCGACCAAATGGCAGAGTATCAACCGAAAAAGATCATCCCGATTGCCGAGGTGGCATCCTGAGAAGGCCGCAAACAGGGGTTCGGGCAGACCATAGTTGCCTGTATGGCTGGATTATATGGGCTTCGCGTATTACAATCGAAAGCGACAATTCAAGCAGAAGATAGGCAATCGCCGATATCCTCAAGACAACGCCGACCCCTGTTGGCGCAAGTTCTGCAGGCAGACTTGGCATTGAAAAACTATGAGTTTAAATAACAACTCCAAGCGTACCGTCTTTTATATCTCGGACAGTACAGGTATTACCGTCGAGGCGCTGGGGCTGTGTCTGCTATCGCATTTCGAGGGGCTGACGCTGAAGCAGGTGCGCATGCCCTTCATGGATTCTATGGAGAAGGCGAAAGAGGCGGTCGAGATCATCAACGCCACGCAGGAGCGGGACGGTGTCCGCGCCATTCTCTGCATGACGGTGGTCAATCCGAATATCCGTGCCCTGTTCCATCTGACCGGTGGCCACTGTCTGGACATGTTCGGCACCTTCGTCAATCCGCTTTCATGTGAGCTGGGCATGCCGGCCAACGAGACCATCGGCATGTCGCGTCGCGTCGCCGGCGCGGAATACCGCAACCGCATCAACGCCATCAATTTCACACTGGGTCACGACGACGGCATCACCGAATCCGGCCTGAAGGATGCCGACATCATTCTGGTCGGCGTGTCGCGTTGCGGCAAGACGCCGACCAGCATCTATCTGGCGATGCAGTTCGGCATGCGCGTGGCGAATTACCCGATCATTCCGGAGGACCTCGAGCGCAATGCGCTGCCGGGGACGCTGGTGGATTACAAGGACAAGATGTTCGGCCTGACCATCGATCCGACGCGGCTGAGCAAGGTGCGCGGCGAACGCCGCCCCAACAGCCGCTATGCCGATCTTGAGAACTGCAAGAACGAAGTGAAGCGGGCAGAGGAATTGATGCGGCGCGAGGAAATCAGCATGCTCGATTCCACCTCGCGCTCGGTCGAGGAGCTGTCCTCGCTGATCATGCAGCAGATCAGCTTCAAGGCGGCCAAGAACATGTTGCTGGACTGATCAGCTGCGCACTTCCTGAACGAAGAACACTTTAAGCTACAAAAATATAACTATTTCATGAGGAAATTGGTATGCAAGCCTATGTAATCCCGTTAGAACAACTGGGTATGCAGGATGTTGACAAGGTCGGCGGTAAGAACGCATCGCTCGGCGAAATGATCAGCAATCTTGCGGCGAGTGATGTACGCGTTCCCGGGGGCTTTGCTACCACGGCGCAGGCCTATCGCGACTTCCTTGCGCACGAGGGTCTGGAAGCCCGTATCAAGGCCACGCTGGCGACGCTCAACGTGGACGATGTGGTGGCGCTGGCCAAGACCGGCGAGCAGATTCGCAAGTGGATCGTCGATGCGCCGTTGCCGGCACGACTGGAAGCGGAGATACGCGAACACTACAGCAAGCTCGACGCGGATGCCGATGCAAGCTTTGCCGTACGTTCCTCCGCGACTGCGGAAGACATGCCGGATGCTTCCTTTGCCGGCCAGCAGGAAACCTTCCTCAATATCCACGGCATAGATAACATCCTGCACGCGATCAAGGAAGTGTTCGCTTCGCTCTATAACGATCGCGCCATTTCCTACCGCGTGCATTCCGGTTACAACGATATCGAAGTCGCACTTTCCGCCGGCGTCCAACGCATGGTGCGTTCCGATCTTGGTGCCTCCGGCGTCATGTTCACGCTGGACACCGAATCCGGTTTCCGTGACGTAGTGTTCATCACATCTTCCTACGGTCTGGGCGAAATGGTGGTGCAGGGCGCCGTCAATCCGGACGAGTTCTACGTGCACAAGCCTCAACTGCAGGCCGGTTTCCCGGCGCTGATCCGCCGAGGCCTGGGTTCCAAGCAGCAGCGCATGGTGTTCAACACCGAGCGTGCCGCCGGCCGCTCGGTCAAGGTCGAGGAGACCACGACGGAGGAGCGCAACCGTTTCTCGCTGACCGATGCGGAAGTGCTGGAACTGGCCCGCCACGCCATGGAGATCGAGAAGCACTACGGCTGCCCGATGGATATCGAGTGGGGCAAGGATGGCCTCGACGGCAAGCTCTACATCGTGCAGGCGCGTCCTGAGACCGTCAAGTCGCGCGCCGAGGACAAGGCGATCGAGAAGTTCACGCTGAAGAAGCGCGGCAACGTGCTGTCGGAAGGACGTGCCATCGGCCAGAAGATCGGCATCGGCCCGGTCCGTATCGTCGAGAGCGCCAATGACATGCATCTGGTCAAGGCCGGCGACGTGCTGGTGACCGATATGACCGACCCGAACTGGGAACCGGTCATGAAAAAGGCGGCGGCGATCGTCACCAACCGTGGCGGCCGTACCTGTCACGCCGCGATCATCGCGCGCGAACTGGGTATTCCGGCCATCGTCGGTTGCGGCGATGCCACCAGCACCCTGACCGAAGACCAGGTCGTTACCGCCTCTTGTGCCGAAGGCGATACGGGTTATGTCTATGAAGGCGAACTGCCGTACGAGAAGACAGTGCAGGAGCGCCAGACGCTGCCGCCCTTGCCGGTCAAGCTGATGCTGAACGTCGGCAACCCGTCGCTGGCCTTCGAATTCGCCCAGCTGCCGTCGGCCGGTGTCGGTCTGGCACGACTGGAATTCATTATCAATAACCTGATCGGCATCCACCCCAAGGCCATCCTGCGCTTTGACCAGGTGCCGCACGAGTTGCACGATTCGGTGGCCGAGCGCACGCGCGGTTATGCCGATCCGCGCACCTTCTACGTCGAAAAGATCACCGAAGGGGTATCGACCCTGGCCGCGGCCTTCTGGCCGAACAAGGTCATCGTGCGCCTGTCGGACTTCAAGTCGAACGAATACCGCAAACTGATCGGCGGCGACCTGTTCGAGCCGATCGAAGAAAACCCGATGCTGGGTTTCCGCGGTGCCGCGCGTTATATCTCCAAGGACTTCCGCGATTGCTTCGCGCTGGAATGTGAAGCCATGAAGAAGGCGCGCGATGTGCTGGGCTATACCAACATCGAGCTGATGGTGCCGTTTGTCCGCACGCTGGAAGAAGCGCGCGGCGTGGTCGAGCTGCTGGAACAGCATGGCCTCAAACGCGGCGAGAACGGCCTGCGTCTGATCATGATGTGCGAGATTCCGTCCAACGCCCTGCTGGCCGAAGAGTTCCTCGAGTATTTCGACGGCTTCTCCATCGGCTCCAACGACCTGACCCAGCTCAGCCTCGGTCTCGACCGTGATTCCAGTCTTGTGGCCAACAGCTTTGACGAGCGCGATGCAGCGGTCAAGAAGCTGCTGTCGATGGCGATCCAGACCTGCAACAGCAAGGGCAAATATGTCGGTATCTGCGGTCAGGGTCCTTCGGACCATGTCGATTTCGCCGAATGGCTGATGGCGCAGGGTATCCAGACCATGTCGCTGAATCCGGATACGCTGATCGAGACCTGGAACACGCTGGCCAAGGTCGCCAAGTAAAAGGTTGCCAGGCAAACCGCGTAGTCTTGCAAAAAGCCCATTCACTGCGTTGCCGGTAATGGGCTTTTTGCTTTTGTAGGCACGGCCGCAAAGCCGGATGTAACGATAAAAACTGTTCGTGGAGAGAGAGTAGTCATGAGTTCGATTGAATCCGTAATGCATGAGACCCGATTGTTCGAGCCGAGCGATGCGCTGAAGGCGCAGGCGGCGATTCCCGGCATGCAGGCCTATCAGGCGCTGTGCGACGAAGCGGAACGGGATTACGAAGGCTTCTGGGCCAAACTCGCGCATGATCTGCTGGACTGGAAAAAACCGTTCACGCAGGTACTCGATGACGCCAACCCTCCGTTCTATCGCTGGTTCACCGACGGCGAACTGAATGCCTCCTACAATTGCCTGGACCGGCATCTGGCGACGCGCGGCGACAAGACCGCGCTGATTTTCGAAGCCGACAACGGCGAGGTCACGCACGTCAGTTATCGCGAACTGCATCAGCGTGTTTGCCGCTTCGCCAACGGCCTGAAGAAACTCGGTCTGCAAGTCGGTGACCGCGTGCTGATCTACATGCCGATGGGGGTCGAGGCGATCACCGCTATGCAAGCCTGTGCCCGGCTGGGCCTGACCCATTCGGTCGTGTTCGGCGGCTTTTCCGCCAAGAGTCTGCAGGAGCGCATCCAGGATACCGGCGCGCGGGTCGTGGTGACAGCGGACGGGCAGTTCCGCGGCGGACGTTCCCTGCCGCTGAAGTCGGCAGTGGACGAAGCCTTGCAAATGCCGGGCTGCGAGAGCGTGGAAAAGGTGGTGGTGTTCCGCCGCAGCGGCATCGATGTCGCCTGGCACA
>JAVEWT010000203.1:0-2601 GCA_034004425.1 Methylophilaceae bacterium
GGTGGAACGTGGTGAGCTGACGCTGGACAAGGCTTCGATGCAGGGTATCAAGGATTGGGCGCGCAACAATCTGGACAAGCTGCGTGACCTGCTCAACAGCAATCCGAGCTACGTCTTCTTCCGCGAGCTGCCGGCTGGCCTGCCCGGACCCATCGGTGCTCTCGGCGTGCCGATTCTGGCCGAGCGCACGGTCGCCATCGATCCCAAGCATATCCCGCTCGGTGCGCCGGTGTTCCTCTCGACGACCCATCCGAACAGCGCCAAGCCTTTGAAACGGCTGATGATGGCGCAGGATACCGGCGGCGCCATCAAGGGTGGCGTGCGCGCCGATTTCTACTGGGGTGCGGGTGCCGAGGCCGGTCGCAAGGCCGGCGCCATGAAACAGCCGGGCAAGATCTGGGTATTGTTGCCCAAGGGTTTTGTCGTCAATCCCTAGGGCGTGTACCCAATAGACTCTGACCAGCAGTAGACGTCCATGGCGAGGATGCCATAGGTGTTTTCCGGCTGGTAGCGCGTCACTGGTTTTCCCTCACCCGCCCCCAGCGCCACGAACAACGGCAGGATGTGATCCTCGCTCGGGTGTGCCTGGCGGCCATAGGAGCTGTTGCGGTAATCGAGCAGCGCTGCGTGGTCTGCCGTCGCTATCCTCTGCCCCAGCCAGTCCGCGAATTCAGTCACGTAATCCAGCACCGCGGCATCGCGCTCGCTGGTGAAAAAGTGCCGCAAGTTGTGGGTCACGGCACCGCTGCAGAGGATCAGCACATTGTCCTGCTGCAGGCCGGCGATGGCGCGACCCATGTCCAGATGGGCGCGGGGGCCGGCCTGACCCTGGATGGACAGTTGGGTGACCGGGATGTCGGCGTCCGGATACATCAGGCGCAACGGTACCCAGGCGCCGTGGTCGAGTCCGCGCGTGGCGTCGAACTCGGGCTCGAATCCCGCCTGCCTCAGCAGCACCGCGGTTTTCTCGGCAAGCGCCGGCGCGCCCGGTGCCGGATAGCGGATTTGATAAAGGGCGGATGGAAAGCCGCTGAAATCGTGGATGGTCTGCGGTCTTGCAGCCGTGCTGACCTGCGGCTGCGGGGTGTCCCAGTGGGCCGAAACGGCCAGGATGGCAGCAGGACGCGGGATGCTTTCAGCCAGCCGTGCCAGCAGTTTGCCGGTTTCTCCCGGTTCGGTGGCCAGTGTCGGTGCGCCGTGCGAGATGAACAGTGTGGTCAATCGGGTGCCTGCCTTGTCGCTATGCAATCATAGCTATGACGCCCGGGATCGCCGCAGGTTGCAATTCGCGGCCAAACAAAAAGGGAGCCGCGCTCCCTCATCAATACTTAACTCTAAAAATGCAACGGGCCTGTCGAAACAGGCCCGTCATTCATGCAGATTTGCGATCTTAGCGATTGCAAACGTACATGGTCACTTCAAAACCGAAACGCATTTCGGTAGCAGCTGGCTTGGTCCACATAGTTTTTTCCTTTCTTGATTGGATTCGTACTGCGACTGCTTTGACACAGATGCATTACGTGGATGTCACTTTATGCCTGCGTGTAAATTCAGGCGTGCCTAAAGTCATGAAAACACACTCATGATTTTCATGAGATTGCGGTTTTCTTGCGCAGGATCAAACCGGCTGCCTGACCTGACGCAGCCGGAAATGCGTGATGAGACCGATACAGACGACGATGATGATGCCGATGAGTACGGTGGACGTCACGATGTGAACACCACTCTTGTCCATCAAGGTGTAGGCACCGATCATCAACAGCATGCAGATGTTGTCGAAGAAGTTCTTGACGGCGATGGCGTGGCCGGAGCCGGTGGTGGCATGTCCGCGGTCCTGCAGCAGCGCATTGAGCGGCACCACATAGAAGCCGCCGCAGGCGCCGACCAGGATCAGCATGGCGACCGCCACATACAGATGATCGATATAGGCGAAGGCGATGATCAGCGCGCCGATCAGGATGCCGGCGGGCAATGCGCGGTTGACCGTCTTCAGCGTGACCAGTTTGGCTGCGCCGAAAGCACCGATGGCGATGCCGATGGCGACAGCGCCGCTCATGTTGGCGGCGGTACTCAGATCCGTGATTAACAGCGCCGCCGGCACCCAGGCTACGAGCAGCAGGCGCAGGGTGGCGCCCGCGCCCCAGAAGACGCCGGTGCCGAACAGGCAGAAGCGCGCATCCTGATCGCGGAACAGCGTACGCAATGCCTGCCAGAAATCCCGGAACAGGATGCGCGGCGAGAAATGATCGAGCGGATGCGCCGCCGGTAGAGGCGGAATGAACAGGTTGGCGACCATGGCCAGCAGGTAGCCGCCGGTGATGGCGGCCAGCGCCCCGCTCACTGAATGGTCGGCCAGCAGCCCGCCGATGATGGCGCCGAGCAGGATGGCGACGATGGTCGATCCTTCCATCATGCTGTTGGCCTTGACCAGTTTGTCCGGGCTCACCAGTTCGCTGAGGATGCCGTACTTGGCCGGCGAATAGGCGGCAGCGCCGATGCCCACCATGCTGTAGGCGAGCAGCGGATGCAGGCCGGCCAGCATGGCGGCAGCCCCGCAGAATTTCATGCCGTTGGCCAGCAGCATGACGCGACCCTTGGACA
>JAVEWT010000204.1:0-2595 GCA_034004425.1 Methylophilaceae bacterium
CGCATGGGGAAAGCGGTTTCAGGTAGATTCAGTTTGTATTTGGCGTTTTTGTCGTCTGTCATGTGTCGCACTTAAAGTATTCGCGCGCCTTCTGCGCGTCGCTGGCAATCCAGGCTTTCAGGGTTTCGATGTCGGCAAACTTCATTTCGTCGCGGATCTTGTGCAGGAAATGCACCCGCACATGCTTGCCGTAAATATCCTGATCGAAATCGAACAGGTGCACCTCCAAAGTGGGCTTGCCGTCCTGCTTGACGGTCGGACGTACGCCGAGACTGGCAACCCCGGGCAGAAGCGATTCTGCCAAACCTTCCAATTTTACCGCATAGACCCCGAAAAGCGGCGGCCTGTCATGCAACATGTGGATATTTGCTGTCGGATAGCCCCAGGTTCGACCCACCTTGTCGCCATGCACGACCTTGCCGCTGATGCTGTAAGTTCGGCCCAACAGTTGTTCCGCACGCCCGAGGTCACCGGCCGCCAGCGCCTCGCGCACCGCCGTGCTGGAAACGCGGCGCTGCTCCAGCAAGACATCCGGCAGGCTGATGATCTCGAAACCGGCAGTGGCAAAATCCTGCTGCGTCCCGCGCCTTCCGGCACCGAATCGGAAATCCTCGCCGACCAGCACCGCCTCGACCTTCATGGCCCGCCGCAGGATGCGCTGCATGAAATCCTCGGCGCTGACCGCGGCGAAACGCCGGTTGAAATGGCAGACATAGGCATATTCCACGCCGGCTTCGGCAAACAACTCCAGCTTCTCGCGCAGCGAACTGATGCGCGCCGGGGCATTGTCCGGCGCAAAGAACTCGCGCGGATGCGGCTCGAAGGTCATCACTGCCGGCTTCAGTCCACGCGTTTGCGCGACCTCGACCAGCTTCGCCATCATTGCCTGATGGCCGAGATGCATGCCGTCGAAATTGCCGATGGCGAGCGCCAGCGGGCGCCCATCAGCCTGATGAAAGTGGCGATAGATGCGCATTTAGAGCCGAGCCTTGCGCATGAAATCCTTGAGATGGATGCCCATCAATCGCAGACTGAGGAAATAGACCGCCGCTCCAAGCAGCACCAACGCCAGCAGATGCATTCCCTTGTCCAGCACGCCGTAGTGCAACCAGTCCGCAGCCTCGCCGGCGGCGAAATACAAGGCGGCAGCCATCAGCAGCAGCGCCGTCAGCAGTTTCAGCATGAATAGCAGCCAGCCCGCCTGCGGTTGGTAGACATCGGCTCGACGCAGGTTGTAATAAAGCAGACCGGCATTGATGCAGGCCCCGAGGCCGATTGCCAGCGCCAATCCGGCATGGCGCAGGTCGAGACCGAAGACGAACAGCAGGTTCATGAACTGGGTCGCCACCAGCGTAAAGACGGCGATCTTCACCGGCGTCTTGATGTTCTGCCGCGAATAGAAAGCCGGCGCCAGCACCTTGACCAGAATGAGGCCCAGCAGACCGAGGCTGTAGGCCATCAATGCCTGCCGCGTCATCCAGACATCATGTTCGGTAAAGGCGCCGTAATGGAACAGACTGGTGACCAGCGGCACGGCCAGCACGGCCAGCGCCACGGCGGCAGGCAGAGCCAGGATGAAGGTCAGGCGCAAGCCCCAGTCGAGCAGCTGCGAATACTCCCCATCCGCCTTGTCGGCGAAGGATTTCGACAAGCTGGGCAGCAGGATGGTGCCAAGCGCGACACCCAGAAGCCCGGTCGGAAACTCCATCAGGCGGTCGGCATAATAGAGCCACGATACGCTTCCGGTAACGAGGAATGACGCAAAGATGGTGTTGATCAACAGCGAGATCTGCGCAATCGAAACGCCGAACACGGCCGGCCCCATCAGTTTCAGGATGCGCCAAACGCCTTCATCCTGCAGATTCAGACTGAAGCGTGGCAGCATGCCGATCCTGACCAGGAACGGAATCTGGAATGCCAACTGCAACACGCCACCGACAAACACCGCCCAGGCCAGCACCTTGACCGGCGGATTGAAGTCATCGGCGAACGCCAGCGCGGCGACGATGAAGGCGACATTGAGCCAGACCGGCGTAAAGGCCGGCACAGTGAATCTGCCGTACGTGTTGAGCAGGCCGCCCGCCAATGACACCAGCGAGATGAACAGGATGTAGGGAAAGATGATGCGCAGCAGATCGACGGTCAGGCCGAACTTCTCGGCATCTCCGGCGAAGCCCGGTGCGCTGATGTAAACGATGAGCGGCGCAGCGACGATACCGATCAGCGTCACCACGACCAGCGCCAGCGCCAGCAGCGTAGCGACATGATTGACCAACGAACGGGTCTCATTCTGGCCGCGCTGGTTCTTGTATTCCGCCAGAATCGGCACAAAGGCCTGAGAAAAGGCGCCCTCCGCGAACAGACGGCGCAACAGGTTGGGAATCTTGAATGCCACAAAGAAGGCATCGGTATAGATGCCGGCGCCAAACACCCGGGCAATGAGCAGGTCGCGCACAAAACCCAGTATGCGCGACAAAAATGTCATACTGCCGACCGCAGCGAGCGCTTTCAGCAGATTCATACGACCGCTATCTTCAACAATGGCATTGAGGCTTGATTCGATTGAATTTCAAGAATGCGGGATTTTAGCATGCC
>JAVEWT010000054.1:0-11648 GCA_034004425.1 Methylophilaceae bacterium
CTGGCTTGAAGCGCATGTGGCTTGTATCCGCCCGCAGGGTAGCGTACTCGATGTGGCGGCGGGCAAGGGACGCAACGCGCGTTGGCTGGCGCAGCAGGGGTTCCGGGTCGAGGCGGTCGACCGCAATGCGGAAGCCATGCAGGCGATGCGCGGCATCGACGGCATCACGTTGCGGGCGGCGGACCTCGAACAGGATGGCTGGCCGTATGCAGATCATCAGTTTGACGCCATTGTCGTTTGCCGATATCTGCACCGGCCGCTGTTCCCGCACCTGATCGACAGTCTGGCCCCGGATGGCGTGCTGATCTACGAGACTTTCATGCAGGGGCAGGAGGTCTACGGCAAGCCGTCCAATCCGGATTTTCTGCTGAAACCGGACGAATTGCTGGAGGCGTTTCAGCCTGCGCTGGAGATCCTCGCGTTCGAGCAGGGTCCGCAGGAGTCGCCCAAACCCTGCATGCTGCAGCGCATGGTCGGGCGCAAGCGCAGGTCTTAAGCCAGTGCCGGCAGCAGCGGCGCCCGGCGGTTGTCCGGCTTCACCAGTAGCATGTGGACGTCGCCCAGCGCGCGCTCCTCGAAGCCGCCTTCGCAGTAGCACAGATAGAACTCCCACATGCGGATGAATTCCTCGGGATAACCGAGTGCGCGCACCTGTTCGATGTTGGCGAAGAAATTATGGCGCCACTCCGCCAGCGTCCTTGCATAATGCGGCCCGATGTCCTCGAGTTGGAACAGGCGCAGGTCGGAGGCGCGTGTGACGCTATTGAGCAGGGCGGTGACCGAGGGGATGCAGCTGCCGGGGAAAATGTAGCGCTGGATGAAGTCTACGGAGTTCTTCGCCGACTCGTAGCGCTGGTCGGCGATGGTGATGCCCTGCAGCAGCAGCATGCCTTCCGGTTTCAGCAGGCTGGCGCATTTGGCGAAGTAGGTATCGAAAAACTGATGGCCGACCGCCTCGATCATTTCGATCGAAACCAGTTTGTCAAATTGTCCTTCCAAGTCCCTGTAATCTTTTAATAAAATAGTGATTTTATCCTGCAATCCGGCGGCCTCGACGCGTTGCTGCGCGAGTTCGTATTGCGCCTGCGAGATGGTCGTCGTCGTCACGCGGCAGCCGTATTTGTCGGCGGCATGCAGGGCGAAGCCGCCCCAGCCGGTGCCGATCTCCAGCACATGGTCGGCCGGCCCCAGTTCCAGCTTGCGGCAGATGCGGTCGAGCTTGCTGACCGAAGCCTGCTCCAGCGTCATGTCCGGCGTGTCGAACACGGCCGAGGAGTACATCATGGTCGGGTCGAGAAACAGGCGAAAGAGGTCGTTGCCGAGGTCGTAATGGGCGGCGATGTTGCGCCGGCTGCCGTCCTGCGTGTTGCGGTTCATGCGGTGCAGCAGTTTCAGCACCGGCCGCGCCAGCACGGCCATGCCGCCTTCCAGGCTGTCCATCACGTCCTGATTGCGCACCATGAGGCGGATCAGCGCCGTCAGGTCGTCGCATTGCCAGTAACCCAGCATCCATGCCTCGCCGGCGCCGATCGAGCCGCCGAAGGCGAGATCACCGTAGAAGCGCGGATCGTTCACCTGCAGCGTGACCTGCAGGTCGCCGGCCTGTGCCGAACCGAAGCCATGCCGGCGGTCCCCCTCGATGATCAGCAGGTGACCGTGCTGCAGGCGTTGCAGACGCTTGAGGACGATGCTGCGGGCAAGTCGCTGCAGCCAGCCGGCTTGCTTGCGCGGCAGGCCGAAGAGGCCGGTGGCGCCGACCAGGGTGGATGATTTCATGCGTTGTTTCCTTTGGCTTGATGTTTGGGGTGCGGAATGAAGGGCACGCGCTTGAGCCAGAGCCGCAATGCTTGCCAGTAGATGGCGCCGATCACTTTCAGTGTCATGAAGGGATAGGCGAGCAGGGTGCGGTTCAGCGCCGACGGGCTGATGGCATGACGTTCCAGTCTGAGCGTGGCGTCGAACAGCAGGCTGCCATCGTGCTCCAGGTTGCGCATGTGGACGCCTAGCCGTTCGGCCGGCTCGGTGAAAGCCCAGTCGAACTCGACCTGCATGGGCATGAACGGCGAGATGTGGAAATCCTTGCCGAAGGCGAAGCGATGGGTTCTGCCGGTCGGTTGCCGGCGGCAATCAAGCACATAGCTGCGCCGCTCGTTCCACGGCGTGTTGTTGATCTCGGCGACGATAGCCTGCAGTGTGCGGTTGTCGGCTTCGAAGCAGTAATAGAAGGTGACCGGATTGAAGCAGTAGCCGAAGTAACGCAGGTTGGTCAGCATACGGATAGCCCCTTTTACGGGGTTACCGGTCTCCTCGGCGACCAGCTCGCTGACGGCCTGCTTGAGCGGGATATCGGCATCGCCGAGGTAATCCGCGCGCCTGAACCAGGCCAGGTTGCGCCGCTCATGCGACCATAGCGATGTGCCGGCGAATACCTGCGGCAACTCGTCGAGATCGAGATAGAGCATGAAGCTGCGATAGCGGAAGGCGTGTTCCGCCGGCGCATAACGGCGATGGCGGACCCAGCCGGTATAGATGGCGCTATGCACCGGCGGTCGCCTCGCGGAAATGGCGCAGCGCGGCCAGCGCGCTGACCACGCCGTCCTCGTGGAAGCCGTTGCGCCAGTAGGCGCCGCAATAGGCGGTGCGATTGATGCCGCTGATCTCGCCGTGCCTTGCTTGCGCCAGCGTGCCGGCCGTGGTGTAGACCGGGTGATGGTAGGTCAGGCGCTTGATGACCTTGGCCGGATTGATGTGGTCGGTGTGGTTGAGCGTCACCAGGATCTGCTCCCTGGCATCCAGTCCCTGCAGGATGTTCATGTTGTAGGTGACGGCCACGCGGTCCAGCGGTTTTGCCGTGACATGGTAGTTCCACGCCGCCCACGCCAGCTTGCGCTTGGGCAGCAGGCTGCGGTCGGTGTGCAGATAGATGCTGTTCTCCTGATAGGGAATGGCGCCCAGCACCTCGCGCTCGGCCGCACTCGGGTCTTTCAGCATGGCCAGCGCCTGGTCGCTGTGGCAGGCGAAGAACACCCAGTCGAAACTTTCTTCGACCCCACCGACCGGCTTGACGCGGACCGAGCGCTTCAGGCGCCTTACTTCCGCTACCGGTGTGTTCAAGCGGATGCGGTCGCGGAAGCCTGCAGTCAGTGCTTCGACGTAGCTGGCCGAGCCACCCCGGATCACCCGCCACTGCGGACGGTCATTGACCGTCAGCATGCCGTGATGATGGAAGAAGCGAACGAAGAAGCGTGCCGGGAACTGCAGCATCTGCCGCGCTTCGGTCGACCAGATGGCCGAGCCCATGGGAATGATGTAGTAGTCGATGAAATCCTGGCCGTAACCGTTCTGCGCGAGGTAATCGCCGAGCCGGATCTCGGGTCCTTCGGCCAGCAGTTCCAGCGCCTGCCGGTTGAAGCGCAGGATGTCCTGGATCATGCGGTAGAACGCCGGCCGCAGCAGGTTGCGGCGTTGGGCGAAAAGGGCGTTGAGGTTGGTGCCGTTGTATTCCAGCCCGGTCTTTTCGCAGCGCACGCTGAAGCTCATGTGGCTCGGTTGCCAGGCGACACCCAGTTCGTCCAGCAGCGCGATGAAGTTCGGGTAGGTGCGGTCGTTGAAGACGATGAAGCCGGTATCGACCGCGTGGCGGCGGCCGTCGAGTTCGATGTCGTGAGTGTGCGTATGACCGCCGATATGGCTGCCTGCTTCGAACACGGTGATGTCGTGCTCGCGCTGCAGGTGATAGGCGATGGTGTTGCCGGCGATGCCGCTGCCGATGATGGCGATTCTCATGCTTTGCTCCGCGGGTTGATGTGGCGCGATTCGCGCATGGCGGACGTGACATCGCGCATGTCCCAGATCAGCCCGAGGGCTGCCAGCAGTTTCAGGCCGTACCAGGTCGGGTCGATCTCCCACCAATAGAATCCCTGGCGCGCAGAGCCAGGATAGTGGTGATGGTTGTTGTGCCAGCCCTCGCCCAATGTCAGCAGCGCCAGCACGGGGTTGTTGCGGCTGTGATCGCGCGTCTGGTAACGGCGGCTGCCCCAGGTGTGGGCCAGCGAATTGACGCTGAAAGTGGCGTGATAAAGCGCGACGGTTGAAATGGCAAAGCCCCAGACCAGCAGCTGCCAGCCGTCGGTGCCGAGCTGCGGTGCGGCCAGCGCCAGCCATTCGCCGAGGCCGAAGATGGCCAGCGCGAACAACAGCGGCACGACGACATCGAAACGGTCGAGGAAACGCAGTTCCGCATATTGCATCAGTTCCTTCACACGTTCGTTGCGCGTGGCGAAATGCGCATCGGACAGGAACCAGCCCATGTGGCTCCAGAGAAAACCGTGCTGCACGGGCGAATGCGCGTCCTCCGCCTGATCCGAACTGGCGTGGTGCTGGCGGTGTTGCGAAGCCCACCAGAGCGGGCCGCGCTGCACGGCGGTGGCGCCGGCGACGGCGAACAGGAACTGCAGCGGCCGCGAGGTGCGGAAGGTCTTGTGCGAGAAGTAGCGGTGATAGAAGCCGGTGATGGCGAACATTCGCAGCACATAGAGCGCCAGCGCGAACAGCACGGCGAACGGGCTCCAGCCGACCCAGATCACCGCCAGACAGGACAGGTGCAACAACACGAAGGGCAGTGCCCGCAGCCAGTCTATGCGGTTCTCTCCGCCCGGGGCGGCTTCGCCGTTATCCAGCCAGCGCAGGAGGCGCTGGCGCAAACTTGCAGGACGACTCATTCGGCGTTGTCCCAGCGTTGCGGTACCTTGCGCAGCTTGCTGGTGTCGTAGCCGAGACCGGCGACGAATTCGGTCAGCGTCTCATACTCTTGCTCGCTGATCTGCGGCGTGCGCGCCATGATCCAGACGTAGTCGCGGGCGTTGCGCGCGATGACAGTGGTCGAATAGTCCGGCGCCAGCCAGGCTATGCGGAAATCGGCCTTGATCGGCCAGATGAACTGCATGCCCCATAGCGCGTTGCCGCTGTTCTCGACTACGAAGCCGCGCGGGTTGTAGCGTTTTTGCGGGCCGTCGAAGCTGCCCTTGTTGAAGGTGAAAGTGGTGGCTATGGTGCCGTCTTCATCCAGCCGGTAGGATTCGATGGCGTTGTAGGCCTCGGTTTCGATCGCGGTCGGAATGGCGGCGATGACGTACCAGTCGCCCATGAAGCGCGGCAGGTCGACTTGCGGCACGGTGGCGACCGGCGGCAGGCCGTTGCTGGCGCAGCCGCCAAGTAATGCGCAGAGTCCGAGCAGGGTGCTGTTCAATAGTTTTTTCATGTGGGTGGTTTCTTTAGCGGAGTTTGTAGGAAATCAGGTAGCCTTCCGGCGTCTTTGATTCGAGCGCCAGCCAGCGATAGTCTTCGGAATACCAGAGGTCGATCTGCATCTTGGGCGCCGTCAGTCGGTAGCGCAGCGCCGGTTGCTGCTGGCCGCGCACCTCGATAGTCTCGCGCCCCATGCGGCGGATGACGACATCCAGCCATTCGCCGGTCTGCGGGTTAAGCAGGCGATCTTGTTGCAGCATCTTCGGGTTCCAGTAGGCGAAGGTCATGGCGCAGCCCGGCAGTTGCAGTTCGCCTTTCGGACCTTGTACCTCGAAGCGGTCGGCCTTGCGTTCGCCATTCACCAGCGAGATATCGCGGTTCTCCTCGGTGCGCGCTTCCAGCCGCTGCAGGCAATCGCCCTGCCAGAACTCGCTGGCGCGGTGCTGGTAGCTGTAGGCGTTGATGAACAGCAGCTTGACCTTGAAATCGGCCTCGCTGACCAGTTTCAGGCCTTCATCCGTAGTCTTCAGCGCGAAGCGGTGCTGGCCGATCTCCTTGCCGTCGAGGTAGGCCGTGAACGGCCATTCGCTGGCTTGGGCGGTAGCGCTAAATGAGAGCAGGGTGGCGAAGGCCAACAGGTGATGGCGCATGGTTCAGGCTCCTGCCTTCGGCCGGCCCGGGAAAAAGGCGTTGGTGCGGCGCACGTAATCAGCATAGGCGGGGCGCCGTTGGCCGATGTCCTGTTCCAACAGGGCGACACCGCTGATCTTCAGCAACAGCCAGGTCATCAGCAGCGGGCCAATGATGCTCCACCAGGCGCCGGTGGCCAGCGCAATCAGGTAGAAACCCCACCAGACGCAGAACTCGCCGAAGTAGTTGGGATGACGGCTGTAGCGCCAAAGTCCCTGGTCCAGCACCTTGCCGTGGTTCTGCGGCAGCGCCTTGAAGCGGCTCAGTTGCCAGTCGGCGACGGTCTGCCAGACGAATCCGATCAGGAACAGCGCGGCGCCGATGGCATCCAGCCAGTTCAGTCCGGCGGCGGAGTTGGCGGCGCCGAGCAGCGGCAGCGAGACTATGGAAGCCAGCACCGCCTGCAGGCCGAAGACGATGTAGAGGCTCTTGAGCCAAAAGTGCGGTTCGTTGTTGCGGCGTATGGTCTGGTAGCGATGGTCCTCATGTGGGCCGCGATTGCGCCAGGTGAGGTAAAGCGAGAGCCTGAGAGACCAGATAAATAACAATGAAATCAATAGTAAATCTCTTGAAGTTAAACTATTTTCATGGAAAAGATAGACGCAGCCGGCGAGCAGGATGAACAGGCTCCAGAGGCTGTCGACCAGCGTGACGTTGCGCTTGATGACGCTGGCCACCCAGCCGGCGAAGCCGAGCATCAGCAGCATTCCGAGTGCGTTCAGGTAAAGGTTGAGTTCAGGCATTTGGGCTTTCCGGTGCGGTCGAGATTTTGCTTGTGTTGTAACCATCAAGGCCGGCGGCCAGACGTAGCATGGCAGGCATCATCAGCCCCCAGAACACGCCGAGCACCAGCAGCACTTTGGCGGGTTCCAGCAGCTGCATGGCACCGAGTTTCTGGCCGGCCAGATAGGCGAGCGGGCCGCCCAGCAGGCCGAACAGCAGTGCTATGAAGTGGTGGCCATGCAGCCAGCGCAGGCTGACGTTGAGCGTGGTGGCGAACAGCATCCAGAGGCAAGTCATCCAGAACGGCAGCAGCCAGACAGGCCAGCCCGATGCCGGGTACTGGATCCATCCGAGGCTGAGCAGGAACTGGTCGAACAGGCTGCCGCAGAGGCCGAGAATGGCGATCAACTGCAGCTCCTTTTGCCAATTCGCTGCGCCGCGCAAGTGCAGCGCAACGATGAACGCCGCCAGCAGCGGGCCGATCCAGGGCATGGCATGGGCGCCACCCAGCACGCAGGCGAACCAGCCGGTCTGAAAGGCGACGACGTTGCGCAGGACGGGTGGCATGCGGTTCAATCCTGAGGGCGCTGGAACAGATAGTGGCTGACCCACCATTCCTGACCGCGGTTGTAGCCGAACAGTTCGGCGCAGGACATGTAAAAGATGCGCCAGCGCTGGCGCCACATGTCGGCGGCGTCGACTCCGTAGGTCTGTTCCAGGATGGGTTGAATGTCACCGGCGCGTTCATCCATGTTCTGCAGCCAGGCATTGGCGGTCTTTTCGTAATGCGTGCCGTCCCAGCGCCACATGTCGAGCAGTTTCAGTTTTTCCTGAAAGCGCAGAGGCAGGTCGTCGCTCGGCATCATGCCGCCGGAGAAGAAGAAACGGCTCATCCAGTCGTCCTCGCCCTGCACGACAAAGGCATAGGGGGTCAGCCGGTGGACGAAGATGTGCTTGAAGAATTTGCCGCCCGGCACCAACCAGTCGTGTACCTTGCCGTACAGCACCTCGTAGTTGCGCATGTGCTCGAACATCTCGACCGAGACGATGCGATCGAACTGGCGGGAGATTTCGAATCGGTTCATGTCGCAGGTGATGACCTCGATGTTGACTAGGCCACGTTTTTTGGCCTCCGCCAGAATGTATTCGCGCTGAGAATTGGAGTTGGAGACGGCGGTAATGCTGCTGTGCGGATAGCGTGCGGCCATGAACAGCGTGAGCGAACCCCAGCCGCAGCCGAGTTCGAGGATGCGCTGGTCGTTCTGCAGGTCGGCATGCTCGCAGGTCAGGCGCAGTGCCACTGCTTCCGCTTCGTCCAGCGTGCGCGTGCTGCTATCCCAGTAACAGGAGCTGTACTTGCGGTGTTTGCCGAGGCAGTGGCGGAAGAAATCGGCCGGCACCTCATAGTGCTGCTCGTTGGCTAGCTCCGGCACCAGTGCGATCGGCGCGGCGCGCATCGATTTGACGAAACGCGATTCGATGGTGGCACCGGCTTCGCAATCGCCGGCGGAGATTTCCTGCAGACGTTTTTCCAGCAGGCGGCGGATGCCGGCCCGCAGCGCGTAGTCCGGTACCAGACCGCGTTCCGCCCAGTTGATGGCCATGGAGGTGACTTGCATGATGATCCTGTCTGTGTCGATTAGTGGTTGATTTTTGCCGTAGTGGCGGGGGCAATCGTTTCCGCGATGAGGCGGAAGCTGAGGTCGAAGTCCGTACCCAACACCCGGGCGCCGGCTTTTTCGATGGCGCCCTTGTACATCAGCGAACCGATGCCGCCGACGAACACCGGCACCGGCGTGCTGCCCACCAGGCTGGCGAGCTCCAGCTCGAACGTCGGCAGGTCGCTGATGATGGAAGCGGAGAGCACGATGCCGCTGGCGGCTGACTGCTGCACGGCACCCGGCAATTCGGCCAGCGGGATGTCGGCGCCGAGCAGGATGCAGCGGTAGCCGTGGTCGTAGGCGCTCAGAGCGAACAGCAGCAGGCCGATCTCGTGCCGTTCGCCCGGGATGCAGGCGGTGACGAAGGCCGGCGCATTCTCCAGGCGTTTCTTGTGATGGAAACGCGCGCCTAGCTTGTTGCGCAGATAGACACCGAAGAAATGCTCCTCGGCCACCGTGCCTTCGCCCGCTTCCCAGCGCTCGCCGAGCTTTTGCAGCATGGGCAGCAGCAGCTTCTGCGTCACGGTCTCGATCGGGTAGAGCGACATGGCTTCGCTGTAGGCGCTTTCCAGCACGGATTCATCGAATTTGCCGATGGCCTTGATCATGCGGTCTATCATGCGTTGCCAGAACAGCTGTTCGTGCGTCAGCGCGCTGACGTTATCTTCGGTGATGGCGGCATAGGTGATGCGGCTGATGGGGATGCCACGATCCAGCAATTCGACCACGCGGCTCAGCATTGCGATGTGCTCCTTGGTATAGAGGCGGTGGCCCTTGGGCGTGCGCACCGGCTCGATCAAGTGATAGCGGCGCTCCCAGGTTCTCAACGTGATCGGGTTGATGCCGGTGAGCGCGGATACCGTGCGTATCGGGTAGGCGTCCTTGTATTTGCTGGCGGTGTCTTTCATTCTCATTCCCCTGAGCAGTGTTGCATTGACAGGCAAACATGCGTTGCCTGCAACTGGATTGGTGTTTTCTGATGAATACGATGCAAAATCTATTCAAAAGTTCTGCATATTGCAATATTTATTTGATTATTATTGATTTTTGTATAGATAAATACTTATTCAAATATTATTCATTTAATTATTGTTCGTTGGGAAAATGCCTCTGGAAGCCAATTTTCATTGGATTTGACAGTTGTCGCCGTAATCGGTCCTAGTGATGCAAAGTCTCTGAAAATTGATGCAAGTCATATTCGTTTTATTCAGAATGCTGGTTTGGAAAGCGCCAGGTGTGGTTGGCGTACGTTATTGGATATACTAGACGGTATACGGGTAATGACGCCCATTTCGAAAGCCCCGACATCATGAATTCATCCCTCTTGCTGCGCAGTGTCTTGCTCACATGGTTGGCGCTGTTGCCCGCCTGCTCATCGGTCAGTACCTCGATCGAGATAGGTGATCAGGTCAGCCGCCAATGGCCGAGTTACGGACGCGATTACACCAACCAGCGCTTTTCGCCGCTTTTGCAGGTCAACCGCGACAACGTGCAGAACCTCGCGCTGACCTGGCAGTACAACAGCGGCATCAAGAACACGTTTCAGGCCACACCCATCGTCAGCGATGGCGTGATGTACCTGTCGTTGCCGTTCAACCATGTGGTGGCGCTCGACGCGAAGACAGGCAGGCAACTCTGGCGCTATGACCACCAGCGCCGCCCCGACTGGAAGCTCTGCTGCGGTCCGGCCAACCGCGGGGTTGCGGTCAGCGATGGCAAGGTGTTCATGGGCACGGTAGACGCGCGTCTGCTGGCGCTGGATGCCAAAAGCGGCAAGCTGTTGTGGGATGTCAACGTGGTCGAGGCCAATGTCGAGACCGAGACGCAGGATGAACTGAGCAGCAGCGATCCCAACAGCACGGCGAAAGTAACCGGCGGCACTGGCATCGGCATGGCGATGGCGCCTGTGGTTTACAAGGGCAAGGTCATGATCGGCGTCACCGGTGTCGGCTACGGCCTGCATATCGATAACCCGCGCAGCGATGCACCATTGGGTGCTGTTATCGGCGTTACCGGACTTTATGGCCGTCCGGGCTTTCTTGCCGCCTACGATATCAACAGCGGCAAGAAGGTCTGGCAGTTCGACAGTATCCCGGAAAAGGGGTGGGAGGGTGTCTTTGCCGAGACCACCTCCGATGGCGTGCCGCTGAATCGTGACATCCTGGCCGAAAAGGCGGCTCTTCCCAAATATCCGGATGCGGCGCGTTATGGCGGCGGCTCGGTCTGGAGCACGCCGGCGATCGATACTGAACTCAATCTGCTGTATTTCGGCACCGGCAACCCGTCTCCACAGATGAACGATGTCTCGCGACCGGGCGATAACCTTTACACGGTGTCGCTGGTCGCACTCGATGCCGACAGCGGCAAGCTGCGCTGGTATTACCAGCAGGTGCCGCACGACCTCTGGGGCTACGATGTCGCCAGCCCGCCTGCGCTGTTTGACGTGACCGTCAATGGCAAAAGGGTGGCGGCGGTCGGCCAGGCCAGCAAGACCGGCTGGTTCTACGTGCATGACCGCAAGACCGGCGAGTTGCTGTTGAAATCCGAAGCCTTCGTGCCGCAGGAGAATCTCTTTGCCAAACCGACCTTCGAGGGCACGCGCATCTTCCCGGGCATCCTCGGCGGTTCCAACTGGTCGCCGGTCGCCGTCGACGAGGCCGGACAGCAGGTCTTCGTCGCCGGCATCCACGCGCCTATCCGCTACACGCTGCACGAAACGCCGCCGAAGGACGGTGCCCCTGCCATACGCTATACAGCTTCGGAGCCGACCGACGATCCGCGCTGGGGGCTGTTGAGCGCCATCAGCCTGACGGACGGCAAGCTGCGCTGGCAACAGAAGACTGAGCAACCTCTGCTTGGCGGTGTGCTGGCCACGGCGGGCGGCCTGGTTTTCACGGGCGAAGGCAACGGCCATTTCAACGCCTATGATGCCGACAGCGGCAAGCTGTTGTGGCAGGCCAGCGCTGATGCCGGCGTCAACGCACCGCCCATCAGCTACGAGATCGACGGTACCCAGTATGTCGCCGTGGCTGCCGGCGGTAATGCCATCTTCGGCTACAAGCAGGGTGACAGCCTGCTGGTTTACGCCCTGCCGCAGAAATAGCGAGAAACGGTTTCAGCGTCTCGTAGTCCTATTATTGAATCCCGGCGCCGTCAGTTGCCGCCGGCCGATAGGGAACGTATCCCGCCCCGGCGATATTCCGGGTTTTCCATTGCCGAGAAGACTGAAAATGATAAAACCAGGCCATCTTTTCGCCTTTGTCCTGACCATGACCTTCAGCCTCAACAGCTTCGCTGCCGAGCGCTGGCTGGTCGTCAGCGACGGCA
>JAVEWT010000055.1:0-11600 GCA_034004425.1 Methylophilaceae bacterium
CGATCTTGTCGTGGATGGCGCGGGCGTTCCAGGGCTCGCCCACACAGAAGCCGTCCATGTTGCCGATGCGCATGTTGGCGACCATCTGCGGCGGCGGCACGACGATGGTCTTGACGTCCTTGAACGGGTTGATGCCGTAGGTCGCCAGCCAGTAGTAGAGCCACATGGCGTGAGTGCCGGTGGGGAAAGTCTGGGCGAAGGTGTAATCGCGGTTTTCGTTATCGAGCAGGCGCTTCAGGGTCGGGCCGCTGGTGACGCCCTTTTCCTTCAGCTGGTTGGCGAGCGTGATGCCCTGGCCGTTGTTGTTGAGCGACATCAATACGGCCATGTCCTTCTGCTGGCCGCCGATGCCGAGCTGGACGCCGTACATCATGCCGTAGAGGATGTGTGCGCCCTGCAGTTCGCCGTTGACCAGCTTGTCGCGGACGCCGGCCCAGGAGGCTTCCTTGGAAGGCACGATTTTGATGCCGTATTTCTGGTCGAAACCCATGTGCGCCGCGACGACGATGGGCGCGCAATCGGTCAGCGGGATGAAGCCCAACCTGACTTCCTTGATTTCCGGCGCGTCGCTGCCGGCGGCCCAGGCCTGGTTGCGGATCTGCTCCGGCACCATGCCCATCAGCGCCGAAGCGCCCATGACGCCGGCGCTGGCGCGGAAGAAGTTGCGGCGGCCGTTGTCGATGCGCTCGCTTTCGTTCGAAACCCTGGCTGGCGCTTGTTGGTCATCTTTGCTCATTTGTTTCTCCTGACGGTTGGTTCCTGCGCGGAAAAATCCCAATAAAAAAGGCGTCCTGCCGGCGGAAATCATTCCGCGAGCAAGGACGCCTTTGTCCGGTGGGTCGACATTGACCCGGTACTGCCATTACTAAAATCTGTACTACAAACTGTTTTCGTGCGGCAACTGGCTTGCCGCTTTTGATTTCCGATCTCGCCACCCGCCGTTGGGTGTCGATACCGCTGTTCAGAACAGCAACTTTGCCGCCTGCACCACCTGCTCGGCCAGCGTGGCCAAACGTATGTTCTGTTTCATCGCCATGTTCCTCAGCAGCGTGTAGGCGGCATCTTCGTCTATGCCGCGCTGCTTCATCAGCAGGCCCTTGGCTTTCTCGATTACCTTGCGTTCGCTGAGCTTGAGGTTGGCCTCGCTCAGTTCGGCACGCAAAGCCTTGAACTCTTCAAATCTCGCAATCGCTGCATCCATCACAGGTCGCAGCTTTTCGTCGCTCAGACCGCCGACCACATAAGCGCTGACACCGGCCCGTGTCGCCGCGCGGATCTTTTCGCTGTCGCCGTCGTGCGTGCACATGACGATAGGACGCGGCGCATTCTGGCTCATCACGATCAGGTGCTCCAGCGTATCGCGGCTGGGCGAATCCGTGTCTATGATGACGATGTCCGGCTGCAGCCTGCTTACCGCCTCATCCAGATTGGCCGTATCGCTCAAGTGTGCGATCACTTCGCAGCCCGCTTCCGTCAGCGACTGCTTCAACGGAGCTGTGCGCTCCAAGTGATTATCAACTAGCATGACTCGGAGCATGGCCGACCTGAAAACATGTGACTCGCTCAGTGCTAAGCAACAGCTGTGCCAGACACTGTAAAATCGGCGTAAGTGTTTGAAAGCAATGGCTGGATCGCGTCCGGAGAGGTGGCGGGGGAATCAGGATGCGCCCGCTGCTCGTTGCACAAGTACGGTGCATATGCACCAAGCTGATGAATCAGGTAGCGGGCGATTACCGGTCCGGGGTGGTCCGGACCGGGTTTGTGAACGGTATCAGCGTGCTACGGGCGCCAGTTGCAGCAACTTGCCGCCGGCCAGCAGGTAGAGCAGTCCGTCCGGACCCTGACGCACATCGCGCAGGCGGCCCAGGTTATCGAACAGCCGCTCTTCCTTGACCACCTTGTCGCCGTCCATGGTCAGCTTGACCAGAGTCTGGAACTTGAGCGAGCCGACGAATAGATGGTTCTTCCAGCCCGGGTAGGCGTCGCCGGTATAAAAGGTCATGCCGGAAGGGGCGATGGAAGGCACCCATTTGTAGAGCGGTTGTGCCATGCCCGGCTTGCTGGTGCCTTCGCCGATCTTGGTGGCGGTGAAGTAGTTGACGCCATAGGTGATGACCGGCCAGCCGAAGTTGGTGCCGGCCTGCACGATGTTGATCTCGTCGCCGCCTTGCGGGCCGTGTTCATGGGTCCAGACCTTGCCGCTGGACGGGTTGAGCGTGGCGCCCTGCACGTTGCGATGACCGTAGCTGTAGATTTCCGGTAACGCGCCGGCCTTGTTGGTAAACGGATTGTCCTGCGGCACGCGGCCGTCGTCATGCAGGCGTATCACCTTGCCGATGTGCTGGCCGAGGTCCTGCGCCCGTTCCATCTCACCGCGGTCGCCGAGGGTGATATAGAGGAAGCCGTCACGGTCGAATACCAGGCGCGAGCCGAAGTGCTTGTTGCTGCTGATCTTTGGTGCCTGGCGGAAGATCACTTCGCTGTCGGACAGCTGCATGCCCTTGAGTTTGGCGCGCATGACCTCGGTGCCGCTGCCGCCTTCGCCCTTGGCGGAATAGCTCAGGTATAGCCAGCCGTTCTCCGCATAGCGCGGGTGCAGGGCGATATCGAGCAGACCACCCTGGCCGCGATCGACCACAGCGGGCACGCCGCCGATGGCTTGCGGCAGCAGTTTACCGTTCTCGACCATGCGCAGCTTGCCGGATTTTTCCGTGATCAGCAGACGACCGTCAGGCAGGAACGCCATGCCCCAGGGTTCGTTCAGGCCTTCGACCACGGTCTTCAACTGGACCTGGCCGCTGGTGGCCGTCGCAGTCTCTGCTGCGTGGGCCGGTTGCTGCAGTAGTAGACCGCTGCATAACAGCAGCAGACCGAAAGAGTATCGCCATGAAGGAAGGGTGGCTGAACGTGGCATGATGTCTCCTGATGATGAAAAGATGCAGGTATGACGGTTTGCGCCATCATGGGTTCAAATCCGTGCGTGATGTGAATTTACAGAACCGCTGGCGACACCTAATATAGCCGTGCCCGCCCGGGCCTGAAACCGTTGAACGGATGAATGACAGGAATATGAACGCAAGACGAACATTCGCACCGGATGACAAAATCGATGTGCTGCTGGTCGGCGGCGGCATCATGAGCGCCACGCTGGCGACCTTGCTGCACCGGCTCGACCCGGCGTTGCAGATCGTTCTGCTGGAAAGGCAGCCGGCGGTGGCGACCGAGAGCAGCGATGCCTGGAACAATGCCGGCACCGGCCATGCCGGATATTGCGAGCTGAACTACACGCCAGAGGCGGCAGACGGCAGCGTCAGCATCCCGCGCGCGCTCGGCATCAACGCCGCGTTCGAAGTCTCGCTGCAGTTCTGGAGCAGTCTGGTCGAACAGGGCGTTCTGTCTGCACCGCGAACCTTCATCAATGCCACGCCCCATGAGAGCTTCGTCTGGGGCGAGCGTGATGTCGCCTTTCTGCGAGAGCGCCACGCGCGCCTGAGCCGCCATCACCTGTTCGCCGACATGCAGTTTAGCGAGGATCCGGCCGTGATCGCCGACTGGATGCCGCTGGTGATGCAGCAGCGCGACCGCAGCGAGCCCACGGCGGCGACACGGGTCGCTTACGGTACCGACGTCGATTTCGGTGCGTTGACGCGGCAGCTGGTCGCGGCCTTGCAGCAACAGCCCAATTTCCGCCTGCTGTGCGGGTATGAAGTGGACAGCCTGCAACAATCGGCAAACAGGCGCTGGCGGTTGCAGGCGCGGGAAACCGCCAGTGGCAACCGACATACGCTGGAAGCGGCTTTCGTCTTCCTTGGTGCGGGCGGTGCTACGCTGCCCTTGTTGCAGAAGTCCGGCATCGCGGAAGCCCGCGGCTACGGCGGCTTCCCGGTCAGTGGCCAGTGGCTGGTGTGCCGCGATCCGGAAATCGTCGGCCAGCACCGGGCCAAGGTCTACGGCAAGGCCGCACTCGGCGCGCCACCGATGTCGGTGCCGCACCTCGATACGCGCTACATCAACGGCGAGCCGGCACTGTTGTTCGGCCCATACGCCGGCTTCACCAGCAAGTTTCTCAAGCAGGGCTCCTTTCTCGATCTGCCGAAATCGGTCAAGTCCGACAATCTCAAGTCGCTGCTGGGTGTGGCCCGCCACAACATGGACCTGACCCGATACCTGATTCACGAAGCGTTGCAAAGCCACGAGGAGCGCATGGCGTCGCTGCGCAAGTTCTACCCGCAGGCGCGCTCCGTGGATTGGCAGCTGGCGCAGGCCGGCAAGCGCGTGCAGATCATCAAGCGTTGCGCGGAAACCGGCGGCAAGCTGGAGTTCGGCACCGAGATCGTCGCTGCTGCGGACGGGTCGCTGGCCGCCCTGCTGGGTGCCTCGCCCGGCGCCTCGGTGTCCGTGCAGGCCATGCTGGACGTGTTGCAACGCTGTTTTGCCGGCCGTCTGGCCAGCGCGGCCTGGCAGGATCAATTGCGCGCGCTGATTCCGTCCTACGGCCAATCGCTGGTAGATGATGCAGAACTGCTGCGGCGTGTGCGTGAGCGCACACTGACCAGTCTCGCTCTGAACTGATCGGGTTTCGCTGACGGGTTCGGCGGCTGTCTGACGCAGACGGAGGCACACCTGCGGCGGCAATGCGGTGTAATATCTCAGACAGATGTGTAGGCTGTCCCGCTACAGCCATGCTGACAGCAGGACGAATGACATTAACCGGCATCGCGACTGCGGTGCGGAAATTTGGCTTCAGGTGACTCTATGGCCCTGTCTGCAAAAATCTACAGCAAGACCGGCAAGGGCGCCCGTGCTCTGGCGTCCAAGAGCCGCGACCTGTCCGCTGACGTCCTCAGGCTGCTGTCCTTCATCGACAGCAAGACCGAAACCCCCGCCATTTTCGACCACATGGACAAACTGTCCGAGGATCAATTCCAGACGCTGCTGAGCGAACTCGAGCGCGATGGCTATATCCGCCTGCTGACCAACCGCGACTGGGGCCTGGAAGACGATTTCGATTACCGTACCGGCATGGTGGTCGACGAGCTGAGCGTCGAGGATTTCATCGCGTTGAACAGTAGCGCCGAGCAGAAGGCGCCCAGGCCTTCATCAGCACAGACCGCGGACATACCTGACACCGATGCCCGACAGCAGGCCGGCAGCGCCGCGTCCGCCGCAGACGAAGCACGCGAGCGTGCCGAACTGGAAGCCCGGATGGAGGCAGAGCGCAAGGCGCAGGAACACGCCGAGCAGCAGGCAAAAGCGGCGCAGGATGCCGCCGAACTTCAGGCAGCGGAACGCAAGGCCGAAGAAGAACGCAAAGCCGAAGAAGATCGCAAGGCGGCCGAGCAAGCCGAACGGCAGGCGAAAGAAGAGGAGAAGCGTCGCCAGGCCGAGGAAAGCGCCCGGCAAGAGGCCGAGCGCCGGGCCCGGCTGGAAGGAGAGGCCAGGCTCAAGGCCGAGCAGGAGGCGCGCGAAAAAGCCGAACGGGCGGCGAGGGAGAAGGCTGAGCAAGAGGCAAGGGCGGAAGCAGAACGCATCGCGCGCGAGGAGGAAAAGCGCAAGGCGCGGGAAGAGAAGGCGGCGCGTCGCAAGGCGGCGGCCGAAGCCCGCGTCCGTGAGCAGGCGGCCAGACTGGAGGCAGAGCGATTGGCACGTGAGGCAGCCGAGCGCGAGGCGAGGGTGGCGGAAGAGGCGCGCCTGCAGGCTGAGGCAGAAGCAAGGGCCTTGGCCGAAGAGCAGGCGCGGCAGGCGGCAGAAGAACAAGCCCGGCTGGAGGCCGAACGCAGAGAGCGCGAAGAAGCCGCGCGCAGGGCGGAGGAGGAAGAGGCACGGCGGCAGGCGGAAGCCGCAGCCCGTGCGCAGGCAGAAGAAGCGGCCCGGCTGGAAGCGGAACGCCAGGCACAGGAGGAGGCCGAGCGTCGGGCGCGCAGGGAGCAAGAGGCGCAGCTGAAGGCAGAGGCTGCCGCGCGCGCCAAGGCAGAGAAAGAGGCACTGCGCGAAGCGCAACGTCAGGCCAAAGAGGAAGCGAAACGTCAGGCTGAGGCTGAGCAGGCGGCGCGTCGTCAGGCCAAGGCGGAAGCCGCAGCCCGCGCGCGCGAAGAAGCCAGATTGGCGGCCGAGCAGAAAGCCATCGAAAAGGCCCAGCAGGAAGTGGAAAGGGCGTTGACGCGCGGCACGAGCACGCGTGCCAACTGGCTGCGGCCGTTAATCAAGACGGGGCTGCTCTATCTACCCGTGCTGCTGATCGTGCTCGTTGTGCTCGCACATTGGGTCAATCTGAGTCCGCTGGCCGGACCGGTCGAGCGTATCGCCGCGGCGACCATCGGCGAGCCGGTCAAGGTCGGCGGTCTGCGTGTGGCGCTGTTGCCGACGCCGCATCTGGTATTGACGGATGTCGCCATCGGCAGTGACGGCGATCTCCATGTCGGTTCGGTGCAGGTGGTGCCCGAAGTTTCGGCATGGTTCGGTGTCGAAAAAAGCCTGAAATCGGTCGAGGTCACGGAGATGACGGTTGATGCGGCCGGTCTCGGGCGTCAGTTGCAGTGGCTGCAGGTCGCGGCCGCCAATCCGCAGTTGAGCATAGGCGAGCTCGAACTCAGCGATTTCACCTTGCAGATCCCGGGACTCGCTGCAATTAGCTTCGATGGCACGGTCGAGCGTTCGGCGGCAGGCGATTTCAGCCGTCTCATGCTGTCTGCGCTGGAGCAGGACCTGTCGCTGGAACTGCTGCCGCAGGACGGCAACTGCCGTGTCGCGCTGCAGGCGACCAACTGGAAGCCGCCGTTTGCGCCGGAGCTGCAGTTCAGCCGCTTTGATGCCGAAGCCGTCGCCGACGGCAAACAGCTGCGTTTCAGCCGGGTGGAAGGCGAACTCTATGGCGGCAGTTTGCGGGCGGAGGCCGTGCTTGCCTGGACCGGTCAGCCGATCGCTTCCGGCAATTTCGAATTGCAGCAGGTGCGTCTGCCGCAGGTTTTGAACGCCATGCTGAGCAGCGCTTCGATCGAGGGCGAGTTGGACGCCAGCGCTACATTCAGCAGCCGGGCGGATGCGGCGCAGAATCTGGCACAGGCAGTCGAGGTCGATGCCAGCTTCCAACTGCGCGACGGCAGGATCAATGGCGTCGATCTTGCCGAACATCTTGTATCCGGTAGCGCCGGTGGCGATGCGACGCGCTTCGATCGTTTAGCCGGCAAACTGCAGTTCAGGCGGGGCGTGTACCAGTTCAGCCAGCTCGAGCTGGCGGCACCGCAACTGAAGGCGCGCGGCAATCTGGCGGTGCAACCGGATCAGGTCGTGGCGGGCAATGTCAGCGCCGAGTTGGCGATTCCGACGCGCCGTATCCGGGCCAATCTGGCCGTGGAGGGCAAGGTCGGTAGCGTGCGCTTGAATTAGTCGCGCATTGAGCGGTGTTTTGAGAATGCCGCCTGGAGGTCAATGCAAACGGGAGAAATGAAAACGGGCGCCGAAGCGCCCGTTTCTTTGAATCTGCTTGGTCGAATTAACGGTTGGCTTGTTGGCCGGTTTGCAACTTAGCGGTTGCAAACGTACATCGTCACTTCGAAGCCGAAACGCATTTCAGTAGCAGCTGGTTTTGTCCACATGATATCTCTCCTTGTTTTGGTTGATGAACTAACAACGTCATGTTGTTGTTCGTATGAGTGCATTCTGCGCTGCAAGTTTGCCTGCAACCCTCTGTGCAATCATGATTGGCACCTCATGATTTTCATGAGTCTTGCCGGGCGGCCTTTAATCCGTTGAGCGTTTCAACGCTGATTTTCGGGCGGATTTTCCTCATGCGGCCATCGCTCCTTTATACTTCCGGCTGATTCGCAGCATGTTCGAAAGCAGACATCCATCATGAACAAACTATTGAAAAACCTGATCTGGTTTGCCATCGCGATCGTCGGCGCAGGTGCTGTCGGTGGCATCGCCTTGAACCGCGGCGAGAGCATCAATGCCATGTGGTTCATCACGGCGGCGGTCTGCGTCTATGCGATCGCCTATCGATTCTATTCCGCCTGGATCGCCACCAAGGTCCTGCTGGTGGACGAAACGCGGGCGACGCCCGCCGAGCGCCTGAACAACGGTCGCGACTATGTGCCGACCAACCGCTGGATCGTCTTCGGTCACCACTTTGCCGCCATCGCCGGGCCCGGCCCGCTGATCGGGCCGACGCTGGCCGCGCAGTTCGGTTATCTGCCGGGTACGCTGTGGATCCTGATCGGCGCGGTACTGGGTGGTGCCGTGCAGGACATGGTGACGCTGTTCCTGTCCACCCGTCGCAACGGCCGCAGTCTCGGCCAGATGGCGCGAGACGAATTGGGGCCGATCGGCGGCATCGCCGCGCTGATCGGCACGCTGGCCATCATGATCATTCTCATCGCCGTGCTCGGGCTGGTGGTGGTCAACGCCATGAAGCACAGCCCGTGGGCGACTTCGACTGTGGCAGCGACCATCCCGATCGCCGTCATCGTCGGTCTCTACATGCGCAATTTCCGCCCCGGTAACGTGCTGGAGGCCTCCTTGCTCGGCGTCGTGCTGCTGTTGCTGGCGGTCGCAGCCGGCGGCTGGATCGGCCATCAGCCCGGACTGCGCACGCTGTTCGACCATGACGGCCTGCCGCTTGCCATCGGCGTCATCGTCTACGGTTTCGCGGCGGCCATCCTGCCGGTCTGGTTGCTGCTGGCGCCGCGCGATTACCTGTCCACTTTCATGAAACTGGGCACCATCATGCTGCTGGCTGTCGCCATCATCATCATGCAGCCGGAAGTGAAGATGCCGGCACTGACGCAGTTCATCGACGGCAGCGGCCCCATCTTCGGCGGCGCATTGTTCCCCTTCGTTTTTATCACCGTCGCCTGCGGCGCCATCTCCGGTTTCCATGCGCTGATCTCCTCCGGCACCACGCCCAAACTGCTCGCCAACGAGCGCGACATCCGCATGATCGGCTACGGCAGCATGCTGCTCGAATCCTTCGTCGCCATCATGGCGATGATCGCCGCCACCGTGCTCGATCCGGGCGTGTTCTTCGCCATCAACAGTCCGGCTGGCGTGGTCGGCCGCGATGCGGCAACGGCAGTGGCGACCATCAACTCCTGGGGTTATGCGGTGACCGTCGAGCAGATGGAGAATCTCGCCCGGCAGATGGGCGAGAGCACGCTGTTCGCCCGCACCGGCGGGGCGCCGTCGCTGGCGGTCGGCATGGCCAGCATCTTCAGCAGCGCCTTCGGTCAGAGCATGCTGTCGTTCTGGTATCACTTCGCCATCATGTTCGAGGCGGTGTTCATCCTGACCACGCTGGATGCCGGCACCCGCGTCGGCCGTTTCATGCTGCAGGACATCCTGGGCAATTTCTCCAGCAAGCTGGGCGAAACGTCCTGGTATCCCTCCGTCATTTTCAGCAGCGCGCTGGTGGTGGCGGGCTGGGGCTATTTCCTCTATATCGGTGTCATCGACCCCAACGGCGGCGTCAACATCCTCTGGCCGCTGTTCGGCATCGCCAACCAGATGCTGGCGGCGATCGCCCTTTGCGTCGGCACCGCCATCCTGATCAAGAGCGGTCGCCTGAAATATGCCTGGGTCACGGGTTTGCCCTTGTTGTGGCTGGTGATCGTTACCACCACCGCGGCTTGGCAGAAGGTGTTCAGCCCGGACGTCCGCATCGGCTTCTATGCCGCGGCTAACGACATGGCGGCCAAGCTGGCGGCCGGCACGCTGACGCCGGAGCAGGCCAGGGTCGCGCCGCAACTGATATTCAACCAGCAGCTCGATGCGTGGCTGACCATGTTCTTCATCGCCGTGCTGTGGATCGTCATTCTCGACATGTTGCGCGTCAGTTTCCGCCATCTGGCCGGCAAGCCGGTGCCGGAGGTGAGCGAGACGCCCTATCAGGCCACCAGGCTGGGGAGAGGCTAGCGGCAAGCAGTTCCATCACGATAATCAGGGAGTGAAAAAAGATGGACGATAAAAAGCCGTTTGTCTTCACCGGCACGGGCAGCGAGTATTTCAGGATATGGATCGTCAACCTGTTGCTGACCATCCTCACCTTCGGCATCTATTCGGCCTGGGCCAAGGTGCGGCGCCTGCAGTATTTCTACCGCAACACCTGGCTCAACGAGGCCAATTTCGATTATCACGGCGATCCGACAGCCATCCTCAAGGGGCGGGTGCTGGCGGTGATACTGCTCAGCGTGTACAACCTGAGCGGTGGCCTGTCGCCGATTCTTGGCCTGATCTTCCTGATCCCGCTGATGCTGGTGATGCCGGTGCTGCTCTACAAGTCGCTGCGTTTCCGCGCCATCAACAGCAGCTACAGCGGCCTGCGATTCGGTTTCTCCGCCAGACTGCCGGAGACCTACAAGACCTTTCTGCTGTGGCCGCTACTGGCGCTGTTCACGCTGTTCGCGCTGGTGCCGTCCGCCCATCACCGGCTGCGGCATTTCCAGCACGGAAACGCCCGCTTCGGTGCCAGCCGTTTCAGCTTCCATGCCGGTGTCGGCAGTTTCTATGCGCTTTACGGCAAGACGCTGTTGCTGATGCTGGGATTGCTGGCCTTTTTGGCGCTGGCTTTTGGTGGCGGCTTTGCCGCCATCACTGAATCGGTGAGCCAGGCGGCAGATCCGGAAGAGTCCGGTGCGGCCATGGCCGGCCTTTTCATGCTCGCATCCTTTTTCGTCTTCATGCTGGGGGCGTTGCTGATCGGCCCCTATTTCACATCGCGCCTGCAGAATCTGGTCTGGGGCGAGACGCAACTGGCCGGCCATCGTTTCGGCAGCGATCTCAGTGCACGCGGCCTGTTCTGGGTCAAGTTCACCAATCTGCTCGGCATCATTCTGACCTTCGGCTTGTTCAAGCCCTTTGCCGACGTGCGCCTAGCGCGTTACCGGCTGCAACACATGTGGCTGCAGCCGGAGGGGGCGCTGGATGCGTTCGTGCGTGATGCCGAACAGGAAGCGGCAGCATTTGGCGAAGAGGCGGCGGAAATATTCGATGTCGATATCGGGCTTTAGGCGAGGCCATGTTGCAGGCTAGCTATTTTGATGGTCAGACCAGCCGCCGCCATGCGGTCACGCTGGAGCTGCAGCATGGTGAGTGGCTGCTGAGCGGCGAACAGCTGGAGCGTCGCGTGCCGGTGGCCGAGGCCAGCCTGTCCGAAAAGATCGGCAAGTCGCCGCGCCAGTTACATTTTGACGATGGTGCCTATTGCCTGATTACTGACCACGCTGTTCTGGAAGCCATGTTGCAGGCGGCGGGCATGCAGCCGCATTCGACGGTCTCCCGGTTGGAGGGTAAATGGCGTTATGCACTGGCTTCCTTTGTGCTGATTGCGGTGTTTTTTGCCGCAGCCTATCAGTGGGGGCTTCCCTGGGCTGCCAATGTGGTGGCGCAACGTCTCCCCGCCAGATTGCCGGCGCTGATGGATGAACAGACCATGGCCATGCTTGATCAGTATGTGCTGGAACCGAGCGAGTTGCCGCCAGCGCGACAGCAGGAGATTACGCAGGCCTTGTCGGACTTGCAGCCGGCGCAAGGCGAAGCCATGCCTGAATTCCACCTGATTTTTCGCAAAAGCGAGGCCATCGGCCCGAATGCCTTCGCCATGCCCG
>JAVEWT010000205.1:0-2553 GCA_034004425.1 Methylophilaceae bacterium
TGCCGGAAGTCTTGGGGTTGGGCAAAATGATGCCGACGCCCGGCCTGACCAGATCATTCCAGTCCCGGATATTTTTGGGGTTGCCCTTGCGCACCAGGAACACGGTAGTGGAAGCTGTCGGTGCACTATTTGAAGCCAGGCGTTTTTGCCAGTCCTTGGGAATAAGCTTGCCACGCTCATGCAGGATGTCGATGTCCAGCGACTGGTTCATGGTGATGACATCAGCCTGCAAGCCGTCAATCACCGATCTGGCCTGTTTCGATGAGCCGCCATGCGATTGTTTGATGGTGATAGTTTCGCCGGTTTTGTCCTTCCAATATTTGACGAATGCCGGATTCAGGTCCTTGTAGAACTCACGGCTGACGTCGTAGGACGCATTGAGAATCGAGGTTTCTGCGAATGCTGGCAAGCCAAGTGTAACGAACAGGCTGAAAACGAATGATTTGATGATTCTGTTCATGGTGTTCAAACCTTTGCGATGGATACTTCTGTTGATTTGACCAAGGCTAGGACTTCGGTGCCGACCTGTAGTCCGAGTTCGTTGATTGAGCGGGTGGTGATGACGGAAGTGACGAGACCGAGCGCGGTTTCAACTTCAACCTCTGAAACAACCGGGCCGGTGAGGATTTCCTTGACTCTGCCGCGGAACTGGTTGCGGACATTGATGGAATGAATTGCCATGATTAAAGCTCCTATAAGAGGTGTATTAAAACAATCGTTTAGTGGCTGTTTTCAGAAGCGTCAGCCAGCACATCAAACGGGAATGGATTGCTGTCTTGCAACAGGCAGCCTCCGTCACGGTCTCGCCATGTATGCGTTCCAGCCGTGTTTTCAATGCAGCCGGTCCGTTCGGTGTGTAGACGATCCGTACGCCGCGTTTTGCTGCGGATTGTTTGATCTTGTGCGTGAAGTTATGGCTGATCCAATCCGTCACCAGCACAATCAGTTTCGTGTCATGCGGGATGACTTTTTTGCCATCGCGCGCCTTGCGACCTGACCAGTGATTGATTCGGGTCACGCCGTAACTACCCAATACCTGCCTGATGCCGTCTATCCGGTCGCCGCCTACGATCAATGCTGTTGTCATGTCTTGTTTCCTTTGCTTGGAGCGGGCTGAGAGATAGCTCTCAGCCCATGCTTCATGTGAAATTTTTACTTCTTGGTGTAAATCTGGTCGAACGTGCCGCCGTCAGCGAAATGTTCCTTCTGCGCCTTCTGCCAGCCGCCGAACACATCGTCGATTTTGAACAGGTTCACCTTGGGGAACTGCTTCGCGTATTTCTCGACATATTTCGGGCTGGTCGGGCGGTAGTAGTGCTTGCCGGCGATGTCCTGGCCTTCATCGGAATAGAGGTATTCCAGATAGCCTAGAGCAACGGCACGGGTCTTGCGTTTGTCGGCGACCTCGTCGACCAGCGTCACCGGCGGCTCGGCCAGAATCGATACCGACGGTACGACGATCTCGAATTTGTCCGGGCCGAGTTCCTTCAGCGCCAGGAAAGCTTCGTTCTCCCAGGAGATGAAGACGTCACCGATGCCGCGTTCAACAAAAGTGGTGGTTGAACCGCGCGCGCCGGAATCCAGCACCGGTACGTTGGCGAATATCTTCTTGACGAATTCCTTGGCTTTTTGCTGGTCGCCGCCGTTACGCTTCAGCTCATAACCCCAGGCCGCCAGGTAGTTCCAGCGTGCACCGCCGGAGGTTTTGGGGTTGGGTGTAATGACGGAAACGCCGGGCTTGGCCAGATCGTTCCAATCCTTGATCTTCTTCGGGTTGCCCTTGCGAACCAGCAGGACGATGGTGGAGGTATACGGCGCGCTGTTGTTGGGCAGGCGGGCTTGCCAATCCTTGGGGATCAGTTTGGCTTTCTCGTGTATGGCGTCGATATCGTAGGCCAGTGCCAAGGTGACGACGTCGGCCTGCAGTCCGTCGATCACCGCGCGCGCCTGCTTGCCGGCGCCACCGTGGGATTGCTTGATGGTGACGTTGTCGCCGGTCTTGGCTTTCCAATGCGCGGCGAATGCCTTGTTGAAATCGACATAAAGCTCGCGCGTCGGGTCGTAGGAGACATTGAGCAGTGTCACATCGGCAGCCGATGCGCCGAGCGGTAGTGCCAGGGCTAACGCCCCGGCGAGCAGTGCGGATTTGAATGCGTGTTTCATGTGGTTTCCTTTGCTTGTTTCGAGTTTAGAAAGCGACTTGCAGGCGGCTGAACAAGGCTCTTTCGTCTTCCTTGTCATCAACACCGGCGATGCCGCTGTCAAATGAGGTGTGGTCGTAGCTGGTGGCGACCTTGACGTTCTTGTTCAAATACCAGTTGAGGCCGAGCGTCCACGAGCGTGCCTGCTCGGTCGTGCTGGCCGCGTTGGCATAGCCGCCGCTGAACGCATCGTTGTCGACTTCCAGCTGGTGATAGCGCGCGGCTATTTCCCATGCGCCCCAGCCGCCCTTGTCCAGGTCGAAATCGCGTTTGGGCGTGATGCCGGCAAAGCCGTTGTCCTCGCCGGTCAACACCCAGCTGCCTGCAATCTGCCAAGCATCGTTGTCGAGCG
>JAVEWT010000056.1:0-11502 GCA_034004425.1 Methylophilaceae bacterium
GCATTGCGCAGAAATGTTCCGTGCTTTTCTCGCCGGTACATGGCAGTCTGGATGCAGCGAAGCTGGCGGAATGGATACTGGCTGACCGGCTGCCGGTACGCATGCAGGTGCAACTGCACAAGATTCTGTGGGGCGAAAAGCCCGGCGTTTAGGAAAGTGTGATGAAGAAGGCAGTGGTGTTGCTCTCCGGCGGACTCGATTCCACTACCGTGCTGGCGATTGCCCGCAGTCAGGGCTTTGCCTGCTATTGCCTGAGCCTGGATTATCATCAGCGACACGTTGCCGAGTTGAAGGCCGCGGAAAAGATTGCCAAGGCATTAGGCGCTGTCGCGCACCGGACCGCGCAGCTGGACTTGTCCATGTTCGGCGGTTCCGCATTGACCGATAGCGGTATCGATGTGCCGCAGGCGCCAACCGAGGGGATTCCGGTCACCTACGTGCCGGCTCGCAACACCATAATGTTGTCACTGGCGCTGGCCTGGGCCGAGGTGCTGGATGCGCGCGACATTTTCATCGGCGTCAATGCGCTGGATTATTCCGGCTATCCGGATTGTCGCAAGGAATATGTCGATGCGTTCCAGCGCATGGCCAATCTGGCGACCAAGTCCGCGGTCGAGGGCCGTACGATTACCATTCACGCCCCCTTGATCGACCTCAGCAAGGCGCAGATCATCCAGCAGGGCAGCAGGCTGGGTGTGGATTATGGCATGACCGTTTCCTGCTATCAGGCTGACGCCCAGGGACGTGCCTGCGGTTTGTGCGATTCCTGCCGTTTCCGGCGCGAAGGTTTCGCTGCCAGCGGCTTCCCCGATCCGACGCCGTATCAAAATTCGGCGCAAACATGATATTTGCCTTGCCAAAGTATTAAAAAATAACGTAAAATCCGCCCCTTTCTGCAAAACTATTTAGAGAACAAACATATGGTGATCATTCGACTGGCCCGTGGTGGCGCGAAGAAAAACCCTTTTTACAGCGTTGTGGTTGCAGATTCCCGCAATCGCCGCGATGGCCGTTTCATTGAGCGCGTGGGTTTCTACAATCCGCTTGCCAAGGAAGGCCAGGAAGGTCTGCGCCTTGACGATGCGCGCATCAGCCACTGGCAAAGCCATGGCGCACGCCTGTCGGACTGCGTAGCGCGTCTGGTCAAGCTGCACGCCAAGGGTCCTGAAGGCATGCTGGCTGTCAAGCAAAAGGAAGCTGCCAAGGTTGAAGCTGCCAAGGCCAAAGCCGCTGCTGCAGAAGCTGCCAAGCTGAAGGAAGCCGCTGAAGCCAAGGCCAAGGAAGAAGCCGAAGCCAAGGCCGCCGCTGAAGCTGAAGCAGCTCAGGCCGAGTCGGCTGCAGAAGGCTCAGAAACTCCAGCTGCCTGATTAGGCTCAACCGCTCCTCTAGAAGAGCGGTCAACTGGAGCAAGCATTGACTGAAATGGTGATCATGGGGCGCATCGTCGCCCCATATGGCATTTATGGCTGGGTCAAAGTCCAGCCGCATACCGAAATGCTGGATGGCCTGCTTGATTATGCCGATTGGTGGCTTGGTCGAGACAGTCAGTGGTTGCAGCATGAAGTGGAAACGGCCAGAGTGCACGGCGCCACCTTGTTGGTGAAGTTCAAGGACGTGGCCGATCGCGATGCGGCTTTTGCGTTGAAGGGCAAGCAGATTGCGGTGCCCCGGGCGCAATTGCCGGAGCCGGACGAGAACGAATACTACTGGACCGACCTGATCGGTTTGCAGGTGACGAACCTGCAAGGCGTTGATTTGGGCAAGGTCATCGATGTTTTCGAGACTGGAGCCAACGATGTGCTGGTGGCCAAGGGCGATCGCGAGAGGCTGATTCCCTTTGTCGGACAGGTTGTGCTTGATGTGAACCTCGAGGCAGGTACCATGCAGGTCGACTGGGATGCCGAGTTTTGAGCGCTGCTCAGCATGTTGAAACTGTGATGGCCTATCAATTCGATGTCATCACGTTGTTCCCGCAGATGTTCGATGCAGTGACGCAGTCCGGCATTACGGCCCGCGCGCTGGAAAAAAGTATTTATGACTTGTCGTTGTGGAATCCGCGTGATTTCACAACAGACAATTACAAGACCGTGGATGATCGACCCTACGGTGGCGGCCCCGGCATGGTGATGCTGGCAGAACCGCTGGAAAAGGCGATCAATGCCGCGAAAGCGCGGCAACAGCAGGCAGGTGCCAGTAGCAGGGTGATACACCTGTCGCCACAGGGCAAGCCACTGACGCATGCAAAAGTCATGCAACTGGCGCGCGAGCCGGGACTGATTCTGCTGGCCAGCCGCTATGAAGGTGTCGACGAGCGATTGTTGACGGCCGAAGTCGATGAAGAGATTTCCATCGGCGATTACGTGCTGTCGGGTGGTGAATTGCCGGCCATGGTGCTCATTGATGCCATTGTCAGGCAGTTGCCCGGTGCGTTGGGTGATGCGGATTCTGCCATCGAGGATTCGTTTGTCGATGGACTGCTGGATTGTCCACACTACACTCGACCAGAGGAATATAAGGGTTTGAAGGTGCCGGCGGTGTTGATGTCCGGCAACCATGCAAAAATCAAGCAGTGGCGATTGAAAATGTCATTGCAGAGGACCCGGACCAAGCGTCCGGATTTACTGGCCGCAAGGCCGTTGTCAAAAGAGGAATCTCGGCTGCTCAAGGAGTTGGAGCAGGAACAAGATTCGCATAACTAGAAGGAGCAACAAAGTGGCAAATATTATCGAAATGCTGGAAAAGGAAGAAATAGCCCGTCTCGGCAAGACTATTCCTGATTTCGCCCCTGGTGACACAGTGGTCGTCGGCGTCAACGTGGTGGAAGGTACCCGCAAGCGCGTACAGGCGTACGAAGGTGTCGTGATCGCGAAGCGCAACCGCGGTTTGAATTCGTCCTTCATCGTGCGCAAGATCTCTTCCGGCGAAGGTGTCGAGCGTACGTTCCAGACCTATTCCCCGCTGATCGCCAGCATCGAAGTCAAGCGCCGCGGTGATGTGCGTCGCAGCAAGCTTTACTATCTCCGTGAGCGTTCCGGTAAGTCCGCACGCATCAAGGAAAAGCTGCAAATGCGTGACCGCGAAGTCCTGGCTCCGGAAACTGCTGCGGAATAAGCGCAATACGATAGAAAAAGCCCCGAGTTTCGGGGCTTTTTTATTTGCGCTAAGATGACCTTCATGGATACCCTTCATGAAGAGATGCTTGCGATGACGAAGCCCCAAGAGTTCGATGCGGTCATTTCCGCACCATTCGGCGCGATCGGCATCCGGGTGGCGGATGATTTTCTGTTGAGGCTGGAACTGTTGCCGGGGAATCCGGGTGAGAAGTACTCCCGACAGCCTTTCGCCCAGGCCGTCGTCCGGCAATTGCGACAATACCTGAATGATGCCGGGGCGAAGCTGGATATCGCCTGCGCCGTGCAGGGCACGCCTTTCCAGCGGCGTGTCTGGCAGGCGATTGCGCAGATTCCGGTCGGTACGACAATCACCTACAGTGAGCTGGCATGTCGGGTGGGCTCAGGTCCCCGTGCGGTGGCCAATGCCTGCGGTGCCAATCATGTGCCGCTGGTGATTCCTTGCCATCGTGTTGTGGCGAAAAACGGCTTGGGCGGGTTCATGCAGGGCGAGGCAACAGGTTTGGCGATAAAACAATGGCTGCTCCATCACGAGCAAGTGCTTTGAACCCGGTCAATCTCGAACGGGTCGACGGCTTTATCGACCACCTCTGGCTGGAGGACGGGCTGTCGAAGAATACGCTGACCAGTTACCGGCAGGATTTGTCCGCTTTTGCCGAATGGCTGCAGAAGACGGAGAACCGTGACCTGCATCAGGCGCGGCAGGCTGATATCCAGCAATATCTGGCGGTCAGGTTCCCGCACAGCAAGCCGCGCAGCATCAGCCGTCTGATTGCCACCTTGCGCCGTTTTTACCGTTATGCACTGCGGGAAAGTCAGGTAGAGGTGGATCCTACCCTGCAGATTGATTCGCCCAAGTTGCCGCGTTCCCTGCCGAAAAGCCTGAACGAGGAGGAGGTGGAGGCATTGCTCGACGCCCCCGACCTCGGTCAGCCGCTGGGTCTGCGCGACCGTGCCATGCTGGAGCTGCTATATGCCTGCGGGCTGCGTGTATCGGAGCTGGTGGGCTTGAAAGTGACCGAAATCGGTTTGCAGGAAGGCGTCATCCGCGTCACCGGCAAGGGCAGCAAAACCAGATTGGTGCCCATGGGGGAGGAGGCGCTGGAATGGATCGGCCGTTATCTGAAAGAGGCGCGCCCGGATATTTTGCAAAAACGGCTGAGCGACAGCCTGTTCGTCACCCAGCGCGGCGAAGCCATGACGCGCCAGGCGTTCTGGTATCTGATCAAGCGTTATGCACTGCAGGCCGGCATACGCAAGCCGATCTCGCCTCATGTGCTACGGCACGCATTCGCGACGCATCTGTTGAATCACGGGGCGGATCTCAGGGTGGTGCAGATGCTGCTCGGACATGCCGATATCTCCACTACGCAGATCTATACGCATGTGGCGCGCGAGCGGCTGAAGCAGTTGCATGCCGTTCACCATCCCCGAGGGTGATCCCCGCCACAACTCCGCCCCCCCCATGAGAATGGTCATCAATGGCATGATGACGGCGGGAATCTTTCACTTTGCGCGTACTTTGGAATCGAGCAGAGTTCAGTGTCTTTGAAGCGGGCTGGCCTTGGCCAGCCAGAACTGAACTGGAGCCCAAACATGCAGCCGATCCTGATGAGCAGGGAAAATTTCAAACAACTGGTCGAGTCCAGCGATTTTGTCATTGTCGATTTCTGGGCAGAGTGGTGCGAGCCGTGCAAACGCTTTGACGCGGTTTATGCGCAGGCGGCCGCGCAATATCCGGATATCGTCTTTGGCAAGCTGGATGTGGATGCCAGCCCGGAAATCGCCCGGCAGCTCGATGTGAAGCAGATCCCCTGTGTGGTTGCCATCCGCGATCAAGTGATCATCGACGGGCAGGTCGGGGAGATGACAACGGCGGAGTTCGACACGCTGATTCGCAAGTGGCGGGCGTTCGACCTTGACGCCATCCGCGCACATTTCGATCAACAGGCGCGGCTGGGCGGCTAATCCACTACGGCGTTGCGTTCGATGATGACGCCGAGCGCCTTGAGGCCGGGAAGTATGCCGGGCTTGGCGACCTTGATTCTGACCCAGGGCGCCTCGAATTCCTGCAGGATGAGTTGGCAGAGATGTTCGGCCAGCGCCTCCACCAGTCTGAAGCTCTGTTCTCGCAGCGTTTCGCGGATGCGGGCGACGACGCGGCCATAGTCGATCGTGTCCTCGATGGCATCGGTCTGACAGGAGCGGCTATGCGGCATGCCGATTTCGATGTCGAGCAGGACGGTTTGCGGGGTCATGCGCTCCCAGTCCGGCACGCCCAGTCTGGTTTCAACTCGCACTTCGCTTAGAAATATGGTGTCCATGGTTTAGAATCCTCTTTCATTGCATTTTAGAGCATTCGTCATGGTTGAAGCAGTGTTTGTTATCGCCGCCTATCTGTTGGGCTCCGTCTCCTTCGGCATCCTCATGAGCAAGCTGTTCGGGTTGCCGGACCCGCGCACCGTCGGCTCCGGCAACCCGGGGGCGACCAATGTGCTGCGTAGCGGCAAGAAGCTGGCGGCTCTGCTGACCTTGCTCGGCGATGCGCTGAAGGGCTATCTGGCCGTTTGGGCGGCAGTCTGGTACGGCCTGGGCGACACGTGGGTTTCTCTGGTAGCGCTTGCCGTGTTCGTCGGTCATCTGTATCCGGTTTATTACGGTTTCAAGGGCGGCAAGGGGGTGGCGACGGCCTTGGGGGTGTTGCTGGCGATCTCGCCCTGGCTCGGCCTCTCCGTGCTGCTGCTCTGGATACTGGCTTTCGCAATCTGGCGTTATTCCTCGCTCGCCGCGATACTCGCCGCGGCCTGTTCACCGTTGTTTGCCTGGGGTCTGCTGGATGGCAACATGGCATATCTGGCGACGACAGTCGTGCTGGCCTTGCTGCTCATCTGGCGTCATCGCGGCAATATCCGCAATCTGTTGAAAGGAACCGAGGGCGGCTTCGGTAAGGGGAAATCCTAGGGTCTGAGTCCCTAAGGGGTGAGCCCGCGTGGGGTAAATCTCAGGGCTTTTGCAACTCGGCAAGATCCCAGCGCGGCCGGACCGTAAAGCGGTAGTCCTGGCTCGCTGTCGGCTTGAACCCCGAACCTTTCATGCGCATGGCGCCGGCAAAGGCGATCATGGCGCCGTTGTCGGTACAGAACTCCAGGCGCGGGTAACTGACCTTGCACAACCGGCGCCGGGTCGCTTCGTTCAACCGTTCGCGCAGGCGGGCATTGGCACCGACACCGCCCGATACGATCAGGTTGTCCAGCCCGGTTTCGCGCAAGGCCGCCATGCATTTCGCCGTCAGCACCTCGGTCACTGCTTCCTGGAATTCACAGGCGATGTCGGCTTTGGTCGCGGCATCCAGTTCGCCGCGGGCGGCGCTTTCGTTGGCGACGATATTCAGCACGGCGGTCTTCAGGCCGCTGAAGCTGAAATTCAGGTCTCCGCTGTTGAGCAGGGGTCTGGGCAATTTGAAAAGCCCGGCCCGGCCCTGCGTTGCCAGTCTGGATAAGGCCGGGCCGCCGGGGTAGCCGAGGCCGAGCAGTTTCGCGGTTTTGTCGAAGGCTTCGCCGGCAGCGTCGTCCAGCGTGTCGCCCAGCAGTTCATAGTCGCCGATACCGGACACGCGCATCAGTTGCGTGTGTCCGCCGGAAACCAGCAGGGCAACGAACGGGAACGCCGGCGGATTCTCTTCCAGCAGCGGTGCCAGCAGATGACCCTCCAGATGATGGACCCCGACGGTCGGTACCTTGAGGGCAAAGGCCAGCGCCTCGGCGAGGCTGGCGCCGACCAGCAGTGCGCCAGCCAGTCCGGGGCCTTGCGTATAGGCGATGCCGTCGATGTCATGCAGGCTGGCGCCGGCCTCTTGCAGCGTGTGGCTGATGAGCGGCAGGGCGCGGCGGATATGGTCGCGCGAGGCAAGTTCCGGTACCACGCCGCCGTACTCGGCGTGCATCTCGACTTGCGAGTGCAGAGCGTGCGCAAGCAGGCCGCGTTCCGTATCGTAGAGCGCGATGCCGGTTTCGTCGCAAGAGGATTCGATGCCGAGGATCAACACGGAAGTACGTAAAAACTCATTGATAATGATTGATAAATAGTGAAGCGGGGGCTAGAATAGCAGACTTTCCAAAAGAACCTCAAGGAATTGAGCTGAATGTCTACTGTACGTGTTAAAGAAAATGAGCCGTTTGACGTTGCGTTGCGCCGTTTCAAACGCATGATCGAAAAAACCGGTCTTCTGACCGATCTGCGCGCTCGCGAGTTTTACGAGAAGCCAACCTGGGAGCGTAAGCGCAAGGCTGCCGCTGCCGTGAAGCGTCACTATCGTCGCATTCGCAACCAGACCCTGCCGGCCAAGCTCTATTAAAAATTCAGCCCGGAGAAAGTTCACACCGGGCAAATGAGAATCTGATGCAACACCTTGTGCGCTTGCCGAAAGGCGAGATGTACAGGTGTTGCTTGATTTTTTGAACCTTTCAGGTCGTCAGCAATGTCGCTTAAAGCCAGAATCACCGAAGACATGAAAAACGCCATGCGCGCCAAGGATGCTGCGCGGCTTGGTGCCATCCGCTTGTTGCAGGCTGCAATCAAGCAACGCGAGGTGGATGAGCGTATCGAGCTCAATGATGCGCAGGTGGTGGAGGCGATCGAGAAGATGCTGAAGCAGCGCCGTGACTCGATTTCCCAATATGAGGCAGCGGGCCGTCAGGATCTGGCGGATGTTGAAAAGTTCGAGGTTGCTGTCTTGCAGGAGTATCTGCCGGCCGCCTTGACCGAGACCGAGCTGAACGAGATTCTGGCAAAGGCGATTGTCGATACGGCTGCGAGCGGCATCAAGGACATGGGCAAGGTCATGGCGGCAGTCAGGCCGCAGGTGCTTGGACGTGCCGACATGGGCAAGGTTTCCGCGCTGATCAAGGCCCGGCTGGGTGCCTGATCATGGGCTGCCCGATTATGGGCTCGCCTGATTGAGCAAACGACAGCGCCAGACTACAAGCAGTGAATTAAAAGGGGAGCGAAAGCTCCTTTTTTATTTTTTGGGCTATTATTCAATCATCCATGATTCCAGAGTCCTTCATTCAGGAACTGCTTAATCGCGTCGATATCGTCGATGTGGTAGACAAGAGCGTGCCGCTGAAAAAGGCCGGTGCCAACTATTCCGCCTGTTGTCCCTTCCACAACGAGAAATCCCCCTCCTTCACCGTCAGCCCGACCAAGCAGTTCTACCATTGTTTCGGCTGCGGCGCCCACGGCACCGCTATCGGCTTCCTGATGGAATATCAGGGGCTCAGTTTCGTCGAGGCGGTGCACGAACTGGCGAAGATGGTTGGCATGATCGTGCCGCAGGAAACGCGCGATAGCGCCAGGCCGATGGTAAAGCCTGTCCCCGGTCTGCTGGAAACCATGCAGCAGGCTGCGGCTTACTACAAGGGCGAACTGAAGAAATCGCCGCGCGCGATCGAATATCTGAAAAGCCGCGGGCTCAGCGGCCAGATCGCAGCCCGATTCCAGATGGGTTATGCGCCGCAGGGCTGGCAGAACCTTCAGAGCGTGTTCCCGCATTATGACGACGATGTGCTGCAGACGGCCGGCCTCGTGGTCGAAAATGAACAGGGGCGACGCTATGACCGTTTCCGCGACCGTATCATGTTCCCGATCCATGACCAGAAGGGGCAGGTTATCGGTTTCGGCGGCCGGGTGATCGATCCCGAAGATACGCCGAAGTATTACAACTCGCCGGAAACCCCGCTGTTTCAGAAAGGTCATGAACTTTACGGCCTGTTCCTTGCTCGTCGTGCCATACGCGATGCCGGCCGCGCGCTGGTGGTGGAGGGTTACATGGACGTGGTGGCGCTGGCGCAATACGGTATCGAGTATGCCGTTGCGGCGCTGGGCACAGCGACAACGCCTTTTCACATCACCAAGTTGATGCGGCAGACGGACGAGATTGTTTTCTGTTTCGACGGCGATGCGGCCGGACTTGGCGCCGCCTGGCGCGCGGCGATGAATGCCCTGCCGGCGCTGACCGATGGTTTGCAGTTGCGGTTTCTATTCCTGCCACAGAGTCACGATCCCGACAGCTATGTGCGCGAGTTCGGCAGGGAGGCGTTCGAGGAGGCGATGAAAACGGCGCTGCCGTTGTCGCAATACATCATTCAGACCTTGAGCGCCGAAAACCCGCTGCAATCGCAGGAGGACAAGGTACGCTTTCTGAACGAGGCAGAGCCTATCCTCAAGCAGATCAAGGCGCCGCGGCTGGCCTTGCTGTTACGCAAGCGGATTGCCGAACTGACCGGGTTGACGCTGGACGAGATGCGCAGCATGGTCAATTTGCCGGCACTGAATCAGCCACGGGGCCGCTCTGTCACGCGGCAATCGCGCACGACGGTTTCCCTGCACCGGCGCTTTGCGCTGATGTTGTTGATGCAGGCTTCGCTGGCGCGCGAGGAAGACCTGCAATATCTCTCCGCTGACAATGACGAAGACCGCATGCTGCGTCTGGTCATTGAAACCGCGCTTCGCCACCCGCAGTCCAATCCTGCGGCGCTGTTGCATCAGATGGAGAAAGCACTGGATGCGCGATTGCTGGGTGAAATCCAGCGCGAATTGCATCACCTGGATGAAAATCTGGATTTTGCCCTTGAATTCGAGGGCGCGCGCAAGCAATTAAGAGAAATGTATTTTCAGCGTAAGCATGCCAGATTGCTGGACAGCGTGCGTGAGAAGAGCCTGAGTCAGCTGACCCCGGAAGAACGCGAATTGTTGAAGACGTTGAATAGTCGATAGCGGCCGGATTTGCAGACGAGGCCGCAGTGTTCCCTGATGCCATCTTGGGCTTGGGGACTAAAAATGGATGTGATTTTGCGATATAATGCAAGGTTTTCCGCAGTGTTAATTACGGCACAAAATATTTGAGGTAAAGCATGGCTAAAGAGCAGCAGAACGACAAAGTGAACGACAAGACTGCAGCATCGCCCAATGAGGCTGAAGACCGTCGTATGCGCCTGAAGACGCTGATCGTCCTCGGTAAGGAGCGCGGCTACCTGACCTATGCTGAAATCAATGACCATTTGCCGGATGACGTACAGAATTCCGAGCAGATCGACGGCATCATCGGCATGATCAACGACATGGGTATCCAGGTCTATGAAGAGGCGCCGGATGCCGAAGCTCTGCTGATGTCCGATGCTCCTGCTGCCGTCACCGATGATGATGCGGTGGAAGAAGCCGAGCAGGCGCTGTCGACCGTCGATTCCGAATTCGGCCGCACCACCGACCCGGTGCGCATGTACATGCGCGAAATGGGTACCGTCGATCTGCTGACGCGCGAAGGCGAAATCGAGATCGCCAAGCGTATCGAGGACGGCCTCAAGCACATGGTGCAGGCGATTGCTGCCTGTCCGACCACCATCAACGAACTGCTCGCCATGGTGGAAAAGGTCGAGAAGGACGAAATGGGCGTGGATGAACTGGTCGACGGCCTGATCGACTCCGATGTCGGCATGTCCGACGAGATTGAGGCGGAAGCAGCGGAAGACGCAACGGAAGAAGTTGAAGAAGAAGACGAGGAAGACGATGACGAGGACGGCACCAAGGCTGCCGCCATCTCCGCCGCCGCTCTGGCGGAGTTGAAAGCCGAAGTGTTGACCCGTTTTGCCGTGATCCGTCAGGCCCACGAGAGAATGACCGTGATCCTGCAGACCAAGGGTTCGCAGGACAAGGAATACCTCAAGTTGCACAACAGCATTCTGGAAGAGCTGACTGCATTCCGCTTCTCCGCCAAGCAGGTTGAGGCACTGTGCGGTACCGTGCGCGACATGGTCGAGGAAGTGCGTCAGCACGAGCGCAAGATCATGGATTTCTGCGTCGACAAGGCCGGCATGCCGCGCCAGCACTTTATCAAGGCCTTTCCCGGCAACGAAGTGAACCTGGACTGGCTCGAAGACGAACTCGCAGCGAACAAACCCTATGTGGAGCGCCTGGAACGTTTCCGGCACTCGATCATCGACCAGCAACAGCAGTTGCTGGATGTGCAGGCGAAAGTCGGTCTGCCGATCAAGGAGCTGAAGGAAATCAACAAGCAGATGTCCACTGGCGAGGCGCGTGCTCGTCGCGCCAAGCGCGAGATGATCGAGGCCAACCTGCGTCTGGTCATTTCCATCGCCAAGAAGTACACCAACCGCGGTCTGCAATTCCTGGATCTGATTCAGGAAGGCAACATCGGTTTGATGAAGGCAGTGGACAAGTTCGAATACCGCCGCGGCTACAAGTTCTCGACCTACGCCACCTGGTGGATCCGGCAGGCCATTACCCGCTCCATCGCGGACCAGGCGCGCACCATCCGTATCCCGGTACACATGATCGAAACCATCAACAAGATGAA
>JAVEWT010000206.1:0-2541 GCA_034004425.1 Methylophilaceae bacterium
GGTACCGCCAGCAGAGGTGATCGAGAAGGTCGCGCGCGATACCGGCGTCAATCCGGAAAACCTGACTTTTATCCTGACACCGACGCGCAGTCTGGCCGGTACCGTGCAGATCGTCGGCCGCGTGCTGGAAGTGGCGATGCACAAGATCCACGCGCTGCATTTCCCGCTGGATCAGGTGGTGGACGGTATGGCCAGCGCGCCTTTGCCGCCGCCGTCGCCGGACTTTCTGACCGGCATGGGCCGCACCAACGACGCCATTCTGTTCGGCGGTCATGCCCATATCTTCGTCAAGGGAGCGGATGAGGCCGCTGCCAAACTGGCGCAGGAACTGCCGAGCAGCGCGTCGCGCGATTACGGTCGCCCGTTCGCCGAAGTGTTCAAGGCGGTCAACATGGACTTCTACAAGATCGACCCGATGCTGTTCAGTCCGGCGGCCGTGACGGTCACCGCCGTAGAGTCCGGCCGCAGCTTTACCGGCGGCAAGCTGGATGCGGCGCTGCTTGACCAATCCTTCGGTTACGGCGCCTGATCCAGCCTTGCAGACGCCCGTCAGAATCCCGGTCCTGACCGACGACCCCGGTTGGCACGGCAAGCGCCTGAGCGCGGCCTTTGCTGCCCGTGGCATGGAGGCGGTGTTCGTTTCGCTTAAAGACTGTGCGCTTGAACTGTTGCCGGGCAGGGCCGGCGTTCTCATCCCCGGTTTCACGGATGGTTTGCCCCCCGGCGTGTTCGTGCGCGGCGTACCGGGCGGCACCCTGCAACAAGTCATCGCGCGGCTCGATATCCTGCATGCCCTGCAGATGCTGGGCGTGCTGGTCTACAACGGCGGTCGTGCCGTCGAGCGCACGGTGGATAAAGCCATGACATCATGGCTGCTGCATCAGGCTCAGATTCCGACACCGCCGACCTGGGTCTGTGAATCCCGCCAGCAGGCGCAACAGGTGCTGCAGCGCGAAACCATGGCCGGCCATGCGCTGGTCATGAAGCCGCTGTTCGGTTCGCAGGGCATGGGCGTGCGCCGCCTGCAGGCCGGCGATGCGCTACCGGTGCCGATGGAGCAGCATGTCGATGGCCTCTATTACTTGCAGCGCTATGTCGATAGCGGCGAAGGTGCCTGGCACGACTATCGCGTGTTCATCATCAACGGCAGTGTCGTTGCCGCCATGGCGCGTCATGGCAGCAGTTGGGTCAACAACGTGGCGCTGGGCGCGCGTTGCGAGCCGATCGCCATTGAGAGTGATGTGGCTGCGCTGGCGCTGGCGGCAGCCAATGCGATGAGCATCGACTATTGTGGCGTCGATGTCATCCGTGATGGAGAGGGGCGTCTCTTTGTGCTCGAAATCAACAGTATTCCGGCCTGGAAAGGGTTACAGGCCGTCAGCGGTGTCGATATCGCACAGGCGCTGGCCGACGATTTTTGCGCCAAACTTCCTGCCTCGCGGCAGGATTTGCAGCAGATTGCATTATGAGCGAAGCGCTCGCAACCCTGCTCGCCGCCAGGTTCAAGGCCGCCTGTATCGCCGAACTTGAGGCGGTGAAGCCCGGCAACGTGCATGCGTTGGCGGACGGCCACGGCATGACCGTGCAGGATTTCCTGCGCAGCGCGGAAGCAGCAGCCGGTGTCATCGCACAACCCGAACTCAGTATCGGTCAACGTATCCTGCAAGCCATTCAGGCCACGCAAGCCGCGGTAGGCTGCAACACCAACCTCGGCATCGTCCTGCTTTGCGCGCCGCTGATACAAACGGCACTTCAAGCCGGCGGAAAAATCACCAGGGAATATCTGCAGCGAACGCTGGCTCAGTTGAGCGTACAGGATGCAGAAGATGCCTTTGCCGCCATCCGGCTTGCCAATCCTGCCGGACTCGGTCACAGCGCCCGGCACGATGTCGCCATGCCTGCCGACGTGACGCTTCTGGATGCCATGCGCGACGCGGCGGAGCGCGATCTGATCGCGCGCCAGTATGCCAACGGTTACGAGCAGGTGTATGCGGGGCGGGACTACTACCGTGATTTGTGCGCTCGCTGGGAGCGGCCGGCGTGGGCGACCAGTGCCCTTTATCTCTATTTTCTGACGCATTTTCCCGACAGCCACATCGCTCGCAAATACGGTACCGATCTGGCGTTGAACGTACAGCAGGAGGCGGCCTTCCACTGGCAGGCGCTGGCGTCATGCGACAACCCCAAAACCTATCTGCGACCTTTACTCGATTTCGATCGTAGCCTGAAGGAGCGGGGAATCAACCCCGGCACCAGCGCCGACATGACGGTGGCGACGCTGCTGACTGAAGGGCTGTCGACAGCCATTCGATTCGGAGCCGATGGCTCGTGAACCTGCTGCGATTCGGGCATGGCAAATATTCGCAGGATGTGAGGTAAATTTGCAGAAATGAGTTCAAACTGTCACGTTGTCGGAGTAATATCTCGTGTCTATGGATTTTCATCGGAATTTCATCCCGCGAGCCTCAGTTTCGCGGTTCGTAATACGAAATTCACACTTTCTTGCTTTAATCAATTTAATGCGCACCTGAAGGAGGAGCT
>JAVEWT010000207.1:0-2539 GCA_034004425.1 Methylophilaceae bacterium
GATGGCTGCACTCACTGTCCTGCTGTTCGTGTTCGCTTACGGATTCCGCGGCATGGGGCGCATAAATAGGGTGGAGGCGGTTGTCCTGTTGGCGGCTTACATCGGCTACACTGCCTATCTGATCACGACGAATTTTGCTTGATTTGGCATTGACCAGCGTCGCAGCTACCGCGCTGAAGGTGACGAATCAACCTAGATGAAACCGAAGGCGATATGAAAAACAGATTGATCGAGTTGCGCGCTTCCCTGCAGGCATTGAAAGAGGCTTCCATGTTCCGCAAGGCGGAAGCGGCGGAGGTGTCGCTGCTGGCGGCGCTGGTTCTGCTGGAGGAGATGGTGGCTGAAATTGACAAGCTGAAACGGGCGCAAGCAAAAGACAAAAAGGCGATAGAGGCCTTGAGCAAATAACAAGAAAGTATCCATGGCAATCAAGGCAACGGTGTTCAAGGCTCATCTGCAGATCGCGGACATGGACCGGCATTATTATCAGGATCATGCGCTGACCCTGGCACAGCATCCTTCCGAGACCGATGAACGCATGATGGTGCGACTGCTGGCCTTTGCCCTGCATGCCGGTGACTATCTGGAGTTCGGCCAGGGTATGACCGACGATGACGAGGCGGACCTCTGGCAGCGAGACCTGACCGGTGCGATCGAAGTCTGGATCGATGTCGGCCTGCCGGACGAGCGGCTGATCCGCAAGGCCTGCGGGCGGGCGAATCAGGTCGTCGTCTATTGCTATGGCGGCCGCACGGCGGAGATGTGGTTTGCCCAGAACAAATCGCAGTTCGAACGACAGAAGAACCTGACGGTGATCAACCTGACGCCTGAGAGCACGGCTGCGCTGGCCGGTTTGACGCAGCGCACCATGCAGTTGCAGTGCACGATACAGGACGGTCAGGTCTGGCTCAGTGACGGTGTGCAGAGCGTAGAGATCGCGCGCGAAGTGCTGAAACCGGCAGATGACGCGCGCTGAACGCGTGGTCGTTGCAGGGTTGCCGGGGCTTGTCAGGTCCGCATGGTGGAATTAAGCTCAACTTAATGCTTGGCGGGTAGTCTTAACACGGGTGGCTTCAAGGCCTACCATCAACGACAGGACTTCCAACAATGACGGACAACTGGGAACAAAAAGAAGCAAAACGCCTGCAGGCCGTGCACGAGCTGGACATCCTCGATACGGCGCCGGAAACCGATTTTGACGATATCGTCAGGCTGGCGGCGATGATCTTCAAGGTGCCGATCTCCACCGTGACCATACTCGACGCGCACCGTCAGTGGTTCAAGTCGGCGCTCGGTCTCGACGTGCGGGAAACGGCCCGCGATATCTCCTTCTGTACCCATGCGATCGAGCAGTCCGCGCCCTTCATCGTCGAGAACGCCAAGACCGATCCGCGTTTCGCCGAGAATCCGCTGGTAGTCGATTCCCCGCATCTGGGTTTCTACGCCGGCGTGCCGCTGCTGAACTCCGAGAAGATGGCGATCGGCACCTTCTGTATCATGGACCGCATGCCGCGTGCGCTGACGCCGGAAGAGATCGATATCCTGCAGATACTCGCCAACCAGGTCATGGCGCTGCTGGAATTGCGCCATGAACGCAACTGGCTGAAAGAGTTGCTGGCCGAACTGGACCGCATCTACAAGACCTTGCGCGAGAGCGAGCAACGCTGGAGCTTTGCACTGGAAGGCGCCGGTGACGGCGTCTGGGACTGGAAAGTGGGGAGCGATGAAGCGTTCCTCAGCAAGCGCTGGAAGGCCATGCTGGGTTATTCCGAACAGGAGTTCCCGAACAGTTACAAGGCCTGGCGCGAGATCGTGCATCCGGAAGACATCGACAAGACCATGACGCGTCTGCAGGCGCATCTTGAGGGAAAATCCGAGAGTTTCCGCATCGAATACCGTGTCCGACGCAAGGACGGCGAGTGGCTCTGGGTGCTGACGCGCGGCCTGGTGGTGGAGCGCGATAAAGCCGGCAAGCCGTTGCGCATGGTGGGTACGCATACCGATATCTCCCAGCGCAAGCAGAGCGAGGAGTTGATCTGGCGCCAGGCCAATTTCGATGCACTGACCGGCCTGCCCAACCGCCGCATGTTCTTCGACCGGTTGACGCAGGAGATCGCACGCGCGACGCGCGGTCGCCAGATGTTCGCGGTGCTGTTCATCGACCTTGACGGCTTTAAGCAGGTCAACGATGCATTGGGCCATCGGGCCGGCGACGAACTGCTGGTCGAGGTCAGCCAGCGGCTGGCCTGCTGCATCCGCAAATCCGACACGCTGGCGCGGTTGGGTGGCGACGAGTTCATCGTCATCCTCAGTTCCCTCAAGCAGCAATCCAGCGCCGAGCGCATCGCCGACAAGATTTTGAAGGCGATGAACCGGCCGTTCAATCTCGGTGGCAAACAGGCCGAAGTCAGTGCCAGTTTCGGCATTTCGTTGTTCCCGCTGCACGGACTGGACGGCGACAGCCTCTTCAGTCGCGCCGATACGGCGATGTATGACGCCAAGGAGAGCGGCAAGAACTGCTGGGTGTTCTACGAGCCGC
>JAVEWT010000208.1:0-2527 GCA_034004425.1 Methylophilaceae bacterium
CGGATAACACCTTATGATGTGACATCGCCGTTCGACGCTTCAGGATACAGACCATGAAACTCCCGACCTTGCTTTTGCTGTTGCTCATCTTCCTGTTGGCGGCCTTCACCGCGCTGAACTGGGGCGTTTTCGTTCAGCCCGCCGAACTGTCGTTCGGTGTCGCGACATTGCAGTTGCCGTTCGGTCTCTTGATGCTGGGCCTGCTGGTCGCCGTGGCCCTGGTTTTTATCCTGTTCGCGATCTATGTGCAGACCGGTGCGCTGCTCGAAGTGCGGCGTCATACGCGCGAACTGCAGGCCTGCCGGGAGCTTGCCGAGAAAGCCGAAGCCTCACGCTTGAGCGAGTTGCGGCATGCCTTTGAGGCCGCGGCGGAGAAGCAGGAGAGCCGGCAGCAGGCGTTCGAGGCCAGATTGACGGCCGAAGTCGCTCAGCTCGGTTCCGGCTTGCGCGTCAGCATGGAGGAGTCGGTCAACTCGCTGGCGGCTTGTATCGGTGAGCTGGAAGACCGGCTGGAGCGCGATCGGCGGTCATGAAGCGTCTTTTTTACAAAAACTTCGAACGGTTGAAGCTGGTCGATACAACAGGTTTTCAGGAGTACGCCATGCCGTAAGGAATCGCCTCGGATTTGCATGACAACAGCCGCAAGACGGCTTCTAGGGGAAACAGGATGAAAGCTCAACAAGAATACCAATGGCTTTACCGATATCGTCGTCCGCTACGCCTGCTGGCTGCTGCCTCGCTGGTCACTTCCGCCCTCGGCATCTATCTGCTGGTCTACATGACCGGCGGCATCAAGTTCGTTTACTCGCATTCCATGTATGTGCCCATCCTGCTGTCCGGCTTTCTGTTCGGCATGGCAGGCGGTGCGCTGTTCGGTCTGTTCGCCGGTCTGGTGCTGGGGCCCTTCATGCCGATCGACGTCGTCACCGGTGAGATGCAAGAGACAGTCAATTGGCTCTATCGCACCGGTTTTTTCGTGCTGATCGGATCTCTCAGCGGGCTCGCCAGCCATCTGACCCGTTCCTACGTCGAGCGCCTGCAATGGGTCTCCGAGCACGATCAGACGACCCAGTTGCCGAACCGCAACGCCCTTCTCAAGCAGATCGCCAAGCTCGATGGCGACAGCGCCGGACACTGGTTGCTGGCGGTCATCTATCTGGAGAACGAGCGCGAACTGAATGCCTCGTTCGGCGAGACGGTGGTGAATCAGGTCCTCGCGCAATTTCCGACGCGTGTCGTCGGCGCACTGCGGCGGGAATTTCCGGTCTACCGCATCAGTTCGGCACAGATGGCGGTACTGATCGAGGAGGGCGACCGCGACCGGGCCGACCTCTTGAATGCGCTGGTCGAGGCGTTCCATGCGCCGTTCCCGATCGACGGCATCTTCATCCATATCGATGTGCGCATCGGCTACACCGTCATCGGACACCATCACGGCCAACCCGCGGCCTGCTTGCAGGAAGCGGAAGAGGCCATGTCGGCGGCGGTCGAGAGCGTGCAGGACTGGGTCGCCTATAGCCCGGAGTTCATCAAGGCCAAGCAGGATAACCTGACCATCATCGGCGACCTGCGCAATGCGCTGCATACCGGGCAGCTGTGCATGTACTATCAGCCCAAGGTGGAGATGGCGACCGGACGGGTCGTCAGTGTCGAGGCGCTGATACGCTGGGACCATCCGCAGCGCGGCCGCATTCCGCCGGACAGCTTCATTCCGCGCGCTGAGCAGAGCACGCTGATCAATCTGGTCACGGAGTTCGCGCTGGATCAGGCCATGGGGCAATTGGCCGCCTGGCAACAGGCCGGCATCGATATCGCCATGGCCATCAACATTTCCACCCGCAATTTGCTGCAGCCGGATTTCGATGAAGTGGTCATCGGCCATCTGCTGCGCTACCAGCTGGAAGGCAGCAAGATCGAGCTGGAGGTGACGGAAGGTGCGCTTGCCATCGACATGGCGCACACCATTCACGAACTGGCCGCACTGTCGGAGCTGAAAGTCATCATCTCGGTCGACGATTTCGGTACCGGCTATTCATCGTTGCGCTATCTGCACCTGTTGCCGATCTCCATCATCAAGATTGACCAGTCCTTCGTCCGCGCCCTGCCGGCCGACAAGGGCTCGGTGCATATCGTCGAGGCGGCGCTGATGCTGGCGCACAAGATGGGCATGGAAGTCATCGCCGAAGGGGTGGATAGCAAGGCGGCCTGGGATTATCTGCGCGATGCGGGCTGCGACATGGTGCAGGGCTATCTGGTCTCGCCGCCGATGCCGGCAGCGGAGTTCGAGCAATGGTACTGCCAGCGTCAGGGGCGCTTCGATCCGGAGACGGTGGCCGATGCTTGAAGCCGGAGTTTGCGCCCGGGAATCAGCGCATGTAGCTTTGTAGCCTGCAGGCTTGCCTCAGGCCTTGCCCAGCATGGCGCGGATCTGCGCCATGCGTTCGCGGCCATGCTCCTTGCTCGCTGCAGGGTCGGCGGACGGATTGCCGAAATGCCGGATATCGTCCTGCGGCAGTTCCTCGATAAA
>JAVEWT010000209.1:0-2516 GCA_034004425.1 Methylophilaceae bacterium
TTGTCAAAGCTGACTGGTTCATTGAGTAAAAATGCAGGCCCGGTGCACCGCCTTTGAGCAGGCGTTCGCAAAGCTCAGTGACGACATCCAATCCAAAGGCACGGATTGACGCGGTGTCGTCGCCATAGCTTTCAAACTTTTTCCGCATCCAGCGTGGTAGGTCAGCACCGCAGGCGTCCGAGAAGCGGGCCAGTTTGGTGAAGCCGGCGATGGGCATGATGCCGGGTACGATCGGGATATCGACACCGAGCGCACGCGCTTCGTCGACGAAGTGGAAGTAGGCGTCGGCGTTGTAGAAATACTGGGTGATCGCCGAATTGGCACCGGCCTTGACCTTGCGCGCGAAGGCGTCGAGGTCGTCTTTCGGGCTGCGCGCCTGTGGGTGCCATTCCGGATAGGCCGCGACTTCGATGCTGAACCAGTCGTTGGTTTCGGTGCGGATGAACTCAACGAGTTCGTTGGCGTAGCGAAATTCGCCGGTTTCAGCCATGCCCGACGGTAGATCGCCACGCAGTGCAACGGTGCGCTTGATGCCGGCATCCTTGTATTCGTTGAGGATTTCGCGGATGGATTCGCGTGTCGAGCCAATGCACGACAGGTGCGGTGCGGCGTCGAAGCCCTCAGCTGCGATTTCCTTGACAACAGCGAAGGTGCGCTCGCGGGTCGAGCCACCGGCGCCGTAGGTGACCGAGAAGAACTGGGGATTCAGTTTCGCCAGTTCGGCGCGGGTTGACCGCAATTTTTCGATGCCTTCCGGCGTTTGCGGCGGGAAGAACTCAATGGAGATTTCAGGTTTCATTTTTAAGCCAGATGAAGAATTCGCGGTTGCCGTCACCGCCGGTAATTGGGCTGTCGAGCCAGGCTTTTGCGGTCAACCCGAGTTTTCGGGCAATTTCCAGAAAGCGGGCCTCGACCTCTCGATACAGCGACTGATCCCGCACGATGCCGCCTTTGCCGATGTTGTGCGGGCCGACTTCGAACTGCGGCTTGATGAGCAGCAGCAGGTCGCCGTCGGCAGCGAGCAGCGCCGGCAGTTGCGGCAGCACCAAGGTCATCGAGATGAAGGAGACGTCGCCGACGATCAGGTCGAAACCGCCGGCCGGCATCGTGTCGCCGAGATCGGCGGCGGTCAGTGCGCGGCAGTTGATACCTTCAAGTGCAACGACACGGGGGGCGTTTTTCAGCTTGGCGTGCAGTTGACCGTGACCGACATCGACGCCGACCACTTTCGCGGCACCAGCCTGCAGCAGGCAGTCGGTGAAGCCGCCAGTGGATTGCCCGACATCAAGGCAGACCCTGCCGGTGACAGCCAGACCGGTGTGCACCAGCGCGCCGGCCAACTTGAGGCCACCGCGAGAGACGTAGCGGTCGCTTTCATCCTCGGCGACGATCAGAACGGCGTCGGCCGGCAGCTCCAGCGATGGCTTTGCGATGACCTTGCTGTCGGCACTGACCCGGCCTTCACCGATCAGCCGCTGCGCCTGTGTGCGTGACGCTGCCAGCCCGCGCTGGACCAGCAGAGCGTCGGCGCGCAGCAGGCCATGACGGTCGACCGGCGTTTTGGCCGGTTTTTCGTCCGCCTTTGACAGCTGAGGCCGACCGCCCTGGCGGGCATGGAAGGAGTTCATGCTCATCGGGGCGGCGGTGTAGCAATTAGTAGCGGTAGTGGTCGGTCTTGTACGGACCTTCCACCGGCACGCCAATGTAGTCGGCCTGTTGCTGTGTCAGCGTGGTCAGTTGCACGTTGAGCGTCTTCAATTGCAGACGGGCAACCTTCTCGTCCAGGTGCTTGGGCAGCGTGTAGACGCCGACCGGGTAATCGGCCGTCTTGGTGAACAGCTCGATCTGGGCGATGGTCTGGTTGGCGAACGACGAGCTCATCACGTAGGACGGGTGGCCGGTGGCGCAGCCGAGGTTCACCAGGCGACCCTTGGCGAGCAGGATGATGCGCTTGCCGTCGGGGAAGATGACGTGATCGACTTGCGGCTTGATTTCCTCCCACTGGTACTTTTCCAGCGAGGCGACGTCGATTTCGTTGTCGAAGTGGCCGATGTTGCAGACGATGGCGTTGTTCTTCATCGCGGCCATGTGGTCATGGGTGATGACATGGAAGTTGCCGGTCGTGGTGACGAAGATGTCGGCCTTGTCAGCAGCGTATTCCATGGTGACGACGCGGTAGCCTTCCATGGCGGCCTGCAGCGCGCAGATCGGGTCGATTTCGGTAACCCAGACTTGTGCCGACAGGGCGCGTAGCGCTTGGGCCGAGCCTTTGCCTACGTCGCCGTAGCCGCAAACGACGGCGATTTTGCCGGCGATCATGACATCGGTGGCGCGCTTGATGCCGTCAACCAGCGATTCGCGGCAGCCATAGAGGTTGTCGAACTTGGACTTGGTGACCGAGTCGTTGACGTTGATTGCCGGGAACTTGAGGTCGCCGCGCGCATGCATTTGGTACAGACGATGGACGCCGGTGGTGGTTTCCTCGGTCACGCCCTTGATCTGGGCCAGGCGCACCG
>JAVEWT010000210.1:0-2516 GCA_034004425.1 Methylophilaceae bacterium
CACCCGCAACTGGGTTATCTGGTTTCCAATTGCCTGATCCGCAAGGCAGCCTATGAAACGGTCAAGGCTGCGCCGCTCGTCACGCTGATGTGCGGCGCGCGCATCGCCAGTCTGATGACCGACGCTGATGTCGCGCATATCGTACTGGAGAGCGGCGAGCACATCAGCGCCGATCTGCTGGTGGCGGCCGACAGCCGTTTTTCGGAAACGCGGCGGGCCATGGGCATCGCCGCATCCATGCACGATTTCGGCCGGGTCATGATGGTCTGCGCCATGCGGCACGAAGTGCCGCACCACCACGTCGCCTGGGAGTGGTTCGATTACGGCCAGACGCTGGCGCTTTTGCCTATGAACGGTGAACGTGCGTCCGTGGTGGTGACCCTGCCGGCGGACGAGGTCGATGCGCTGATGCAGATGCCGGCGGAAGATTTCAATCGCGACATGGAACGCCGCTTTCAGCAGCGGCTGGGCGCCATGCAGCTGGACTCGACGCGCCATGCATACCCGCTGGTGACGGTCTATCCGCGCCGCTTCGTCAAGCAGCGCTTCGCCCTGATCGGCGACGCTGCGGTCGGCATGCATCCGGTCACGGCGCACGGCTTCAATTTCGGTCTGCGCGGGGCCGACAGATTGGCGACCGCCATCAAGAATGCCCACGCCGGTGGCGGTGACATTGGGGCTGCCAAGCTCTTGGCTGCATATGAACGTGGGCATCGGCGCGCGACACATCCCTTGTACGTCGCCACCCATTTCATCGCCAAGCTCTACAGCGACGAATCGCCGCCGGCCCGTTTGCTGCGCGTTGCCGCCTTGCGGTTGGGCAATCGCCTGACCCCGTTCAAGCGTAGGCTGGCGGGCATGCTGACTGAGGCTAGTTAGCAGACGGTGAAGCGCAACCAGCGCTGGCTGCGAGGTGAGGAGGCTCGCCACAATCGATAAATCGGTGTTTAATGCGGTAAGCGTCATCAAATGCTATTGCGTGCGGCTTCGGTGGCCGGCGCGGGTCAGGGGGACCGGAGTCATGAACGGCGGCTTGCGATGAATATACGGCAGAAGTTTCTTGCCATGTCCTTGCAGACACGGATTACCGTGCTCGCGCTGGCCGTTTTCACGCTCGGCATCTGGAGCTACACCCTCTATATGCGCCAGATCCTGCAGGAGGACATGCTGCGTTCTGTCGGTGATCAGCAACAATCGGTCGCCAGCTATATCGCATTGGAGATCAATCACGAACTGGCCGACCGGCTTGTCGTGATGTCCAGAGTGGCGGGCAGGCTGGCGCCCTACATGCAGGACAGCGCAGCCTTGCAGCATGAGCTGGATAGCCAGCCGGCTTTCTTGCATCAGTTCAACGCCGGCGTTTATGTCACCGATATCGACGGCGATACGCTGGCTTCGCTACCAACGAGCGCCGGCCGTGCCGGCATCAATTACCGGGATCGCGACTATATCGCCGGTGCCTTGCAGGCAGGCCAGCCGACCGTCGGCACGCCGGTCATGGGGCGTGCATTGTCGGCTCCGGTGTTCGGCATGGGGGTGCCTGTCCTCGATGACCAAGGCGAGGTGGTCGGGGCGCTGGCCGGCGTCACCGAGTTGCACAAAGCCAATTTCCTCGACCAGGTCACCCAGAATGCCTTCGGCAAGAGCGGCTATATCCTGCTGGTCAATGCGCGCAACCGCACCATCATCACCAGTTCCGATCGCAAACGTATCATGGAAAAGCTGCCGGAGCCGGGTGTCAATCCGCTGATCGACCGCTATATCTCGGGCGTCGAGGAGACCGGCACCACCGTCAATCCGCACGGCATCGAGGTGCTTGCCTCGTCGCGGCAGCTGGCTGTCAACGACTGGTATGTCGTCGTCGCCATGCCGACCGAGGAAGCGCTGGCACCGTTCTACAAGCTGGAGCGGCGCAACGAACTGGCGGCGATCCTGATGACGTTGCTGGTCGGCGTGCTGACCTGGCAACTGATGCGTCGTCAGCTGCGGCCGGTACATCAGGCAATCAGCCAGCTGACCATGCTGTCGGAAGGGAGTCTGCCGTTGCAGGCGCTGGAGGTCGGGCGCGGCGACGAGATCGGCAGGCTGATCGCTGGCTTCAACCGGCTCTTGCATGTGGTCGCCGAGCGCGAGGGCGAACTGCGCAAGTCCGAGCACAAGCTGTCGACCATCCTCGACAACATCAATTCGCATGTCTTCCTGAAAGATACCGAGGGGCGCTACCTGTTCGCCAACCGCTATACCTGCGAAATGTTCGGTGCACCGCTGGAGGAGGTCGTCGGCCAGACCGACGCGCGCTTCTTCGATACCGAGTCGCTGGACCAGATCCGCAGGAATGACCGGATGGTGCTGGACGAGGGCAAGGTCGTGCGCACCGAGGAAGTCAATTTGAGAGGGCCGGGCAAGCAGCCGCAATCCTTCCTCACCATCAAGCTGCCGTTGCGCGATGAAGCCGGTAATGTCTACGCGCTGTGCGGCATCTCGACCGACATCAGCGATTACAAGTCCCGCGAGAG
>JAVEWT010000057.1:0-11194 GCA_034004425.1 Methylophilaceae bacterium
GATGGATATCGGCCTTCATGCTGATGTCTCTTTCAAATGCTGTCGCAGAAAACCCGTGATTATCAATGAAAAGCCGGAAGTTTTCAACAACTAATTCCGTTCACGCGATGATTTTTAATCAGATTAACTCATGTCGCATGGCGTCGAAGAACTCAGCGTTGTTCTTGGTCGGCTTGATCTTGTCCAGCAGGAACTCCATCGCTGAGGTGCGAGGCCGGAGACACGGTGCGCGTGAGCGCTGGTGCGGGAATACGGCCTCGACCTCGAAGCCACGACAGATTTAGCCGCGTCGCATGGCGTCGAAGAACTCAGCGTTATTTTTGGTTGACTTGATCTTATCCAGCAGGAATTCCATCGCTTCGAGGTCATCCATCGGATACAGCAGTTTCCGCAGTACCCAGATCTTCTGCAGGATGTCCTTCTCGATCAGCAGTTCCTCGCGGCGCGTGCCCGATTTGTTGACGTTGATGGCGGGGTAGATACGCTTCTCGGCCATGCGGCGGTCGAGGTGGATCTCCATGTTGCCGGTGCCCTTGAACTCTTCATAGATGACATCATCCATGCGGCTGCCGGTATCGACCAGCGCGGTGGCGATGATGGTCAGGCTGCCGCCTTCCTCGATGTTGCGTGCGGCCCCGAAGAAGCGCTTGGGGCGCTGCAGCGCGTTGGCATCGACACCACCGGTCAGCACCTTGCCGGAGGCCGGTACCACGGTGTTGTAAGCGCGTGCCAGACGTGTGATGGAGTCGAGCAGGATGACGACATCCTTTTTGTGTTCGACCAGGCGCTTGGCCTTTTCCAGCACCATTTCAGCGACCTGCACGTGGCGCGTGGCGGGTTCGTCGAAGGTGGAGGCGACCACTTCGCCTTTTACCGAACGGGTCATTTCCGTTACTTCTTCCGGTCGTTCGTCAATCAGCAGCACGATCAGCGATACATCCGGATGGTTGGCGGTGATGGCGTGTGCGATGTGCTGCATCATCACTGTCTTGCCGCTCTTCGGGCTGGCGACCAGCAAGCCGCGCTGGCCCTTGCCGATCGGCGCGATCATGTCGATGACGCGGCCGGTGATGTTCTCTTCGCCCTTGATGTCGCGTTCAAGGATGAGCGGCTCGGTAGGGAAAAGCGGCGTCAGGTTTTCGAACAGGATCTTGTGCTTGGTGTTCTCGGGCGGTTCGCCATTGACACTGTCGACCTTGACCAGCGCGAAGTAGCGTTCGCCTTCCTTCGGAGTGCGAATCTCGCCCTGAATGCTGTCGCCGGTGTGCAGGTTGAACCGCCGGATCTGCGAAGGTGAGACGTAGATGTCGTCCGGGCCTGCCAGATAGGAGGTGTCGGGGGAGCGCAGGAAACCGAAGCCGTCCTGCAGTACTTCCAGCGTGCCGTCACCGAATATGCTGTCGCCTTTCTTGGCTTTGTTCTTGAGTAGAGCAAAGATCAGGTCCTGCTTGCGCATGCGACTGGCGTTTTCGATTTCGTTGGAAATCGCCATTTCAACCAGTTCTGTGACGGGTAGGTGCTTCAGATCGGATAAATGCATAAAGAAAAGCTCGCTGGAGTTCGAAACTGCATGGGGAAAGGGTAAAGCTGGAAGAATTAAGTGCCTGATTCCCGAGTTTTGGTGATTGAAGGACTAAAACTCAAGAATCAGGTCAAACAGTAACTGCATTAAATATTGCTGTCAATGAATGCGGTCAATTGTGATTTGGACAGGGCACCGACTTTGGTGGCTTCGACGTTGCCGTTCTTGAACAGCATCAGGGTGGGGATACCACGGATGCCATACTTGGGCGGGGTGTTCTGGTTCTCGTCGATGTTCAGCTTGGCGACTTTGAGGCGGCCGGCATATTCCTTGGCGATTTCGTCGAGAATCGGAGCAATCATTTTGCATGGACCACACCACTCGGCCCAGTAATCGACCAGCACCGGGGTTTGTGATTGCAGGACTTCCTGCTCGAATGCGTCATCGCTGACATGGATAATATGTTCGCTCATGTGAACCTCTGTGAAATTGATACGGAATTTAGGTGGTGGAAAATACGATTTCGCTATCCTAGCGAAAAACCGGCTTCGCGTGAAGCTTCATCTATTGTAATGCGCAGGTTTGGATGGGCGGGGGTTGTCCGATGATTCAGAGTGCGCTGAATTGAAAGCGCTCGAAGCTTCGTGTGCGTTCGATCAGCTTGGTGACCATGATGCGGCAAGTGCTGCCGTTCTGGTCCAGTTCGAGCACGCGCGCCGGGGCATAAATGCCGCAGCGGGTGATGATGGAAGCGGCCTGGTTGATGGCGGACATCGCCGGCAGAATCAGGGCCGGCTCGAACAGACCGCTGCCATTCGCCAGGCGAACGCCGGCTGCTTCGGCTTTCGGAGCCAGCAGCTGCGTTCCGATGTCCAGTTGTTCCTGTTCTCCGTTGGTGGCCCAGCGCAGTACGGCGACAGACCAGTTCTTCTCGCCTTCGCTCTTGATGCTGAGCAGCTCGCCGATACGTACCTGTGCTGCGACCGAGGGGAATTTCCTCAAGGCCGTGCCGCTGGCGCTGACATTGATCACCTGCCAGGTTGAAGCCTTGACTGCCGGTCTGACGACGGGTAATGGCTCCATCAGGTTCGAATCTTCTGCACCCGCCGGCTGCTGGTAATGTTGTTCGTTATTGATGAAGTAGTGGGCTGCTATCAGGCCGACGCCCAACTGTGCGCGGCTGCTCATGTTCGAGCGCTTGTAGATGCGCTTGGGCGAGACGCCCCAGTGCTTGATCAGGTAGACCAGCATGTCCTGATACTTGCTATCGAGCGAGTTCTCCGGCAGGCCGGAGTTTCTGGCGATGTTGCCGGACTGGAGCATTTGCAGATGCTGGTGCACGAGGCGCGCGAGATCTACTGTGATAAACAGGATGTCCGTGCTGTCGTCGGTTTGTTCGACGTTCTTGACGTGAGGAACGGGTGGTTTATCGGAGTCCAGCGCGACGACAAAAATGCCGGCCGGGTTTTCCAGAATGCCCAGCCCCTGCAATTGGGTATGGTTGGCAAAGCGGGCGATGTAATCGGCGACCAGTTCCATGTCCTGCGGCGCAAGGTGCTGGGGGTCGGCCAGCGCCATCAGCAGGATTTGCTTGTACAGCAGGTCTATGCTGGTTTTCTGGTCGTCGATCTCTAGTTCGATTTCGTGCAGGGATTCCTGAGCCGCATGGAAATAGAGCTGATGCCAGTCGCGCCAGATGCTGCCCGGTACGCTGAAATAGGTTTCGTAATAGACCATGGAAAGCTGGCGCAGCGATTCCATGGCGCGGTAGATGGTCAGTGCGATGGTTTTGTCGCTGGGGCTGAACAATTGGCCGAGCTGGTCGTTCAAGGCAAGCTTGTAGCCGTACGACAGCTCGAGCCAGAGCGATTCGGCCGCTGCTGCATGCGTCTTCGATTCCTTCGAAAGCGGCAGTGATGCGTTGCAGTAGATGTCGGCCAGATTGCCGGCGAGCCGGGCGATGTGTTCGCGGTAGAGATCCAGCGCCCGCAGGCGGTGATCGGCCGAGACTTTTTGGCGATTCAGGATCTCCATCTCATCTTGTAGTGCGGTCGCTGCCTGCAGCGGTGAGGTCGGCAGTTTCGCGATGAATTCGAGCACCTTCTGCGTGCGCGTCTCGGCAACGATCAGCGGTTTTTCTTCAAGCGCCGGAACTGTAAGATTCAAGGGCATTCAAAACTACTCCGATGGTAATGTGATGATGTTAGTGGCTCTTGCGGAATTTGTCACGAGAGATGCGCGGGCGGCCCTGTCGGGCGCGAGTTAAGGATGAATGGGGGGTGTCGGCTTGATGCGATGGTTCCGGTGTTGGCTGTTGATGGTCCTGGTGATGTTCTCCGGCGTGGCGCAGGCGGCAAAACCGTGGACGCTGACCGACCTCGGCGGCGTCAATCATCGTCTGGCGGATTATCGCGGCAAGTGGGTGGTGGTCAATTATTGGGCGACATGGTGTCCGCCATGTCTTGAAGAGGTGCCGGATCTGGTCAATCTCTACGACGGCCGCAAGGATCGCGATCTGATGGTGTTTGGTGTGGTGTTCGAATACGGCAATCTGCAGGAGGTCGAGAAATTCGTCGATGACATGTTGATGTCGTACCCGATCGTCCTCGGCAACCAGCGCATCATCAGCGAGATCGGCCCGGCGGAGATATTGCCCAGCACGTATATCTACGATCCGGCCGGAAAACTGGTCAAGGTCAGGCGTGGCCTGATCAGCCGGCAATACATCGAGGAGTTGATGGCAGGTCGCGCCCGCTGAGCGTCACGCGGCCTGCATGGTTTGTATATGATTCAATTCGGGGTGGGGATGCTGTTGCCCTCGGCGTCCAGAACGTTCAGCTGATTCTCCTCGGCGAAGTGCATCAGTTGGGTATAGCCTTCCGGATTGACGACCTTCAGCTTCAGATCCACCGCCAGGCAGCGCACGCCGTTGCGCACGCGCGGCTTGAGGTAGGGGGAATAGCGCAGCTTTTTGTCCGGCCCGAAGGTGGCGTAGGTGCTGCACATGCGGTCGACCCAGTCGCTTGGGCGGAACGGCTTGCCGGCGCGGGTCAGACCTTCAATGATGATCTCGTTCTGCGTGCTGTTTTTGCTGGTGGTATTCATATGGCCTGCGGGTGAAGTGTAGTGGTTGAATTATAGCATTCAAGCAATATGCATACCGCATGCCTAGTTTATGTATTCGAAGACCTTCACCACCTTTTCCACACCCCCGACGTTGCGTGCGATATCGACCGCATCTTCGGCTTCCTCGCGGGTGACCATGCCCATCAGATAGACGACCGAGTTTTCTGTGACGACTTTGACGTAGTTGGCCGGGAAGCGGTTTTCCTTCAGCATGCTCGATTTGACCTTGGAGGTGATGTAGGTGTCGTTGGCGCTGGTGCCGAGGCCGCTCTTTTCGCTGATGGCGAGTTCGTTTGTGACGGTCTTGACGTTCTCGACACTGAGCGCGGCGCGTTCGGCCTTGGCCCGGATCTCTTCGCTGATGGCTTCGCCGGTCAGCAACACGTTGAGGTTGAAACTGGTGACGCTCACATTGATATTGGCTGCACCAATGTTGTCGACGATCATTTTCTTGGCTTTCAGTTCGATGGCCTGATCCTCGATGTAGATGCCACTGGTGCGGCGGTCGGCGGCCATGACGCCACCGGCAACGGCGCCGCCGGCGACGACCGGGACGCATGCCGCGAGTTGCAGGGCAAGCAGTGCGGCCGCCATCAGTTTGATGCTGGTGCTCAGTTTGGGCTGATTCATTCGTTCACTCCTAATAAAAGACTATCGACGGCATCGCACAGGCAATGCAGTGTCAACAAAAAAGATTCCATGATTCTGGCGCTGCTGTCGTGCGGCACACCGATGTGGAGATCCTGTTCCCCCAGCAGTTCGACCACTTCGCCGCCGTCGCCACCGGTCAGCGCGATGACGCGCAGGCCTTGCTCCTGCGCACTGCGAATGGCCTTGGCGATGCTGGCTGACATGCCGTGGCTGCTGATCGCCAGCAACACATCGCCTTCCATGCCCAGCGCGACTACCTGTTTGGAGAATACCTGCTCGAAATGGTTCTCGCCGGCGATGGCGGTCAGGGTCGCGCTGTCGCTACAGAGCGAGACCGCCGCCAGCCCGGGTCGCTCCAGTTCGAACTGATCCAGCATGAGCGCGACCAGATACTGGGCGATGGCCGCCGCGCCACCGGTACCGCAGACCAGGAGTTTCTGTTCCTTCAGCAGTGCGTCGACGATGATGTCCGCAGCGTCTGCGACAGGCTGCGCCAACAGCATGGCCAGCTCTGCGGTCAGGCGGCTGTTCTGTTCGAAATGGCTGCTGATTCTGGCCGGCAGGGTCACGTTTTCGACTCCGTCCGTTCAGCTTGCATCGAAGGCATTTTGAATCCATTCGATATCGCGGCCGTCGATCCGGCTCATGAGCACGACGTCGAAACGGCTGGCATGGCTGCCATTTCGCTGCAGGTAATGTTCAGCCGTGCGGATGATGCGTTGCTGCTTGGCCGGCGTTATGCTCATGGCTGCGCCGCCGAAGCCGGTGTTGCTGCGCAGACGCACTTCGACGAACACCAGCGTGCTGCCGTCCTGCATGATGAGGTCGATCTCGCCGTGGCGTGTCGCATGGTTTCTTTCCAGCAGTTTCAGGCCTTTTTGTTGCAGAAAAGTGGCAGCGGCATGTTCCGCTTCACTACCACGGCTGTTCAAGGTTGCCGCTCCAGTATCACGCCGTTGCCGTCGAAACGGCCGACCGCCAGGCTGCGATCGATCTCGCCGTTGGCGCCGATGCGGATGCGGCCGGTCAGGCCTCGGATGGCAGTCGACTGGCCGGGCCGGGCAGCGATGGCAGCCAATACCTGATAGGCGTCGACCCCCAGCGCGAACCAGCGCTGCATCATGCCTTCCGGCAGGTTGGCGGCGGTGCTGCGGTAAGGCTGGAAGGCCGGGTCGTCCGCATTCAGTATCCAGGGCAGGTCGATGAAGCGAACGGCCAGCAGCGCGGCGTCCTCCGGCTCGTAATTGACGCCGGTGTAGATGTGGGAAAAGCCGTAGACCGGAATGGTGATGTCGAGGTGACTGCGGACCTGGCGACCCTGCTCCGGACTCATGGCCAGCAGGATGAGGTCGGGGCTTGCGGCCTGCAGTTGTGCCCGCAATTCATCCGCATGCGTTGCCGTATCGACAGTCGTTTGCGACATTACCTGGCCGCCTTCCGCCTGCCAGGCCCGAGCGAAGGACTCGCTCAAGCGGGCGCCGATGCCGTTGTCGGCCGTGAGGATGACGGCTCGCTGCATGCCGGCGTCGCGCGCCATTCGGCTGATCTGGGCGGCCTCGGTGTCGATCGACAGGCCGAGACTGTAGAGGTTCTTCAGTTCGAAGCTGGCGTCTGCCTGATTCAGCGCCAGCGTCGGCACGGACAGTTCGCCGCTTGCGAGGGCCGCGGTCGTCAGCGCGGTGACTTCATCTCGCACCAGCGGACCGATGATAAAATCGGCGCCTTCGCTGACCGCCTGGGCGTGTGTGGTGCCTATCATGTCCTTGTCGCCGTTGGTCGGGTAGATCATGACTTCGCTCGTGTCGTTGGCAGCCTGCATGGCGGCCATGAAACCTTGCTGGATGGCATCGGCAGCCGGGTAGAAATCGGCGCTGGCGAAGGGCAGCAGCAGGGCGATTCTGTGACGCGACGCTTCGGCAGTAGTGAGGCTGACACTATCGGCGGGGGTAGGTGCCGGCGTCAGTTGCAGCACGAGATCGGTGTCTGCGCGGTGGTCAGGGTAAACCCTTTGCCAGTCGGCGATGGTGGCAGCGTGATCCGTGCTGGTTTGCAGGCCGAGCGCCAAATCGATCCAGCCCTGGATGCCGGTGTTGAAGCTTTCTCCGCGCATCTCGATCAATCGTGCGCGATCGAGGTCGACCAGAGCGCGCCAGATGGCGGTCTGGTTCTGCCGGATCAGCTCGATGTCGGCTTTGTCGGCGGCGCGCCATTGTTGCTCGGCTAGCATGCGATGCTCGAGCGCGCGCAAGGGGTTGGCCTGCTGATCATAGGCTAGGGCGAGGCTTGCGTGTAAACTTGCAACTGCTTCGGGCAGCAGCGAACCATCCGTGGCTGCGCCGCTGACCTGTATCGGCAGCAACAGGCGGAAGGTCTGGTCGACATCGTTGCCGGCGGCGGCGATGGCGCCCTCCAGTATCTTGGCATAGGCCTCTTGCGGCGGGATTTTCAGCAGCGCGATCCGGGCGCAGGCTACATCCTGCCGCTTCAGGCAGTCGAGGCCCTGGATAAACGTGGTTTCTGCAGGCTTGCCGACCGCCGCTGCCGAAGTGGCATTGAGGAACATGAAGCCGGACAGGCAGAGCAGCCAGAGAAATGGGGACGAGAGGCGTTGAATCATAGCGGCACATTATATGTTGTAGCCACACCGATTGGAAACCTGCAGGACATCACGCTGCGGGCGCTGGAGGTGCTGAAGACGGTCGACATCATCGCGGCCGAGGACACGCGCCATACCTCGGGTCTTCTTTCGCATTACGCCATCCGTAAAAAACTGGTAGCCGTGCATGAGCACAACGAACATCAATCAGCCGAGCAGTTGCTTACGCGATTGCGGGCGGGTGAGTCCGTGGCGCTGGTTACCGATGCCGGTACGCCCGGCATCAGTGACCCGGGTGCAGTCGTGGTCGATATCGTGCGGCAGGCCGGAATAGCCGTCGTGCCGGTGCCCGGCGCCAGCGCGGTGATCGCTGCATTGTCCGCTTCCGGTATACGCCACAACGGTTTCAGTTTCATCGGCTTTTTGCCGGCCAGCGGCAGCCAGCGGCGCAATCAATTGGAATCGTTGAAGGCGCTGCCACAGACACTGGTGTTCTACGAGGCGCCACACCGTGTGCTGGACAGTGTGGCGGATATGACGGCGGTGCTCGGTGGCGAGCGCCGGCTGACCATCGCGCGGGAACTGACCAAGACCTTCGAGACTTTTCATCGTTGCCGGCTGGACGAAGCGCTGGCCTGGCTGCAGTCCGACACCAATCAGCAGCGCGGTGAGTTCGTGTTGCTGGTGGAACCGATGCCGCAGGCGGAAGCCACGGGAATCGCACCGGAAATCGACCGCATGCTCCGGCTGCTGATGGCGGAACTGCCGCTCAAGCAGGCGGTAAAATTGGCAGCGGAAATCAGCGGCGAGAAGAAAAACGCACTCTATGAATATGGCTTGAAAATCAAAGATAACCTGAAGAATTAAAGGCAATCATGACACAAACCCTGACCATTACCCGGCCGGACGACTGGCACCTGCATCTGCGCGACGGAGAAGCGCTGCGCGCCGTGCTGCCCGATACCGCCCGGCAGTTCGCGCGCGCCATCGTCATGCCCAACCTGCGGCCGCCGGTGACGACGACCGAAATGGCGGCGGCCTATCGCCAGCGCATACTGGATGCCTTGCCTGCCGGCATGCGATTCGAGCCGTTAATGACCTTGTACCTGACCGACAACACGACGGCGGACGAGATCCGCAAGGCAAAGGACAGTGGTTTCGTCCACGGCGTCAAGCTCTATCCGGCCGGTGCGACCACCAATTCGGATTCCGGTGTGACCAATATCGGGCATTGTGTCAAGGCGCTGGAAGCCATGGAGCAATGCGGCATGCCGTTGCTGGTGCATGCCGAGGTGACGGATGCGGATGTGGATGTCTTTGACCGCGAGAAGGTCTTCATTGAGCGCCACATGATTCCGCTGCTGCAACGTTTTCCGGCGCTGCATGTCGTGTTCGAGCACATTACGACGCGTGATGCGGCCGAGTTCGTCGCGTCCGCACCGGCGCACATCGGGGCGACGATCACCGCACATCATCTGTTGATGAACCGCAATGCCATGTTCTCCGGCGGTATCCGTCCGCACCATTATTGTCTGCCGGTGTTGAAGCGCGAAGAACATCGCCAGGCGCTAATTCAGGCTGTCATTTCCGGCAATCCGAAATTCTTTCTCGGCACCGACAGCGCGCCGCATCCCAGGTCGGCGAAAGAGGCAGCTTGCGGTTGTGCCGGCATGTATACGGCACATGCCGCGATCGAGTTGTATGCCGAGGTGTTTGAGGCCGCCGGGGCGCTGGGCAGGCTGGAAGCCTTTGCTGCTTTCCATGGCGCCGATTTCTATGGCTTGCCAAGAAATGCCAGCCAAATAACGTTGAAAAAAGAAGCCTGGAAAGTGCCGGACAGTCTGCCCATGGGTGCCGATGTTCTGGTACCGCTACGCGCGGGGCAGGAAGTGGGCTGGAAGCTGGCATGATAGAATGCTGACTGAAGCTGGCCAGACAGTCGCTGTTCGTATTCAACTTGCCAGTTTACTGGCTTAGTTGAATGGTGAAGACCTTTACGGGCTCACAACGAAGAGAGGAAAGTCCGGGCTCCGCAGAGCAGGATGACGGCTAACGGCCGTACGCCGTGAGGCGAGGAATAGGGCCACAGAGACGAGTAAACCGCAAGGTGGACGTGAAACGCGGTAACCTCCATCCGGAGCAAAGCCAAATAGGGTAGCGATAGCGTGGCTCGCGCTGCTGCCGGGTAGGCTGCTCGAGCGTGCGGGCAACCGTACGCCTAGATGAATGACTGTCGCCCGCCGCAAGGCGGGAACAGAACCCGGCTTATCGGCCAGCTTCAATCTTTCTTGCTTGGTTTATCCGATCCGCCAGTCTTTTGTGCGCGGCATCAGTTTCAGGAGGCCGCCATTTATTGGCCTGCATCCGTACATCGGAAGCGCGTTCGCGCAGGAAAAATTCAAGCACATCGTAACGAGTCCTCATAAAGCACATTCACTAAATTTTCTATCCCATTAATTATTAAAGGATTATTTTTCATCACCAAAATCCGCTAAGTCCTTGTCCTGTAAGGGAAAAATCACAAAAAAGGGCTTGCGTTGCCCATTTTTTTTATCTATAGTGGGTCTCAGTGGAGAAAAGTGGGTTTTTGTGGGAAGTTGTCATCCTAACTGTCGTGCTCATCTCATGACGTTTTGTTTGGCATCAAGGCTTCAGCTGTCTGGTCGGCGGCTTCCCACGCTTTAATAAGGGGTGGCGAACAGCATGTTTCGCGGTGCAACATCATTGAATCTGGATGCCAAAGGCAGGCTCGCCGTGCCGAGCAAGCATCGCGATGCCTTGCAGACGCAGTGCGCCGGCCATCTGGTGCTGACCGCCCACCCGCACCGCTGCCTCCTGCTCTACCCGCAACCGGCCTGGGAGCCGATCCAGTCCAAGGTCATGTCGCTCTCCAGCTTCGACAAACAATCCAGTGCCCTGCAGCGCCTCTTGGTTGGTTATGCCGAAGATCTGGAGATGGATAGTGCCGGCCGCCTGCTGGTCTCTCCTGCGCTGCGCGAGTTCGCTGGCCTCGAAAAACAGGCCATGCTGGTCGGGCAGGGCAGTCACTTCGAGTTATGGAATATCGATGCATGGCGCGCTCAACTTGAGCGCGTGATGTCCGGCGACGACATGTCGCTGCCCACCGAGCTGGAGGGTTTTTCGCTGTGAGCGTTGGCCTGCGCCAGCCTCCCAAATCCTCAGCCTCCCTGTCGCCCGAATCGCCTCCACAGGTTACGGACTTGAACACCCAGACACATATCACGGTTCTGCTCGATGAGGCCGTCGATGCGCTTGCCATCAAGCCATCCGGCATCTAT
>JAVEWT010000058.1:0-11147 GCA_034004425.1 Methylophilaceae bacterium
GCCGGCTGCGCCTCGAAACCGCTGCCGTAGACGAGGCCGGCCGGACCCTGCAGGGCGACCTCCTTCAGTACGGCTTCCAGTTCCGCTGCGTCAAAGCTGCCATCGGCATATTTCAGGGGACAGACACACTCAGCCAGTTGCGTCGTATCCCGGTCGGCAAAGGCATCGAGCGCAATCACCTGATAGCCCGCGGCCACCGCCGCCTGTACGAAAGGCCGGGCGGAGACCGAGGCGATAACGATTTTCTTGTTATTTTTCAGACGACTGTACTATGAACGACAGCCATCACAGGCTGTTGCGCGCCATCTCGAACGCCGACAGGAAGTCCAGGTACTGCTTCTCCTCGCTCTCCAGCATCTGCTTCAACAGGTTGTGCTGCGTCTTGTACTTGACGTTGCCGATCGCCAGCGCGCCGATACCGAAGGCCTGGGTGCCGGTGATCGCGACACCGTCGGCGAACACGTCGACGCCCTCGGCACCGGTCGGCGGTACCGCGTTGACGTCGGCCACGACCTTGAGGCGCATCGATTCGGCCATCTGGGCGATGGTCATGACGCGCACGCCGGCAGCGGCACAGCACAGCGCGATATCGGTGTTCTTCAGCACTTCGACCTTGAGTGCGTCACTGCTGCCGTCGACACACTTGATGTCGACGCCGTAGCGTTGGTTGTAGGAATTCGCCTTGGCTTCGACCGTATCCATGGTACGGTGCGCCACCAGTTCCACTTCGGCGCCATATTTCGCCGCGATGACGGCGGTGCAGCCGCCAACCGGACCGGTCGCGCCGAACACGCTGACCTTGCGGCCGGCGAGGTCGCCGCCGAAATGCTTCTTCAGATGCTGTTCGACCTTGGCCATCATGCCGGCCGCGGTGGTGAAGGCGCCGGACGGATCGGCGAACACCGAGACCTCGAACGGAGGCACCATGGATTTGCGCGCTTCGGCCAGCATGTCCATGGCGACGTCGATATCGCGGCCGCCGATGAAGATGCTCTCGCGCTTGACGCCGCTCGGGCTGCGCGAAAAGATCGCATCCTGCACCAGCGTCATGACTTCCTTCATCTCGACATTGGTGTACGGCATGATCTTGTCGAAACCGGCGTCATAGGCCATGTTGACGTCGAACGGGCTGGCGTTCTTGGCCGCCGTGATCAAGTGCAGAATCGATACTTTCTTTTCCATCTTCAAAACCTCATTTAGTCAAAAATTGAAACCGGCCAGATGTATAAACCGGTCAGATGCTCAAATCCTCAGATACTCAAATCCATAGTGTCCTGCTGCGTGGCATCGCGCAGCACGCCGCCACGGTTGCGGCCCTTGCAAAGCAGGAAGGCGAGCTGCGTTTCGTCGGCAAACCTGACCTGTAGTGCCGCAAGCAGGCTTTCCGCCTGCGCCTGGTTCGGCAAAACGGCAAAGCCGGTCGGGCCCCATGAACTCTGGCCCAGGCAATCCACGCCCTGCCCGCCCAGCCATTCCAGCACACCCGCCACGCGCTTGCTGGCGTATCTGCCACCCTGCACGGGGGCGAAATAATCGCCGGTACGTTCCTGCAGTTCGCGGATGGCGGCGCCGAAGGTCTCCAGGTCGTGCTCGGCCAATGCCGGCAGCGCCTGCATCAGAACACGACGGCAAAGCTCGGCCGCCACGTCCGCAGGAAACTCTCCCAGACTGCGGAAAGCCTGAACTTCTTCATTGCCGTGCACGCCGACATCGGCGTGGTCAAAAATGAGGATGATGCGCCACTCTTCCGGAAAGTCGGCGCGGGCGATCACCGGCGGCACCAGCGTCTGCGGACCGCGGCCGCCGTCGATGACGACACCGCCCTCGGCAAAGGTGCCAAGCCCGATACCGGATCGGGCGCCGCGCTCGGTCAGTACGGCGACGTCGCGCAGGATCAGGTCGAGCTGATAGAGACGGTTCAATGCCAGCCCCACCGCCAGCGACATCTGCGTGCCGGAACCGAGGCCGGAATGTTCCGGGATCACCTCGCTCAAGCGCATGTGCATGCCGCCGTCGAGCTTGAGCGCGTGCGCGATCTTTTCCGCCACCTTCACCGCGCGCTGCGCGCCCGGGCCCTCGGCACTAAAGCGGTCGCTGCGCCAGGCAGTCAACACCGTGCCCGGCCGGTCCAGCGAAACGCCGATGCTGCCGAAGCGCCGGCCAAGGCCGCCATGCAGGTCGAAAAAGCCCATGTGCAGACGAGCGGTGGTCGAAACCTGAACGGCTTCCTGCAAAACGGGATCGGCACTGGTCATGTCTGGCAAAGGAGGATGCTTCGGGGGCGAATCAAAAAATGCAATTGTAACGCAGCAGACAAGGCTTTGATAACTTGCAAATTCCCGCGCCTGCCGACGCCGCGCCCGGAATCGCCGCTCGCCGCAGGCACCGGGCTTTAGTCCGGGCCTGACAAATGCTAAAATCAGCGTGGTTTTCGGCTGTGATTCCGCATTGACCATCACTTCAAGCCGCTTGCATAATCCATTGGATCAAGACCGGCACTGGCAACACTCGCCGGCCACTCCTCCATCCAGACGCATTGACGAGAGATAATGAAATGCAAAGTACAGGCCATTCAAGCAGCGCCACTCTGGAGCACGTCGCCTGCCCTGCCTGCGGGCTGCTGTGCGACGACCTGACCATCAAGCGCGACGCCTCCGGCAGTCTCAGTGTCAGCGCCAACGCCTGTGCCAGAAGCGTACAGTTCTTCCAGCGCGTCCCGGCTCGAACAGTTCCGCGTATAGACGGCAAACCGGCAAGCCTGCAGGATGCGGTAGCCAGGGCAGCCGGCCTGCTGGCCAAGGCCAATCAGCCGCTGATCGCCGGGCTGGGCACCGAGGTGCAGGGCACGCGTGCAGTCATGCGCCTGGCCGACCGCATCGGCGCCACGCTCGACCACATGAACAGCTACAGCAGCCTGCGCAACACGCTGGTAGTGCAGAACTCGGGCTGGATGGTGACCACGCTGACCGAGGTGCGCAACCGCGTCGACCTCTTGCTCGTGATCGGCACCGATATCGTCAGCTACAACCCGCGCTTCTTCGAACGCACCATCTGGAACAGCGAAACCATGTTCGACCAGGATACTTCCAAACGTGAAGTCATCTATCTGGGCGGTCGTGGACTGGACACCTCGCACGGCGTTTCGCCCGCTGGCGTAAAACCCACGGTGCTGGAATGCGACCTCGAACAGCTGCCGGAAGTCACCGCCGCCCTGCGCGCACTGGTCGCCGGCAAGAGGCTGCAGGCTGCCAGCATCGGTGGCATCGCGGTCACCGAGCTCGAAAAACTCGCAGAGCGTCTGCAGGCAGCAAAATACAGCGTCGTCGCCTGGGTCAGCAGCGCTTTCAGCTTCCCGCATGCCGACCTCACCGTACAGAACATCACGGAAACCGTGATCAAGCTCAACGAGAAGACCCGTTCCTCCGGCCTGCCGCTCGGCGGCAGCGAGGGCGACTACAGCGTCAACCAGACCAGCACCTGGATCAGCGGTTATCCGGTACGCAACAGCCTGAAAAAAGGCTTCCCGGAATACGACCCCTGGCAGTTCGACGCAGGACGCATGCTGGAGAATGGCGAAGCCGATGCGCTGCTCTGGATCAGCAGTTTCCACCCGGACAAGACGCCGCCGGCGACTGATGTGCCGACCATCGTCATCGGCCACGCCGCCATGCAATTCGAGCGCGAGCCCGAGGTCTTCATCCCGGTCGGCACCCCCGGCCTCGACCATGCCGGCACCATGTTCCGCATCGACAGCTCGGTCACGCTGCCACTGACTGCATTGCGCCCCAGTTCGCTGCCTTCACTGGCGGAAGTGGTTGACGCGATCGAAACTGCAACACAACTGGATCAATAAACATGCTGATTAAACTGACAGGCGGCAAGGTCTACGATCCCGCGCACCAGATCGACGGCAAGGTCATGGACCTCTACGTCCGCGACGGTCGCATCGTCGAACGTCCGCACAACGGCGAGAAGATCGACCGGGAATACGACCTGCGCGGCAAGGTGGTGATGGCCGGTGCCATCGACATGCACACCCATATCGGCGGCGGCAAGGTCAACATCGCCCGCATGATGCTGCCGGAAGACCACCGCGCCGACCCGGTCGCGCACACCGAACATTGCCGCGCCGGCTGCGGCCACGCCGCGCCTTCGACCCTGACCACCGGCTACCGCTACGCCGAGATGGGCTACACGGCCGGATTCGAGCCTGCAATGATGCCGGTCAACGCGCGCCAGACCCATCTGGAGATGGGCGACACGCCCATCATCGACAAGGGCGGCTACGCCATGCTGGGCAGCGATGATTACTTCCTGCGCATGCTGACGGCAAAGAAGGACCAGAACGCCATCAACGATTACGTCGCCTGGACGCTGCACGCCAGCCAGGCCATCGGCATCAAGGTGGTCAACCCGGGCGGCATCAACGCCTTCAAGTTCAACCAGCGCGCGCTCGACCTGGATGAACTGAACAGCCATTATCAAGTCTCGCCGCGCGATGTGCTGAAAGCGCTCTCCCGCGCCGTGCACGAACTCGGTGTGCCGCATCCGCTGCACGTGCACGCCAACAACCTCGGCGTACCCGGCAACATGGAAACCACGTTGAAGACCATGGGCGCCTCCGAGGGCTACCCCATGCACCTGACGCACATCCAGTTCCACAGCTACGGCACCGAGGGCGACCGCAAATTCTCCTCCGGCGCTGCCGCGATCGCCGAGGCGCTGAACAAGCACAAGAACATCTCCGCCGACGTCGGCCAGATCCTGTTCGGCCAGACTGTGACCGCCTCCGGCGACAACATGCGCCAGTTCGCCAACGCCGGCCACGGCAGCCCGAAGAAATCCGTCATCATGGATATCGAGTGCGACGCCGGTTGCGGCGTGGTGCCTTTCAAGTACAAGGATCAGAATTTCGTCAATGCGCTGCAATGGGCCATCGGCCTCGAGATCTTCCTGCTGACGGAAGACCCGTGGCGCATCTTCCTCACCACCGATCACCCGAACGGAGCGCCGTTCACCAGCTACCCGCACCTGATCCGCCTGCTGATGGACAAGGGCTTCCGCAACGACATGTTCACCAAGCTCAACCTCGACGCGCAGGCCATGAGCACGCTGACCTCGATCGACCGCGAATACAGCCTCTACGAGATCGCCATCATGACCCGCGCCGGCGCGGCCAAGCTGGTCGGCCTGCATGACCGCGGCCACCTCGGCGTCGGCGCCGGTGCGGACATCACCGTCTACACCGACCAGCCGGACCGCGAAGCCATGTTCGCCAAGCCGGATTACGTATTCAAGGACGGCGAACTGGTGGTGCGCAACGGCGAGGTGGTCAAGGTGACCTGGGGCAGCACGCACACGGTCAAACCCGAATTCGACCGCGGCATCGAAAAGGACCTGAAGAAATACTTCGACCGTTATCACACCATCGGCATGGAGAACTTCAAGGTACGCGAGGACGAGATCGCCGAAGGCGGCCGCGGCAAGGTAATTGTGCAGGCATGCGAAGGCCGACGGGAAAAATCCGAATGACGATCTCTTTAGACTTCAAACCACAAGGCTGCGCAATGATGCCCTTGGACTCTTATCATAAGGCCATGCAATGATAATTAACGGCGTACACATCGACGATACCTTCGCCGAGGCTTTCAACATGCGCGGCACGCGCGTCATCATCACCGCGCAGAACCTGAAATGGGCCTACAACGCCGCCAACGCCATGACCGGCTTCGCCACTTCCGTCATCGGTTGCGGCGTCGAAGCCGGCATCGAGAAGGAACTGACGCCCGACCAGACGCCGGACGGCCGTCCGGGCGTGGCCATCCTCATGTTTGCCATGGGTAGCGCGGTACTGATGAAGCAACTGGAAACCCGCATGGGCCAGTGCGTGCTGACCTGCCCGACCGCCGCCGCTTTCTCCGGCATCGAAGGCAGCAAGGAGGAAGTGACCCCGATCAGCCTCGGCAAGAACCTGCGCTTCTTCGGCGACGGTTACCAGATATCCAAGCAGTTCGGCGGCAAGCGCTACTGGCGCGTGCCGGTCATGGACGGCGAGTTCATCACCGAGGAAACCACCGGCATGGTGCGCGCCGTCGGCGGCGGCAATTTCCTGGTGCTGGCAGAATCGCAACCGCAGGCATTGGCCGCCTGTGAAGCGGCGATCGAAGCCATGCGCAAGATTCCCAACGTCATCATGCCCTTCCCCGGCGGCGTCGTGCGTTCCGGCTCCAAGGTCGGTTCCAAGTACAAGGCCATGTTCGCCTCAACCAACGACGCTTTCTGCCCGACATTGAAGGGCCTGACCAAAACCGAACTGTCGCCCGACATCGAGTCGGTCATGGAGATCGTCATCGACGGCCTGACCGATCTCGATATCCGCAAGGCGACCCGTGTCGGCATCGCCGCCGCCTGCGCGCTCGGCGCCGAAAACGGCATCAAGCGCATCTCCGCCGGCAACTACGGCGGCAAGTTGGGCCAGTTCCAGTACCACCTGCGCGACATCATGTCCGACCCGACCCTGAACGACCTGGCACCAGGAGTGCAAGCATGAGCGCCCTCACCCTTACCCTGAAAACCGCATTACAGCAGCGCCTGGATGTTTCCGCGCTGACGCCTGACCGTCTTGCCGGCAAAAACACGACAGAGATCGCCGCCCTGACCCTGCCCTACGGCAAACAACAACTGCGCGTCGATGCGGCTTTCGACCTGCAGGGCGATGACGCCAGCCAGATCGTGTTCGCCAACGGCAGCGACAAGCTCGATTACATCGGCCAGCAGATGCAGAGCGGCAGCATCACGGTACACGGCACAGCCGGCGCCTATGCCGGCTTCCAGCTGCGCGGCGGCACACTGAACATCCACGGCAACGCCGGCGTCTATGCGGCCAGCGGCATGTCCGGCGGTCTGCTGCATATCCACGGCGATGCCGGCGACTTTCTGGCCGCCGCCATCCCGGGTGACCGCAAGGGCATGAAGGGCGGCATCGTGATCGTAACCGGCAATGCCGGCGACCGCGTCGGCGACCAGATGCGTCGCGGTATCCTGCTGATCGAAGGCAATGCGGGCAGTTACTGCGCGGCCCGCATGCTGGCCGGTACCATCGGCGTGCTCGGCACGGTGGGCGATCACGTCGGTTACGGCATGCGCCGCGGCACCCTGCTGCTGACACGCAAACCAGCCATGCACGCCACACTGCAGGATTGCGGCACGCATACGCTGCCTTTCCTCAGCCTGATGTTCAAATCCTTTGGCGTCCTGCCGAGCAAGTTCGCCGCGCTGAACAGCAACCGCGTGCAGCGCTATGCCGGCGATATCGCCAACGACGGCAAGGGCGAGATACTCATCCTGCAATGAGGTCATCGCCGAACTGAACACAATGTATTCGACTGTCAATTTCCGGATGCCGCAGAAATGCCGCATCCGGCGCAGCGACAGACCCACCCTTTAAAGGAAAGCAAACGTCCTCATGAAGTTCGACCGCAACGGCCCCAACTGGCTCAACCTCCCGAATCTGCCGCTGACATTGAAAGTGCTGTTCATCGGTTATCTGCTGGTCATCGGGCTCGGCCTCTGCATGGCCGGCCTGCAGATCATGATGACGCACGGCATGGCCGACGGCAAAGTCGGCCTGTCGCTGGACGATGTAGTCTACAGCTACTACGGCAACCGCAACGGCACCACGCTGGAAACCAAGCTGAACGGCTCCATGCAGGACAAGGCACCGCAGGAAGTGCGCACCGAGATCATCAAGTGGGCGCGCAAGGGCGCGCCTGAAGCCGAGTGGGAGCCGCGCTTCCGCGAGGTGTTTGCCCAGCACTGCATCAAGTGCCACAGCACGATTCCCGGCATCCCCAACTTCACGCAGTATGAAGACGTGCAAAAAGCCGCCGTCATCGACGAAGGCGCCAGCATCCAGAACCTGACGCGCGTCTCGCACATTCACCTGTTCGGCATCAGTTTCATCTTCTTTTTCATGGCGCTGATCTTCAGCCTGGCCGTCAACGTGCCGCGCTGGCTGAAGGAAATCACGATCGCCTTGCCGTTCGCCTTCCTGATCCTCGATGTCTTTTCCTGGTGGCTGACCAAATGGCATCCGGGATTCGCCTGGTTCACCATCATCGGCGGCTTCGGCTACAGCCTTGCGTCTGCCTTCATGTGGTTCACCTGCATGTACCAGATGCTGATCATGTCGCGTAACGGCAAGGTCTACGGCAATGCCTGGGAAGCCGACATCCGGCTCGATGACCGATAACCCGCCTCCACAACCCATGCAGATGTTTGCCGCCGACCGCCTATGCCACGCTATCTGACCGCCGCGCTCTACAAGTTCGTCTCTCTGCCCGATTACCGCGAATTGCGGCAACCGCTGCTGACTTTTTGCGAAACCCGTAATATCACCGGCACCCTGCTGCTGGCGGAAGAAGGCATCAACGGCACGATCGCCGGACTGGAAGCCGATATCCGCGCCGTGCTGGATTATCTGCACACGGCCGACATATTCAAGGGCCGGCTGGCCGATCTCGAGCACAAGGAATCGTGGTCGGACAAGCAGCCGTTCTACCGGCTCAAGGTCAAGCTTAAAAAGGAGATCGTCACGCTCGGCGTGCCGGAAGTGAAACCCAGCGAAATGGCCGGCACCTACGTCAAGCCGGAAGACTGGAACGCGCTGATCAGCGACCCGGACGTCATCCTGATCGACACGCGCAACGATTACGAAGTCGATATCGGCACCTTCAAGGGCGCCATCAACCCCAAGACCCGCAGCTTTTCAGAACTGCCCTATTGGGTCGCGCAGAACCCGAGCCTGAAGGAAAAACCCAAGGTCGCCATGTTCTGCACCGGCGGTATCCGCTGCGAGAAATCCACCGCCTACATGCGCAGCCTCGGTTTCGATGAGGTCTATCACCTGCAGGGCGGCATCCTCAAGTATCTGGAGACCGTGCCGGCAGAGCAATCGATGTGGGAAGGCGAATGTTTCGTATTCGACGAGCGGGTCTCGGTCGGTCACGGTCTCCAGCCGGGCGATTACGAGTTCTGCCGCGCCTGCCGCTATCCGCTGAGCCCGGAAGAACGCCAGTCGCCATTATTCGTGCAGGGCATCAGTTGTCCGCATTGTCACGGCAAGGTGAGCGAGGAAAAGAAACGCGCGCTGGCGGAACGTCAGAAGCAGATCGAACTGGCGCGCCAGCGCAACCAGGTGCATGTTGGCGCCAAATACACCTCCGTCGCCAACCGGTCGAAAGCGAACCAGATCAGGCACAAGGCAAGCCAATCCGCCCAAACCGGCAAAACCGGGAAACAGGACTGAAGCTAAACCGGCGCGGTGGTGGGTCTTAGTGTTGAAACACCTTAGCGCCGCTGGTATTTGGCCTGCAGCGCCGCCGCATCGCTGGCCGGCACCGAAGCCCGTACGCGGACACTGGCGTCGAACTGCTTGTCCAGAATGCGGCCGTTGAGCTTTTCCACCTCGCGGCAGAAACCGTCAAAACTGGCGTAATCCATCTCCAGCCCGATCTCCCCCATTTCGACATAAGGCATGCGCACCGCCGCATCCAGCGCCAGCTTGGCCGTGCCGCCGTAGGCCCGCGCCAGGCCGCCGGTGCCGAGGTTGATGCCGCCGTAATAGCGGATGACACCGACGCAGACATTGACCAGCCCCTGGCCTTCGATGTGCTGCAGGATGGGGCGCCCCGCCGTGCCGGAAGGCTCGGCCGCATCGTTCATGCGCTGCACGATGCCGCCCGGCGTCTTCAGTTGGTAGGCGAACGCCAAGTGATTGGCATGCGGATGCTCAGACGCCATTTTCTTCAGCATCTGCAGCACTTCACGCTCGTTGGCGCAATGCGCGGCAAGCGCGATGAAACGAGATTTGTTGATGGTCTGCTCGGCCTGGCCGGCCCGTTGTATGGTTTCCATGCAGCTTTGATTCAAATTCCAAAAGAACGGGTGCACGCACCCGCTGTTTCTATTTCCTGCCGCCCAACAGCGAGCCCAGCACGCCGCGTATCAGCCGCCTGCCCAACTCGGAGCCGATGGTGCGCGCGGCCGTCTTCGCCACGGTTTCCACCAGCGTATCGCGCGGCCTGCCGGCCGGCTTTTTGGCGGCTGCGGCTTCCTGTTCTTCCGCTTCAGCGGCCTGCGCCTCGGCAGCAGCTTCGGCCGCACGGGCCTTGAGTATCTCGTATGCCGATTCGCGGTCCAGCGCCTTTTCGTAATGTCCGTAGATCAGCGAATTGCGCATGACCTGATCGCGCTCGGCATCGGTCGCCACGCCGATGCGGCTGCCCGGCGGGCAGATGAAGGCGCGCTCGACCGGATGCGGCCTGCCCTTTTCGTCCAGCATGGACACCAGCGCCTCGCCCACCCCCAGCTCGGTGATGGCGGTCGCCACATCCACCTCCGGATTGCTGCGGAAAGTCTCCGCCGCTGCCCGCACCGCCTTCTGGTCGCGCGGCGTAAAGGCGCGCAGCGCGTGCTGCACGCGGTTGCCGAGCTGTCCCAGCACCACCTCGGGGATATCCAGCGGATTCTGGCTGACGAAATAGACGCCGACGCCCTTGGAGCGGATCAGGCGCACGACCTGCTCGATCTTGTCCATCAGCGCCTTGGGCGCGTCGTTGAACAACAGGTGCGCCTCGTCGAAGAAAAACACCAGCTTGGGCTTTTCCGGGTCGCCCACCTCCGGCAACTGCTCGAACAGCTCGGAGAGCACCCACAACAGCAGCGAGGCATAGACGCGCGGCGAATTGTAAAGCTTGTCCGCCGCCAGGATATTGATGAAGCCGCGACCGCGATTATCGGTCTGCAGCATGTCGTGCAGGTTCAGCGCCGGTTCGCCGAACAGCTGGTCCGCGCCCTCATGCTCCATCTGCAGCAGCGCGCGCTGCACGGCACCGACGCTGGCGGTGGAAATGTTGCCGTATTCGGCAGTGTACTGGCTGGAATTCTCCGCCGCATGCTGCAACATGGCGCGCAGATCCTTCAGGTCCAGCAGCAGCCAGCCGCGATCGTCGGCGATGCGGAACACCGCCGTCAACACCCCGCCCTGCACCTCGTTCAGGTTCAGCATGCGCGCCAGCAACAGCGGCCCCAGTTCCGCCACGGTCGTACGCATTGGGTGCCCCTTGGCGCCGAACACATCCCAGAAC
>JAVEWT010000059.1:0-11061 GCA_034004425.1 Methylophilaceae bacterium
CCATATTCACTACTCCTCAAATTCGGCAAACGATCTGCAATTGCTGCACGCAATTGCAGCAGATGGTGCCATTAGACACCGATTGGCAAGGGAAAAACATTGTCCCGAAGGACAATAGGGAGTCAGTTGATCTGACGCGAGGATTTGTCGTTGAGGATCAGCGCCAGTTGCAGACGGTCCTTGACCTTGAGACGTTCGAAACAGGCGGAGATATGTGCCTTGACCGTGCGTTCGGTGATGTTCAGCAAACGCGCGATCTCCTTGTTGCTGAGGCCCTTGGCGGCTTCGATGGCGACATCGCGCTCGCGCGCAGTCAGTTTATCCAGCGCCTCGGCCACTTGGTCCGGCTGATTGCTGAGCAGTGTGGTGCTGACATTGATCAACTGCTGCAACAACTCACGGCCGAGCCAGAGCCCGCCATGCTGAACGACGGAACGCACCTCCTTCAGCACGGTAGCCGCGCTGTAGGCATGACAATAGCCGCTGGCACCGGCGCTCATCATTTCGAAGGCATGCTGCTGGCTCGGCGCATTCGACAGCACAACTACCCTCGCCTGCGGCAACTTCTGCGATATTTGGCGCAAGCTCGCGCCAACGTCCTGCTGCGGGGTTTCGGCATGTAACCAGATGACGGTTCTGGCCTTGTTCGCAAGCTTGAGGAAGGCAGCATCGACGGCTCCAAAGACCTGCGCGGCAGGAAAAGCGCGTTCCCAGTCGGCGAGCAGTTTGCCGCCGGATGTAATGAAGAGATTCTGCATCATCGTTCAGTAAAAGCGTAAGACTTGGCTTTAAGCACGGGCTTCAACAAATAGGACAGCACGGATTTCTTGCCGGTGATGATATCAACCTGCGCCACCATACCCGGAATGATGGGCAAGCCTTCGCCCAGACGGGATTCCAGTGTGCGCACCTTGACGATATAGAAGGCATTACCCTTGTCGTCGATGATGGAGTCCGCCGAGATGCTCTCGACCCGGGCGTCCAGCGTGCCATAGATGGTGTAATCGTAAGCCGTCAGCTTGACCGTCGCTTTCTGCGCATGGGTAACGAAGGCGATATCCTTCGGCTGTATCTTGGTTTCCAGTACCAGCGCGTCGTCCGAAGGCACGACCTCGATCACTTCCTGTCCCGGCTGAATCACGCCGCCGACGGTATTGACGTACATGCGGCTGATCTTGCCATTGACCGGTGCGCGCAGAGTGGCCTGATTGACTTTGTCCGACAGGCCTTCGCTGGTCGCCATCAGGGCGTTCAGCTTGCCCGTGGTTTCGTTCAGCTCGGTGCGCATCTTGCTCAGCTGAGTCTGTTCGACCTCGGCGATCTTGCGTTGCGCTTCGGCGATCGACGACTGCACGCGGCCAATCTGCGCACCAGCCTGTTCCCGGTCGCCGAGCAGGCGGGAGGCATCACGCTCGAGGCGCAGGATATCGACATCGGACACGGCACCGCTGGCCAGCAACGGCTTCGTCACCTCGAGCTCCTTCATGGTCAACTGGTAACCGCGATCGGCCTGCGCGTAACTGGCGCGCACCTCCTGCAGTTCGCGCTCCTTCTGCCGCAACTGCTGGCGCGCGATGTCGATCTGCGAGGCAAGCTCTTCCCTGCTGGCGTTATAGAGCGCGAGCTCCTGGCTGTATATCTCCGGGAATTCGGCCATCAGTTCCTTGGGCGGGTCGAACGCCGTTCCGGACGTCAGCGCCTTCAGCCGCGATTCCTTGCCGAGCAGCGCCAGATATTGCGCACGGTTTTCGCGCAAGGAGGAGACGGCACGCGTTTCGTCGATCAGTATCAGCGGATCGCCCTGCGTCACGGTCTGGCCCTCCGCCACCAGTATCTTGGCCACTATGCCGCCGTCCAGCGATTGCACGACCTGCACCTGACCGGAAGGAATGACACGGCCCTCGCCGCGGGTGACTTCATCGACCTCGGTGAAGTTGGCCCAGGTAATCAGTATGATCAGTATGCCGGCCACCCAGTAGAGCAGTTTGCGTGCGCGTAATGGACTTTGTTCTAGCATGGCAATCTCAATCTGTTGGCTCCATGTCGGATTTTCTTCGGTCTTGTTCGGTGCCCAGCGGTTCAGAAACAGCTGCACCGGTTTCGTGATCCAGGCATTGCGGTGAAAGAAACCGTTGATGCCGCTGACAACATTAAACAAGCGTTCATTCATCGCTCTCGCTCCGGCCGCTTACAATGCCTTGCCGATCTTGCCGGCCTTGAGCGCGTTGACGACATCCTGCTTGGCACCGTCCGCCACGATACGGCCGCTGTCGATGACGATGATGCGGTCGACCAGGTCGAACAGCGATGAGCGGTGGCTGATCAGGATCATGGTCTTGCCGGCCGACTCTTCCTTCAGGCGCTGCTTGACCAGTTCCTCGCAGGAATGGTCCATGGAACTGGTCGGCTCGTCCAACAACAGGATGGGCGGGTGATTGATGATGGCGCGGGCGATGCCGACGCCCTGCCGCTGGCCACCCGACAATGTCTCGCCGCGCTCCCCGATCGCCATGTCGTAGCCATTGGGATGCTGATCGATGAAATCGTCGATCCCGCCGACCCTGGCCGCCTGGATGATGGCCTCGTCCTCGGCGTGCGGTGCCGCCAGCGCAATGTTGTCGCGCATGGTGCCGAAGAACAGATTGGTGTCCTGCTGCACATAGCCGATATTGCGGCGCAACTCGGCCGGATCCAGCTGGCGGATGTCGATGCCGTCGACCAGCACTGCGCCGCTGGTCGGCTGATAGAGGCCGAGAATCAGTTTGTGCAGCGTGGTCTTGCCGGAACCCATGCGACCGAGGATCGCCACATGCTCGCCGGCGCGGATGCGGAACGACACGTTGTGCAGCGCACTCTGCTCGGACTCCGGATAGTTGAAGGTCACCTCGCGGAATTCGATATCGCCGCGGAACCGGCTGCGCGAGAGGAAGCCGGCGTCCTGCGGGCGCTCGACCGGATTGCTCATGATGCCTTCGAGCGATGTCAGCGCGGTCGAAGCATTGTGGTATTGCGTCATCAGGCCGGCCGCCTGCGAGATCGGGCTCAAGGCGCGTGAAGCCAGCATGGTGCAGGCGATCAGGCCGCCCATGGTGATGTCGCCGTTCATGACCAGATAGACCCCGAGCAACAGCATGGTGACCGTGATGAACTGCTGCAGCCCCATTGAGCCGTTATTGATGGTTGAAGACAGCAGGCGCAGCTTGCCGCCGACTTCCGAGAGGAAGGCCGTGCTGCGCTCCCAGCGGGTCTGCATGGTGCCTTCTATGCCCATGGCCTTGACCGTGTCGAGTCCGACCAGGCTCTCGATCAGCGTCGCATTGCGCATGGCGCTGGCGCGGTACATGGTTTCGGACAATTCGTGCATCTTGGCCTGCACGCTGAGCGCATACACCAGCATGATGATGCCGCCGAAAACCACAGGGATGATCATCGGCCAGGCGATCCAGGCCATGACGGCAATGAAAATCAGCGCAAACGGAATATCGATGAATGTCGTAATTGTGGCGGAAGTGATGAAATCCCGGACAGTCTCGAAGGAACGCAGATTGGAGGCAAAGGAGCCGACCGAGGTCGGCCGCTTCTCCATGCGCACGCCCAGCACCTGCTCCATGATGCGGGAAGACAACTTGACATCGACGCGCTGGCTGGCCCAGTCGAGAAAGTAGCCGCGCACCGTGCGCAGGATGAAATCGCCGATGATAATCAAGGCGACGCCGAAGCCCATCATCCACAACGTCTCGACCGATTTGTTCGGCACGATGCGGTCGTAGACGTTCATCGTAAACAGCGGCAGCGCCAGGGCAAAGGTGTTGATCAGGAATGCCGCCATCATGATGTCACGATAGATGCGGCCGTTCTCCGACAATACGCCCCAGAACCAGTGCTGCAGCTTGACGTTGCCGACGGACGGCGCACGCTGGTCAAAGCGGTACTTCGGCTTGAGCACCGCTACAAAGCCATCGTAGCGGTTCTGCAACTCATCGGTGGACAGCAGGATTTCGGCCTCGCCGATAGCCGGCAGAATCACCCGTGCGTTCTGACGCCCCTCGTCCCAGCCCAGCAACAGACAAGCGCCCTCGCCCTTGAGCAGCAGGATCGCAGGGTAGAACTCGGTAGGGATCTGACTCAGGGCCAAGCGGTGGATCTTGCAAGTCAGTCGCGCCCGGGATGCCGCGCGGCTAAGCAAATCCGGCGTCAGACGCCCATCCACCAGCGGCAGGCCCGATAACATCGCGTCGCGGGTGGTAGAGACTTCATAAAGGTCGCAGAGATAGAGCAACGATTCGAGCAAATCGTCCGGCTTCTCCTCAGGCCTCTGCTTCATCGGGTCTGTTGTTTGCATGCTTTAGGTCTTTTTAAATTTTTAGCAAAACAATCCGTGCGTTCATGCGTCGGGCATGAACGCCATATTACTCTTACAGCAATTACAGATACAGCAAAATCCGGGCCAACAGTATTCAGCACCCGTCAGGGCATTCAATGAATTCCAGTTTAACCGAAGAATGCCGGCAGGTTAATGCCGCACAGATGAATCAGGTGAGAGTCGGATAAAACAGAAGCAAGCGAAGCGGCATGGACATGATGACCATCCATGGAAACGAACAAGGGAAAGAGTTTGGAGGCGCGTGCCGGAATCGAACCGGCGTAAACGGCTTTGCAGGCCGCTGCATAACCACTTTGCTAACGCGCCGTACCTTGAATCAGTCAGGCTTTAGCAAAAAAGGGAAAGCAAACTTTGCATGCTTTCCCTTTTCTGGAATTTGGAGCGGGAAACGAGTCTCGAACTCGCGACCTCAACCTTGGCAAGGTTGCGCTCTACCAACTGAGCTATTCCCGCGTTGTGTGAAGAAGGCAGCATTTTAGCGATTTTCACGGAGGTGTCAACACCGTTTTCAGCTTATTTTTTACCCCGCATCTGAGGCCAGGCGGCCTTCAGATAGTAAGCCATTGACAGCAATGTCAAAAATGCTGCGACATAAATCAGAAGCTCACCGAAAAATTTTATATCGACCGGTCCGACCGGATCGTAGTAGAGCAACAACAGGATGGCGACCATCTGCGCAGCCGTCTTGATCTTGCCCAGACTGGCGACAGCCACACTGCTGCGCTCGCCGAGACCGGCCATCCACTCGCGCAAGGCGCTGATTGCGATCTCGCGGCCGATGATGATGAGGGCGATGATGGCGCCGGTCCGCTCCAGTTCAACCAGCACGATCAATGCCGCAGCTACCATCAGCTTGTCCGCTACCGGGTCGAGAAAAGCGCCGAAAGCGGATGTCTGGTTCAGCGCGCGGGCCAGATAGCCGTCGAACCAGTCGGTGATAGCGGCCAGAGCGAAGATCAGCGTGGCCGTGAAATTGACCCAGTGCGGGTCGATAACATCGGCAGGCATGTAGAAAATACCGACGAACACCGGTATCAGCAGGATACGCAGATAAGTCAGGCTGTTGGGAATATTCCAGTTCATTTCAAGCGGCTCCTTGTCATATGCATCCGCACTCAATGCAATTCTTCGTAAATCTTTTCGGCCAGCTGCTGGCTGATGCCGTCCACCTGCGCCAGTTCATCGACGCTGGCATTCCTGACGCCGTCCAGCCCGCCGAACCGCATCAACAAGCGCTGGCGGCGCTTGGCACCGATGCCGGCGATGTCCTCCAGCGAGGAATGCATACGGGCCTTGCCGCGCCGCGCCCGATGGCCGGTGATGGCAAAGCGGTGTGCTTCGTCGCGTATCTGCTGCAGCAAGTGTAACCCGGGATGGTCCTTTTTCAGACTGACCGGCGTATCGCGGTCGGCAAAAAACATCTGCTCCAGCCCCGGCTTGCGCTCCTCGCCCTTGGCGATACCGACCAGCTGAATATCGGACAGGCCGACCTCGCGCAGCACCTCGACGGCGACACCGAGCTGACCCTTGCCGCCATCGATGAAGATCAGATCCGGCATCTTGCCCTCGCCTGCCGCCACCTTCTTGTAGCGCCGCGTCAGCGCATCGCGCATGGCGGCATAATCGTCACCAGGCGTGATGCCGCTGATGTTGTAGCGCCGGTATTCGCCGTTCTGCATGGCGCCCCTGTCGAACACGACACAGGATGCCACCGTTGCCTCGCCCATGGTGTGGCTGATGTCGAAGCATTCGATGCGCTCTGTACTGTCGGCGAGGTCGAGCGCATCCCGCAGCGCCTGCAGCCGGGCCTGCTGGCCCGCCTGCGTAGCGGTGCGCTGCTGCAGGGCCAGTTCGGCATTGGTCTGCGCCATCTTCAGCCAGACCTTCTTGTCGCCGATGGCGCGGGTCACGATGCGCACGCGGCGCCCGGCCTGCTCGCTGAACACCTCCTCCAGTGCCGCGGTGTCGATCGCCACGCCGACGATGATGAGCGGTGGCATCTTCTGGCCGACGTAATGCTGTTCGAGGAAAGCCTCGGTCAGCGCCTCGATGTCGCAACCGTCGGCGTTCTTCGGAAAGAAGCTCTTGTCGCCGATATGCCGGCCGCCGCGGATCATGACCAGGTTGACGCAGTACTCGCCGCCCTGCTCGGCACAGGCGACGATATCGGCATCGTTGACGTTGAAATCGCTGACGAACTGACGCGCCTGCACCTGACGCAGGCTTTGCATGCGGTCGCGGTAGACCGCCGCCAACTCGTATTCCTGGCGCTCTGCCGCCTCCATCATCTTGCTTTCCAGTTCCTGCATGACCTGCTGTTCGCGCCCTTGCAGGAACAGCGCGGCATGCTGCACGTCGCGCCGGTAGTCCTCGGCCGAGATGTAATCGACGCAGGGCGCCGTGCAGCGAGCGATCTGGTATTGCAGGCAGGGGCGCGAGCGGTTGGCGAACACGGTGTTCTCACAGGTGCGCAGACGGAACACCTTCTGCAAGAGCTGGATGCTCTCGCGCACCGCCACCGCATTGGGGAACGGCCCGAAATATTCATTTCCCTTGCGCTGCGTGCCGCGGTGGAACGCGAGTCGCGGAAACTCGTCTCCGGTCAGCACGATGTACGGATAGGACTTGTCATCGCGAAACAGCACGTTGTAGCGAGGCATGAAGCCCTTGATCAGATTGTTCTCGAGCAGCAGCGCTTCCGCTTCGGAACGCGTCACCGTGGTCTCGATGCGCGCGATGTTGCTGACCATGAGCCGCGTGCGCGGACTGGCCAGCGTCTTGACGAAATACGACGACACCCGCTTCTTCAGGTCCTTGGCCTTGCCGACGTAAATCACCTCGTCCTGCGCATTGATCATGCGATAGACGCCGGGCAGATTGGGCAAGGTCTTGAGAACGGGCTTGGGATCGAAACTCATGGATGGTTCTGCGGTATCAGCGGGCATAGCCGGACACGGGACATCGCTTTCGCGCTGATGGCCCCTGCCGTCCGGTGGTCAAGGCTGGAATTTTCACTCGTCGAGCAAGTCGCCGGCGACTGCCCAGTTCTCCTCCTTCACCTCATCGAACACGATGTAGGTATAGGACTTCGGCTTGTGCGCGATGCGCTCCATGGTATCGGTGATTTCCTTGGCGATCTTGTCCTTCTGCTCTCGCGTCAGGGAACCGGCCAGTTTGACGTTGATGTAAGGCATGTCTATCTCCTTGTTTCCTGTTGTATGGATTCGAATACGGCGTGGAACATGGCTTCGGTCAGCCGCCGGGTCTGCGTGTTGTAGCGGCTGCAATGATAGCTGTCATAGAGTATGCGACCATCCGGCAGTTCGTGCCGCGCGCCGTGCCCGAACTTGCAGGCAGCGGCTTTCAGGTCGAGCGCCTTCAGCACGGCCTGGTGGGCGACATTGCCCAGCGCGAGGATCACTACATCGTTCGGCAGGCTGGCGATCTCCGCCGCCAGATAACGGTTGCATGCGTTGATCTCGGCGCCGGTCGGCTTGTTCTCGGGCGGCAGGCATTTGACCGCATTGGTGATACGGCAATGCTGCAGTTGCAGACCGTCGTCCGCAGAAAGCGAAACCGCGGCACTGGCATAGCCGAACTTGTGCAGTGTCTGGTACAGCAGCACGCCGGCATAATCCCCGGTAAAAGGTCGCCCGGTGCGATTGGCGCCATGCATGCCGGGCGCGAGTCCGACGATCAGCAGCTTAGGCTGCTCGGCACCGAAAGACGGCACCGGTCGCGCGAAATAGTCCGGGTGCTGCAGCTTCACCTCGTCAAGAAAGCCGGCCAGCCGGGCACAGCGGCGGCATTCCATGTCAAATGTCTGCGTCATCGACCAGCCTCACTCCTGTCCATCCGGCTTTTCGGTCAGCCAACAACCGTCTGCATCCTGGCGACCGGCATGGTTGAACTCCGGCTGCAGGATGACATGCTGGATATGGAACTCATCTGACAACACGCGGCGCATGGCCTGCAGTATATGCGGCCATGCGCTCTCCTGTCCGACCACGACATGCGCCGACAATGCCGTCACCTGGCTCGACAGCGACCAGACGCGCAAATGATGCACGTCCTCCACGCCGGCATTCGCCATCAGCCGCTGGCGGATAGTATCCAGATCGAGATGGGCCGGAACGCCTTCCATCAGCATGTGCACGACCTCGCGCAGGAGACGGAGCGTGGAAACGAGGATCAGCAGCGCAATGAAGAGCGACAGCAAGGGATCGATCATCGTCCAGCCGGTAAAGTAGATGACGGCGCCGGCCGTCAGCGCGGCCACCGATCCGAGCAGGTCGCCCATGACGTGCAGCAACGCGGCACGATGATTGATTGTGCTCTGTCCGCGATGCAGGTGTCGCGCCACAAAAAGATTGATCAGCAGGCCGACGAAGGCGATCAGCATGACACCGGAGGCGGCGACGGGCTGCGGTGACTGCATGCGCTCGATGGCTTCAAGCACGATGGCGACCACCACGCCCAGCATGATCAGGGTGTTGAGCAACGCCACCAGCACCTCGGCACGCAGGAAACCATAAGTATGTCTGGCATTGGCCGGCTTGCGCGAAAGCCAGGCGCCTAACCATGCCAGCGCCAGCGCAGCGGCGTCCGAAGCCATGTGACCGGCATCCCCCAGCAGCGCCAACGAACCGGTCAGCCAGCCGCCCAGCGCTTCAACGACGGCGAAACCGGCGGTCAACAGCAAGGGTAGCAGGAGAACGTCGCGTCCGTGATGACCGGACACATGGGAATGGTCGTGATGGTGTGTCATAGTGCGTAATGCTAGCAGCCCCGCCGCAAGTCTCCAATGCGAGCGGCGATAATTATGTCTGATGCACGCGCCAGCGACAGAAAAGAAAAAGGCACCCGCTACGGGTGCCTGTTGGTCGCAATCAAAAATGGACGGGGTTAATAGGTCTTGCCATCTTCCGGCTTCTGGCAACGCTCGGCTCTCACCTTGCGCATGTGGCCCCACTTTTCATGCATGGCCTGCTTTTCGGACTGGTCGACGAAGCCGTCGCCGTTGGCGTCCATGCGCTTGAAGTGATGCTCCATGCGCTTCTGTTGCGCGGCACGAAACTCGTCGTAGCTGATTTTGCCATCCTGATCGGCATCGACCTGCCAGCCGCGCTCGGCTTTGTGGGACTTGACCGCTTCCGCAGACTCGTTGGCATAGACACTACCGATGCCCAAAGCCGCGACGGCTACCGTGATGCCAAGTATTTTGCTCAATGTCATTGCATGATCCTTTCATGTCGTATCGAGATACTGCCCCTGTTCAAACGACAACTGCCGGCATCGGTTGACCATCGCGCGCGGAACTTGCGAACCGAATGGAATACAATGTCGCATCCGTGGTCAGACAATCGTCGTCAATTCAATACGAGGAAACGCATCATGAAACCCAGTCGCCTTCTTATCGCCATTTTCCTGTTGAGCAGCCTGCCGGCGATGGCCGCAGACAAGGTCGTCGCCATTCGTGCCATCAGCGAGGCCGGGGTCGGCAAGATCATCGGCATCATCAAGCTGGCGGACAGTGACCAGGGACTGGTCATCACACCGGATCTGGCAGAACTGCCCCCTGGCGAACGCGGTTTCCATATCCACGAGAATCCGAACTGCGCCACGCTGGAAAAGGACGGCAAGAAAGTCGCCGGGCTCGGCGCCGGCGGCCACTACGACCCGACACATAGCGGCAAACATGCCGGCCCGGCAGGCGGCGGTCATGCCGGCGATTTGCCGGCACTGCTCGTTGCCGAAGACGGCACGGCCACCCGGTCCGTCGTCGCTCCAAAACTCAAAATCGCCGATGTCATCGACCGGGCCATCATCATTCACGCCGGCAGCGACAACTATAGCGATGATCCGAAGCCGCTGGGCGGCGGCGGTGCCCGCATCGCCTGCGGCATCATCGAGTAGTGCTACTGCCCGGCATCCGTCAACCAACACCCAGAAAAACCTTGCATGCTCAGTTATCGTCACGCCTTTCACGCCGGCAACCATGCCGACGTGCTGAAACACATGGTCCTGCTGCAGGTATTGAAACATGCCGCGCAAAAGGACAAGCCTTTCTGGTATATCGACACCCATGCCGGCGCCGGCAGTTACGCGCTGGACAAAGGCTATGCGACGCAGAATGCGGAATTCGCCGGCGGGATCGGCCAGCTATGGGATGTCCGGGATCTGCCGCGGACCATCGCTGATTATGTCGAACTGATCCGCGGCTTCAACCCGGACCATGCGCTTAGACATTACCCCGGCTCGCCCGCGCTGGCCTACCGCGCCATGCGTCCGGACGACCGCCTGCGCCTGTTCGAACTGCATCCCAACGACTATAAATTGCTGAACCAGTCGTTCAAGGCGCTGGGTCTTGCGCCCAACAACCGCCAGGTCATGACGGAAGCGCAGGACGGTTTTGCCGGCATCAAGGCCCTGCTACCTCCCCCGCCGCGCCGCGCCGTCGTGCTGATCGACCCGCCCTACGAGGAAAAAAGAGATTATCAGCGCGTGGTCGACATGCTGAAGGACAGCCTGACACGCTTCGCCACCGGCACCTATATCGTCTGGTACCCCATGCTGCAAAGGTCTGAACCGCAGCAGATGCTGGACAAGCTGAAAAAACTGCCGCTAAAGAGCTGGCTGCATGTCAGCCTGACGGTGCAAACGCCTTCTGCGGATGG
>JAVEWT010000060.1:0-11016 GCA_034004425.1 Methylophilaceae bacterium
GCCCTCGCGCCAAGTCACCGGATGCTCCAACTCCAGCTCGGAGAAAAACTTGAATCGGCTATCGCCTTCCCAGGTCACGATCAGGCTCAGCTCGTTGATGCCGACCTCGGTTTTCTCGTGGCGCGGCACGATGATGCCGGCGCTGCCGTAGCCGCCGAGCTTGAAGCCATCCCAGAAACCCGCCTGCGACTCGCTCGATGTGCCTGACTCCGCCGCCTGCAACGGCAGCGCGAACAGGCAGGCCGCCAGCCAGACGGCGCAGACGTATCTCCCGGCTTTCGCGCATCGCGCTGATTTCATGAGCATCATATTTTCACCATGTTCTTGCCATGTGTTGGCCGACATTCTAATCTTGTTCATCCCAATAAATCCGGATTCGATGCAATTGCCATGCCACGCATCCTCGCCCAGCTGAACCCTGCATGCAACTGAGCAGACTACCCATCCGCCATCTGCTGCTGGGAGCCTTTCTGCTCACCAGCCTGCTGCCGACCACGCTGATCACCGGGCTGGCCTTTTACGAGGCGCGCACCGCGCTCAAGACCGAGATCCAGCACGATCTCGAGACCCGCGCCATCGCCAGTGCCGACGATATCGACCGCATGATGTTCGAGCGCCTGCAGAACATCGCCTCCTGGCACAAGCTGGAAGTGATGCAGGACGCCCGTATCGGCGACATCGACAAACGCCTGTCACGCTTTCTGGCCGAACTGAAGACCAGTTACCGCCAGGTCTATCGCGGCCTCCACGTCACCGACCTGCAGGGTCGCATCATCGCCTCCAGCGATGCCGCCAGACTCGGTTCCGGACTGAAACTGCGGCCGCAATGGCTGGAGATCACCATCGCCGGCGGCCACGTCCATTTCACGCGCCCGCAGCAGGGCGTCATGCAGATGAGCAGCGTCATTCACGACACGATCGAAGCGCAGCCCATCGGCATCCTGGTGGCTGAATTCAGCTGGTCCGAGATCGAGGATGTCCTCGCCGGCGCGGTCTCCGGCCGCACCTCGGCTGCGTTGCTCGACGAGCAGGGCGAGACCATCGCCGCCACCCGGCTCTGGCAGAACGCGGTCAAGGCCCGTATCTCGGCCAGCGCGACGACCCAGGGCTTCCAGGGAATGACCAACAACGGCTGGAAGGTCACCTTTTCACAGCACCGTGACGAGGCGCTGGAACCGATCCGCCGCATGGGGCTGATCTTCATCGGCCTCTTGGTCATCACCCTCCTGCTCGCCAGTTTCATCGCCATTCCGGTGGCGCGCACCATCAGCGGGCCGCTGCTGAAACTGACCGATTTCGCCAACCGCTTCATCCGCTCGCCGAGCAACCTGCGGCCACCGGCCGGGGGGCCGGCCGAGATCGACGCCATGTCCGGCGCCTTCGCGCAGATGATCGAGGATCTGGAGCGTTCGCGCGAGCATCTGACGCGCGCCGCCAAGCTGGCCGTGGTCGGAGAGATGGCCGCCGCCATGAGCCACGAGGTAAGGACGCCGCTCGGCATCCTGCGCTCATCGGCCCAGGTACTGCTGCGCGAACCCGGTCTCAGCCAGGAAGGGCGCGAAGTCTGCGGCTTCATCATCTCGGAGACGGAACGCCTGAACAAACTGGTATCGACCCTGATCGACTCCGCGCGGCCGCGTCAGCCGGAGTTCGCCCCCACCGACATCGCCGAACTGACGCGGCAGGCGGTCGCCATGCTGCGCCCGCAGGCGCAGAAAAAGTCCATAGCCCTCGACTGCGAGGCGGAACAGCCGGCGATGGCGGAATGCGACCGCGAGCAGATCATGCAGGTGCTGCTCAACCTGTTGCTGAACGGCATCCAGATCCTGCCCGAGGGAGGCAAGATTAGCGTCAGCGTCGAACGGCTGCCACAGGGCGTGGAAGTGCGCGTCGCCGACAACGGCCCGGGCATCCCGACCGACCAGCGCGAGCAGGTGTTCGACCCGTTCTACACCAAGCGCAGCGGCGGCCTCGGCCTCGGTCTCGCCATCGCCCGCCAGATCGCCGCCGCCCACCACGGCGAGATCACGGTTGGCGTCAGCGCCATGCAGGGTGCAGAATTCCGCCTGCGACTACCGAACCTGAAGGAAGCAACTTGACCGAACTGAAGCGCATCCTCGCCGTCGACGACGAACCCAGCATGCGCCGCCTGCTGGAGATCAGCCTCAAGCAGGCGGGCTATCAGCCGGTGCTGGCCGGCGACGGCCGCGAGGCACTGGGGCTGTTGCGCCAGGGCGGCATCGACCTCGTCGTCAGCGACCTGCACATGCCGGGCATGGGCGGCCTCAAACTGCTCGAGGCCATGCGCGAGGACGGGCTGGAGACGCCGGTCATCATCGTCACCGCGCAAGGGGAGATCGCCACCGCCGTCGCTGCCATGAAACTGGGGGCTTCCGACTACATCCTGCGGCCGTTCGACCTCGAAACGCTGGAGATCGCCATCGACCGCGCACTGTCTGTCAGCCGGCTCAAGATCGAGAACCAGTTCCTGCGCGAGGAAGTCACGCCGGGCGGACAGCAGCTGATCGGCGAAAGCACCGCCATGCAGAAGGTCAAGCAGGCCATCGCCCAAGTCGCACCGGAAAAGGCGACGACGCTCATCGTCGGCGAAACCGGCACCGGCAAGGAACTGGTGGCGCAATCCATCCACCAGCGCTCGCCGCGCAGCAAATCGCTGTTCGTCGCCGTCAACTGTGCCGCCATCCCGGCCGAGATGCTGGAATCCGAGCTGTTCGGGCATGAGCGCGGCGCCTTCACCGGCGCGGTCAAGGAGCGGATCGGCAAGTTCGAACTGGCCGACGGCGGCACGCTGTTCCTCGACGAAGTGACCGAGATGCCGCTGGCGTTGCAGGCCAAACTGCTGCGCGCCCTGCAGGAAAGCGTCATCGAGCGGCTCGGCAGCAACCGGCCGATCGCTGTCGACATCCGCGTACTGGCCGCCACCAACCGCGACCCGCTGCAGGCGGTGGCAGAAGGCAAACTGCGCGAAGACCTCTACTACCGGCTCAATGTCTTCAGGATCGATCTGCCGCCGCTGCGCGAAAGGCGCGACGACATCGCGCTGCTGACGAGACACTTCCTGCAGCCGCGCCATCTCGAGCTCGACGGCGATGCGTTGCAGGCCCTGCAGCAATACCGCTGGCCCGGCAACGTGCGCGAGCTGGTCAACGTGCTCGAGCGCGCCGCCATCATGTGCAGCAGCGGCAGCATCGGCCTGCGGCACCTGCCGGCCGACCTCCTGCAACAGACGGGGAGCGATACGCTGCCCATCCCGCCGGCCGACGCGGACGCCACGCTGCCGAAACTGCCGGAGGCCGTCAGCGCGCTGGAGAAATCCCTGATCGAAGCCGCGCTGCGCCAAACGCAGGGCAACAAAAGCAAGGCCGCCCGCCTGCTCGGTATCAGTGAGCGCTCGCTCTGGTACAAACTCGGCACCTACGGCAACGCGGATGAGGCGTCAACGGACGCGAACACGTAAACCCGAACCTGCCGGCAACCTGCTGCCTCCGCAGCGGCCGGCCACCCAAGGCATGGCGCCATGCCCCAAGCACCTCCTGACCCGGGCCGCAGCATCACGCTGCGCTGCGCAGTCAAAAGCGGCCAACATGCAGGTTAAATCTGTCATGGGCTTGGGCTATAATCGAACGATTATTTTTTCGGCCCGAAAAATCACCATGCAAACCGACCAAATCCACCTCGACTCCCGCGAGCAGGCCCGCTTCAACATGATCGAACAGCAGATCCGCCCGTGGGAGGTGCTCGACACCAAGGTGCTGGACCTCCTGAAAGCCGTGCCGCGCGAGGATTTCGTGCCGCCGCAATACACCGGTCTGGCGTTTGCCGACATCGAGATTCCCATCGGCGAAGGTCAGTCCATGCTCTCGCCCAAACTGGAAGGCCGCATCCTGCAGTCGCTGGAAATCAAGCCGACCGACAAGGTGCTGGAGATCGGCACCGGCAGCGGCTACCTCACCGCGCTGCTGGCGAAATCGGCAAAATCCGTGGTCAGCGTCGAACAGAGCCCGGCCCTGAGCGCCGCCGCCAGCGAGCGCCTGAACCGTGCCGGCATCGACAATGTGACGCTGGAAGTGGGCAACGGCGCCGACGGCTGGCCGACCCAGGCGCCCTACGATGTCATCGTTTTCACCGGCTCATTGCCGCTTTGTCCGGAAAATGCGAAACAAAGTCTCACCACCGGCGGTCGTATGTTCGTTGTCACGGGCGACGCACCGGCGATGCAGGCGACCATGATCCGTCGCATCGGCGCCGACAGTTTCCGGCAAGACGTCATTTTCGAAACCTGCATACCGCCCCTGAACAACGCTCCGCAACCCGAACGTTTTCAATTTTAAGGTTTTCATGGCTGCCAAGAATCTGTCTCTGCCCGCACTGACGTTACTCATCATATTCGCCGGCATGCCGGCACAGGCAGAGGAAGCAGCCGCGCAAGACCTGATCGCCATCTACCAGAGCGCGCTGAGCCAGGACCCGGCCTGGGCCTCCTCGCGCAGCGCCAATCTGGCCGCGCAAGAAAAACTGGAACAGGGCAAGGCGCTCTACCGGCCGACGGTCACCCTCAACAGCGACTTCAGCGAATCCCGCACCAACCTCGACCGCGAAGCCAGCGGCAGCAGCATCGACGCGCGCGGCAACCCGATCGGCGGCAGCGGCCGCCAGCGTTTCGACAGCTGGAACTACAGCCTGAGCGTCACCCAGCCGCTGTTCCGCCGCGACAACATGGTGCAGTACCAGCAATCCAAACTGATCGTCTCCCAGGCCGACCGCCAGCTGATGCTGGACCGGCAGAACCTCATGCTGCGCGTGACCCAGGCCTATTTCGACGTGTTGCTGGCGCAGGACAGCATCGAGCTGATCAACGCGCAGAAATCCGCCATCCGGAACCAGCTGGAACAAGCCAAGGCCAATTTCGAGGTCGGTACCGCCACCATCACCGACGTCAACGAGGCGCAGGCACGTTTCGACCTGACATCGGCGCAGGAGATCGCCGCCATCAACCAGTTGGAGATCAAGAAGCGCGCGCTGCAATCCATCATCGGCAAGATGCCGCAGAACCTCGCCACCGTGCGCGAGGATCTCGACCCGCAGATCCCGCAGCCGACCGACATGCAGGCCTGGGTCGATCTGGCCGAACAGAACAGCCTGGCGCTGGCCATCCAGCAGCACAACTTCCAGATCGCCAGCCGCGAGGTCGAACGCATGCGCGCCGGCCACATGCCGACGCTGGACGCCATCGCCCGCTACAGCGACAGCGGCAACAACGGCAGCGCCAGCGGCTTCGCCACCGATCTGGAGGATTTCACCGTCGGCCTGCAGCTGGCCATCCCCATCTATCAGGGCGGCGCCGTCAGCTCGCGCGTGCGCGAAGCCGCGGCCAACCTGCAGAAGGCGCAGGAAGACATGGAAGTCGCCAGACGACAGGCCGACCTCGACACGCGTCAGGCCTATCTGGATGTCAGCAGCAGCGTGGCGCAGATCCGCGCCTACGAACAGGCACTGGTGTCGAGCCAGAGCCAGCTCGACTCCACCATGCTGGGCTACGAGGTCGGCGTGCGCACCAGTGTCGACGTGCTCAACGCGCAACAGCAGTTCTACACCGCCAAGCGCGATCTCCTGCAGGCCCGCTACAACTACCTGATCAGCTCGGTGCGGCTCAAGTACGCCAGCGGCTTGTTGACCGAGACCGACCTCGGCGAAGTCAACCAGCAGCTGATCGCGAAGAATTGATAGCAAAGAATTGTTGGCAAAAAACCGAACGGACCAAAGCCGATGCAAAACCGCCTGATCTGCCAAACTGACAGCAGCCAACTGGTCATCATCGACATGCAGGAAAGGCTGGCGGGCGCCATGCCGGCCGAAGACATGCAGCAGGTCATGAAGAACAGCGCGATATTGCTGCAGGCCGCCGCCCAACTCGAAGTGCCGGTCATCCATACCGAACAGTACCCCAAGGGACTGGGACCGACCTGCACCGGACTGCTGCCGCTACTGCCGGCGCCGGCAGTGAGCAAGACGGCCTTCTCCTGCTGCGACGAGCCGAACTTTCAGTGCAAGCTGGCAGGCGACCGGCCACAGGTGATACTGGCCGGCATGGAGGCCCACATCTGCGTGCTGCAGACCGCGCTGGCGCTGCAGGAACACGGCCGGCAGGTGTTCATCGTCGAGGATGCCGTGCTGTCGCGCAACCCGCTCAACAAGGCCAATGCGCTCGCCCGTTTGCGTCAGGCCGGCATCATTGTGAGCAACACCGAATCCGTGCTGTTCGAGTGGCTGGGCAAGGCCGAAGGCGATACTTTCAAGACGCTGAGCAAGCTGATCCGCTGAGCCGGTCGACAGGCTGGCCCTTCCCCAAGTCGATTTATTCCCCGCAACGCACTGCGCCAGAACGGCGCCGCTACCTTATTTCATCTTGATTCAACTGCTCGGTCACCAAGGCGGCGATGCGCTGTGTCGCCCCGGTGGCACTGGCGCTGAAGACCTGCGCCGCCTGTGCCATGCGCCCGCGCATTTCCGCATCGCCCAGCAACTGCTGCACCGCCGACGCCAGTGCCGGCACGTCAGCAACGCGCAAGGCCGCGCCGTGGGCGATGGCCTGCTCGCTCGCCTGCTCGAAATTGAAGGTATGCGGACCGATCAGCACCGGCTTGCCCATGGCGCAGGCCTCGATCAGGTTCTGGCCGCCCAGCGGCAGCAGGCTACCGCCGATGAAGGCCAGATCGCAGGCCGCATAATAAGTGAACATCTCGCCCATGCTGTCGCCCAGCAGCACCTCGATATCAGCCGGCAAGGCCGCACTCAGCGCTGACTTGCGCGCGAAGCGCAGCCCGCGCTTTTGCAGCAGGGCAGCGACTTCGTCGAAGCGCTGCGGGTGCCTCGGCACGATGACCGTCAACAAGCCCGGCACCTGCAGTTGCCGCACGGCGTCGAGAATCAAGACCTCCTCACCGTCGCGCGTGCTGGCCGCGAGGAACACCGGACGTGCCCCGAAGCGGCTCCGCAGGGCAACACCTGCGCTGCTTGCATCAGCCGGCGGTTGCACGTCGAACTTGAGGTTGCCGCAGACCGTCACCCGCTCGGCACCGAGCTGGCGGAAACGCGCGGCATCCTGTTCGGTCTGCGCTGCGATCGCCGTCAGCCCCTGCAAACCCTGTCTCGTCAGATTCGGCACCTTGCCGTAACCGCGCGCCGAGCGCTCCGACAGGCGCGCGTTGACCAAGAGCAGGGGAATGCCACGCGCCCGGCAGCCGGCGATCAGGTTGAACCAGAGTTCGGTTTCCATCAGCAGGCCAATGGCGGGGCGGAAATGATCGAGAAAACGCGCCACCGCGTCCGGCGTGTCGTAGGGCAGATAGACGCGATCGACGCGATCGCCGAACAGCTGCTCGCCGGCTTCGCGGCCGGTCGGGGTCGCATGGGTCAGCAGGATACGATGCTGCGGATATTGCGCCAGCAACGCCTGCACCAGCGGCGCGGCGGCCCGGGTCTCGCCGAGCGAGACGCAATGCAGCCAGATGACCGGCTGTTGCGGATGAATGGAGTAGAAACCGTAACGCTCCGTCAGATGCTGCCGGTATTCCGGCTGGCGCAGGCTGCGCCACAGCAATTTGAACGGCGTCAGCGGCAACAACATATAGAGCAGCAGCGAATAAAGCAGTCGAGGCATGGGTGGATTTTCTCACACATCATCCGCACCGAAAAAAGTCCAGAAAATTATTTTTCGTCTGGTGAGCGAGGGCTCACCCCGAGCCAACGCAAGGCCGGCACGGCGATTGCCGGACACGCACATTTCAGGTGCATGGTCTGATACAAATTTCCGGTTGACGAACCCTATGGAATGACATAACTTTACATCCAATCACAATATATTGTGGTTGCAGCCTGTTTTACTCGAAAGGCTGCACCGTAGTCACCAACAAGAAAATCTAGCAAAATCAGGAAGGATGCGTTCCCATGCTCAAGGCCGTGAAAATGTCTCAAGAGACCGAAAAAGAAGTTCCCATGCAATCCGTCTCCCTCGATATCTGGGACAAGAAGTACCGGCTGAAGACCAAGCAGGGCGAATGTCTGGACGCGTCCATGGACGACACCTACCGTCGCGTGGCGCGTGCGCTGGCTGACGCCGAGGAAACCGAGGAAAAGCGCGAACTCTGGTTCGAGAAGTTCCTCTGGGCCCTGCGTCGAGGCGCCATCCCTGCCGGCCGCATCACTTCCAACGCCGGCGCACAGGAACACAAGCCCGCCACCTCCACCATCAACTGCACCGTGTCCGGCACGGTTGAAGACAGCATGGACGGCATCCTGGAAAAAGTGCATGAAGCCGGTCTGACGCTGAAAGCCGGTTGCGGCATCGGTTACGAATTCTCCACTCTGCGTCCGAAGGGCGCCTTTGTCGCCGGCGCCGGCGCCTATACTTCCGGCCCGCTGTCCTTCATGGATATCTACGACAAGATGTGCTTCACCGTGTCCTCCGCCGGCGGCCGTCGCGGCGCGCAGATGGCGACTTTCGACATCTCGCACCCGGACGTCACCGACTTCATCAAGGCCAAGCGCGAAGCCGGCCGCCTGCGCCAGTTCAACCTTTCCTGCCTGATCACCAAGGAGTTCATGGAAGCGGTGAAGGCCGATGCCGAGTGGAAGCTGGCCTTTCCGGTCACCGCCAGCGAGGCCGAGACCGACCAGCTCAACCTCAAGGACGAGAGCCAGGTGGTGTGGCGCGAATGGCCGGTCAAGAACAAATACCTGACGCGCGAATCCGACGGCAAGGTCGCCTGCCGCGTCTACAAGACCATCAAGGCGCAACGTCTGTGGGATGTCATCATGTCCTCCACCTACGACTTCGCCGAGCCGGGCTTCATCCTCATCGACCGCGTCAACGAGATGAACAACAACTGGTTCTGCGAGAACATCCGTGCCACCAACCCCTGCGGCGAACAACCGCTGCCGCCTTACGGTGCATGCCTGCTGGGCTCGGTCAACCTGACCAAGTTCGTGCGCGAGCCGTTCACCGACAAAGCCTGGTTCGACTGGGACGAATACCGTGAAGTGGTCGCCACCTTCACCCGCATGCTGGACAACGTGGTCGAGGTCAACGGTCTGCCGCTGCAGCAACAGCGCGACGAGATCATGCGCAAGCGCCGCCACGGCATGGGCTACCTCGGCCTCGGCTCCACGCTGACCATGCTCAAGATGAAATACGGCGAAGCCGAATCGCTCAAGTTCACCGAGGAAGTGACCAAGGTCATGGCCGAAGTGGGCTGGCAAGTCGGTATCGATCTGGCCAAGGAAAAAGGCCCGGCACCGATCATGGAAGAAGAGTTCGTCGTCACCGCCGACATGCTGGCCAAGCGTCCGGAAATGAAGGCCGACGGCATCAAGCTCGGCGCCAAGGTCAAGGGCAAGGTGCTGATGGGCCTCTATAGCAAATACATGCAGCAGTTCCCGGAAACCCTGCGCAAGGAGATCGCCAAGAACGGCGTGCGCTTCACGCACCACAGCTCCATCGCGCCGACCGGCACCATCTCGCTGTCGCTCGCCAACAACGCCAGCAACGGCATCGAACCCTCGTTCGCCCACCACTATGCGCGCAACGTCATCCGTGAAGGCAAGAAGTCCAAGGAAAAGGTCGACGTCTTCTCCTACGAACTGCTGGCCTACCGCGAGCTGGTCAACCCGCACGCCATGCCGTTCTCCGACAAGCCGGAAGAACAGCTGCCGGACTACTTCCTCGATTCCTCGACGATCCAGGCCAAGGCCCACGTCGACATTCAGGCCGCCGCGCAGAAATGGATCGACAGCTCGATTTCCAAGACCATCAACGTGCCGACCGATTACGATTTCGAGGATTTCAAGAACATCTACCTCTACGCCTACGATAAGGGCCTGAAGGGCTGCACCACCTTCCGCTTCAACCCGGAAGCCTTCCAGGGCGTGCTGGTGACCGAGAAGGATCTGGAAAACACCACCTACAAGTTCACGCTGGAAGACGGCACCGTCATCGAGGCCAAGGGCAACGAAGAGATCGAATACGACGGCGAGATCCACAGCGCCGCCAACCTGTACGACGCGCTGAAGGAAGGTTACTACGGCAAGTTCTGATCAAGTAAAGGGAGAAGGGTGAAGCGTAAAGGGTAAGCCCCTTACCCCCTTCGTCATCCCAACCAAGGAGAATAAACAATGGCAATCAAAATCGAAAAGAAAATCACCGGCTACAACGTCGTCACCGAAGAAGACAAGGCCAAGGCGGCCGAAGCCGAACTGCTAGCATCGCAGAAAACCGCCGAGATCCTGCAACTGGGTGAACCGCTGAGCCGCCCGGACAAACTGGTCGGCAACACCTACAAGATCAAGACGCCGGTGACCGAGCACGCGCTATACATCACCATCAACGATGTCGTCATGAACGAAGGCACCCCGCAGGAACACCGCCGCCCGTTCGAGATCTTCATCAACTCCAAGAACATGGACCACTTCCAGTGGATCGTCGCGCTAACCCGCGTCATGTCCGCCGTGTTCCGCAAGGGCGGAGACGTCACCTTCCTGGTGGAAGAACTGCACAGCGTGTTCGACCCCAGCGGCGGCTACTTCAAAAAGGGCGGCAAATACATCCCCAGCCTGGTAGCAGAAATCGGTGAAGTGCTGGAACAGCACCTGCAGGAAATCGGTATGCTGAAAAAGGCCGAGCCGGATCAACACCAGAAAAAACTGATCGAAGAGAAAAAGACGCAGTACATGGAAAAGAACGCCCATGAACCGGTGAATGAAGAAGGCTTCCCTGCCGGCGCACAGCTCTGCAACAAATGCCATACCAAGGCGGCGATTGTGATGGACGGGTGTTTGACCTGTTTGAACTGCGGCGAGTCAAAGTGCGGTTGATAGCGATGCCGTAACATTCTATTGATTTTATGCACACGCACCCCTATAGTTGTTGAAGTTTTCAACAACTATAGGGGTTTTGCATTATGGCAACCATGAATTTCAGCATTCCCGAGGATGTAAAGG
>JAVEWT010000061.1:0-10994 GCA_034004425.1 Methylophilaceae bacterium
GAAGCCGGGCGCCCCCTGAAAGACACAAGGCACCCGCAGGTGCCTTGTGTGCCGTGCATTGCCGGGGGGATCAGCCGAACTTGCCGGTGATGTAGTCCTCGGTCTCCTTGCGTGACGGGTTGGTGAAGATCTTGTCCGTGTCGTCGTATTCCACCATCTCGCCCAGATACATGTAGGCGGTGTAATCGGAGATACGGGCGGCCTGCTGCATGTTGTGGGTCACCACGAGGATGGTCAGGCGGTCGCGTAGCTCGATCATCAATTCTTCGATGTTGGCGGTGGCGATCGGGTCCAACGCCGAGGTCGGCTCGTCGAACAGCATGATCTCGGGGTCGGTCGCCAGGGCGCGGGCGATGCACAGGCGCTGTTGCTGACCGCCGGACAGGTTGAAGGCGAGGTCGTGCAGGCGGTCCTTCACTTCATCCCAGATGGCGGCGCCCTTCAGCGCTTCTTCCACCTTGTCATCGATGATGCGCTTGTTGCGCTCGCCGCGCACACGCAGGCCATAGGCGACGTTCTCGTAGATCGACTTGGGGAAGGGGTTGGGTTTCTGGAACACCATGCTGATGCGCATGCGCACTTCGATCGGGTCGACGCCGGCGCCCAGCACGTTGGTGTTGTCCGGATGCATGACGATCTGGCCTTCGTACTTGTTGCCCGGATAGAGGTCGTGCATGCGGTTGAAGCAGCGCAGGAAAGTCGATTTGCCGCAGCCGGATGGGCCGATCAGCGCCGTGATCTTCTTTTCATACAGCGGCATGTTGATGCCCTTGAGGGCATGGTGGCCGCCGTTGTAGATGAAGTTCAGGTCGCGCGACTCGGCTTTCAGAGGGGTGGTAGCTGTAACCATATGCTTGATTCCTAAATAATATTCTTGAGTGTGTCGTTCACGGGCATTTATTGCCACTTGATCTTCTTGCGGATGTTGTAGCGCATGCGGATGGCGATGCCGTTCATCAGCAGCGTGACGACGATGATGACGGCACCCGCGGCTGCGGCATTGACGTGGAAGTCGGCGCCCGGACGCGACAGCCAGCTGAACATCTGGATCGGCAGCACGGTGAAGCCGGACCAGAGCCAGTCGAAATTCAGATAAGGTGCGGTCGCGGTCACCGGCGGTGGCGGCAGGAAGGCGATGAAGGTCAACGCGCCGATGGTGATGACCGGTGCCGTTTCGCCGATGGCGCGTGCCATGCCGATGATGACGCCGGTCAGGATGCCGCCGGTGGCATAGCGCACGACGTGCTGGGAGACCACTTGCCACTTGGTCGCGCCGACCGCATAGGCGGCTTCGCGGATGGCGACCGGAATGCCGCGGATGGCTTCGCGGGTGGCGACGATGACGACCGGCAGGATCAGCAGGCCCAGCGTCAGGCCGGCAGTCAGGATGCTGGTGCCGAAGTCCAGGATGTAGACGAACAGGCCGAGCGCCAGCAGACCGTAGATGATGGACGGCACGGCAGCGAGGTTGGTGACGTTGATCTCGATCACTTCCGAAAGCCAGTTCTTCTTGGCGTATTCCTCCAGGTAGATCGCTGCGGCGACGCCCATCGGCACGGCCGAGACAAAGGTGATGAGCATGACCAGCGCCGAACCGACCAGCGCAGACAGAAGGCCTGCATTGGCGGCACGGCGCGACGGGAAACTGTTGAAGAAATCCCAGGACATCAGCTTGGGATAGCCGTCGAGGATGAGGTCGACGAACAGCACCAGCAGCGTCAGCAGGATCAGCATCAGGAACGACAGGCCGACGGCGCCGAACACGTAGTCGTTCAGCTTGTGGCGCTTGATCATGGCGCGCACGGCGTCCAGATCCTTGAGGGTGGATGCTTCGGTATTCATGTTAGTAAGCCTCGCGGAATTTCTTGCGGGTGAAGTGGCCCAGCAGATTGAAGAACAGGGTGATCAGCATCAGCACGAGGCCGGCGGCAAAGATACTCTGATAACCGATGCTGCCATGCGGCAGGTCGCCCATCGCCACTTGCACGATGTAGGCCGTGATGGTGGCGGCAGAATCCATCGGGTTGAAGGTCAGATTGGGCTGCTGCCCGGCGGCAATCGCCACCACCATGGTTTCGCCGATGGCACGCGAGATGGCCAGGATGTAGGCGGCGATGATGCCGGAGATGGCGGCCGGCGTGACGACGCGGATGGCGGTCTGGAAACGGGTGGCGCCCATGGCATAGGAGCCTTCGCGCATGCTCATCGGTACGGCGCGCATCGCATCCTCGGCGACCGAGGCGATATAGGGGATGACCATGATGCCGATGACGATGCCCGGCCCCAACATGTTGAACGTCGGCAGGCCCGGAATCAGTTTCTGCAGCAGCGGCGTGACCAGCAGCAGGGCGAAATAACCGAAGACGATGGTCGGCACGCCTTCCAGCAGTTCCAGGACCGGCTTCACCGTTTCGCGTACGCGATGCGAGGCGAATTCCGAGAGGTAGATGGCGCCGATGGTGCCGACCGGGATGGCAAAGGCCAGTGCGACGGCAGAGATGGTCAGCGTGCCGGAGACCAGCGGCAGGATGCCGTAATGGGCGTCCGCAAACAGCGGCGTCCACTGTGTGTCGGTCAGGAAGTCCCAGACCGAGACATGTTCGAAGAAGGCATAGGATTCGTAAAGCAGAATGCAGACGATAGCGACTGTGGTCAGCACGGCGGACAAGGCCGCCAGCATGAGCAGAAGCTCGATTCCGCGTTCGATCAGATTGCGGCGGAACTTCTTGGCGAGCCGATCGCTGATTTCAATTTCCATGGGTTTGTTTAACACTTGAGTGGCCGTATTCACGTTGATTTGACTCCCGCATTGTAACGGATTTGAATTCCCGGACGGGAAACCGGGGTGATCACGTCACCCCGGTTTTCGCTTGCCTGTGCCCGGAATTACTTGATGCGGGAGAGCAGGTCCTGAACCTTGACGCCGATCTCGGCATGGCCGCCGAAACCGGTACCCGGCTTCAGTGCCTTCCAGTGTGCGATCACGGCCTTCTGGTCGGCTTCAGGCAACGGTACGTACTTCACCTCCTGGATCAGCGGGCGGCCTTTTTCCAGGTAGAAGTCGACAAACGCTTTCACGTGCGGCTTGAAGGCGCCGGAAGTCGCGTTGACGTAGATGAAGATCGGGCGTGCCAGCGGCTGATAAGAGCCGTCCTCGATGGTTTGTCTGGATGGCAGCACGGCCGGCTTGCCTTCCTTCTCGACGATGGCGACGGCAGTCAGTGCGTCCTTGTTTTCTTCGTAGTAGGCATAACCGAAGTAGCCGAGGCCGCCTTCGTTGCCGGATACGCCGCGCACCAGCACGTTGTCGTCTTCAGACGCAGTGAAGTCACCGCGGCTGGATTTGGATTTGCCGACGACAGCTTCGGTGAAGTAATCGAAAGTGCCGGAATCGGCGCCCGGACCGAACAGCGCGACGGGAGTATTGGGCCAGGCCGGGTTCACCTGGTTCCAGGTCTTGATCTTGCCTTGAGCCGCCGGTTCCCACAGCTTCTTGAGTTCGGCCACGGTCATCTTCTTGGCGAAGTTGTTCTTGGGGTTGATGACGACAGTCAGGGCGTCGAAGGCGACCGGCAGTTCGATGAACTGAACGCCGTTTTCCTTGCACATGTCGATTTCCTTTTGCAGGATGGGGCGGGAGGCGCCGGAGATATCGGTCTCGCCGCGGCAGAACTTCTTGAAGCCGCCGCCGGTGCCGGAGACACCGACTGTGACCTTGGTCTTGGTCGCTTTCTGGAATTCTTCGGCAACGGCCTCAGTGACCGGATAAACGGTGCTGGAACCGTCGATCTTGACGATCTTGTCTTGAGCGGCGAATGCGGTCGGAGCGGAAAATGCTGCAGCAACGAATGCGGCAACGCCCATGGTTTGTGCGAGTTTGAATTGCATTACAACCTCCATCATTAAAAAAACGTTCAGCAGAGCAGTACTTCGTTTGTGAGCATGCTTGCATCGCATGTTTGCGATAACGGGTGCACTTTAATGACGAAAGATGACGGTTTTGTGACAAAGATGAAGAAATCCGCAAGCCGGGCCAGGCGAAAAAAAGCCCCGCGATGATGCAGGGCCGGCAGAGAGGGTTGACTGGCTCAGGGGCGTCGCAACAGATCCTGCACCTTGACGCCCACCTGCGGCTCGCCGCCGAAGCCGGTTCCGGTCGTTCTGGCCTGCCAGTGCGCGATGACGGCCAACTGGTCTTCGGCCGGTAGCGGGATGAAGCCGACCTCGCGAATCAACGGCTCGGAGTTCTGCAGATAGAAGTCGATGAAGTCGCGCACGATCTCCGTGTTCGCCGAGCGCGCATTGACGTAGATGAAGAGCGGCCGCGACAGGGGCTGGTAGCTGCCGTTCATGACGTTCTCCGCAGAAGGCAGCACGGCTGCGGCACCCCGACTTGCAACGATGGGCACTGCCTTGATGTCCGGCTGGTTCTCGACGAAATAGGCGAAACCGAAATAGCCTAGTGCGCCGATATCACCGCTGACGCCGCGGACGATGACGTTGTCGTCCTCCGAAGCGGTGTAGTCGCCGCGACTCGCTTTCGCCTTGCCCATGATGGCTTCGGTGAAGTAGTCGAAGGTGCCGGAGTCGGAGCCGGCACCGTAAAGCCGTAATGGCCGGTCGGGCCAGGCCGGGTTGACCTGGTTCCAGCGGTTGACGATGTTCTGTGCCTCCGGCGCCCACATGGTTCTCAGTTCATCGACGCTGAGGCTGTCGATGAAGTCGTTATCCGGGTGGACGACGACGGTCAAAGCATCGTAGGCGATCGGCAGTTCGATGAAGTCGATGCCGGCAGCGCTGCAGGCCTCTATCTCTTCCTGCAGGATGGGGCGGGATGCCTCTGCCAGGTCGACTTCTCCGCGGCAGAATTTCTTGAAGCCGCCGCCGGTGCCGGAGATGCCGACCGCGGTGCGGACACGCTGGGTGCGCTGGAACTCCTCGGCGACCGCTTCGGTGATCGGGAATACGGTGCTGGAACCGTCGACCCGCACCATGAACGATTCGCCGCGTTGGTCGGAGCAGCCGGCGAGGCCGCCGAGAATGAATAACAAGGGGAGTGCCGCAAGCCATCTGGCATGCGGCCGGGCCGGTATCGGGTGATCGCGCATGGAAATCTCGTGTCTCGTCAATGGAGTCCCGATTCTAACAAAAGCCTCCTTGTGTGTTCTTGAATATATGATGACAACGGTTGCCGGCCTCAGTCGCAATGCTGGCTTAATGTATAATTGCGGCTTTTAAAATCAATCACATTCGGTCAGGCCGGAACAGCCTCAACTAGAACGGAATCACATCAGTCATGGAAGCAGAGCACCTCAATCAGATCAGTAATCGTTTTGACGACCTCGCGGAGCGCAGTCAGGCACTTCGGGGGTATCTTTGACTTCGACCACAAACAACAGCGTCTGCAGGAAGTCAGCCTGCTGCTGGAAGATCCCAACATCTGGAACGACAACGAGCGTTCGCAAAAACTGGGCAAGGAGCGGCGCGAGCTCGAATTCGTCGTCAACAACCTGCTGAAGGTCGAGCAGGGGCTGCGCGACGGCCGCGACCTGTTCGAGATGGCGCGCGAGGAAAATGACGACGACACGCTGCTCAGCGTCGAGTCCGACAGCCTGGAACTGGAGCGCGTGGTCGAGCAGATGGAGTTCCGCCGCATGTTCTCCAACGAGATGGACGGCAACAACTGCTTTATCGACATCCAGTCCGGCTCCGGCGGTACCGAAGCGCAGGACTGGGCTTCTATGTTGCTGCGCATGTATCTGCGCTATTGCGAGCGTCGCGGCTTCAAGGTCGAGGTGCTGGAGGTGACTGAAGGCGAAACCGCCGGTATCAAGGGTGCTTCGATCAAGGTGTCGGGCGATTATGCCTACGGCTACCTGCGCACCGAGTCCGGCGTGCACCGCCTGGTGCGCAAGTCGCCGTTCGATTCCGGCAACCGCCGCCATACCTCGTTCGCCAGCGTTTCCGTCTACCCGGAAGTGGATGACTCGATCGAGGTCACCATCAATCCTGCCGACCTGCGCATCGATACCTATCGCGCTTCCGGTGCCGGTGGCCAGCACATCAACAAGACCGACTCCGCCGTGCGTATCACCCACGAGCCGACCGGTATCGTCGTCGCCTGCCAGAACGACCGCTCGCAGCATCGCAACAAGGATGAAGCGATGACCATGCTGAAGGCGCGCTTGTACGAGCTGGAACTGCGCAAGCGCAACGAGGAAAAACAGGCGCTGGAAGACGCCAAGACCGATATCGGCTGGGGCCACCAGATCCGCAGTTACGTGCTTGACCAGTCGCGCATCAAGGATCTGCGCACCAATGTCGAGATCGGCAATACCCAGGGCGTGCTGGACGGCGACCTGGATCCATTCATATCCGAAAGTCTGAAGCAGGGAGTGTAGCGGTGAGCGAGCAAGAGAATTTACCTATCGTCGACGAAAACCACGTGATGGCGGAGCGTCGCGAAAAACTGAAAGCGATCCGTGAAGCCGCCAGGGCCAGCGGCGCTGCCGCTTTCCCCAACGATTTCAAGCCGGATTTTCATGCCGATACCCTGCATGCCGAGTTCGGCGGCTTCGATAACGAGGTGCTGGAGCCGAAGGCGGTGGAGGTCAGCGTGGCCGGCCGCATGATGCTGAAGCGCGTGATGGGCAAAGCCAGTTTCGCCACCGTGCAGGACAGCAGCGGCCGCATCCAGTTGTTCATCGCCCGCGACAACATCGGCGAGGAAGTCTACGAGGCTTTCAAGAAATGGGACCTGGGCGACATCGTCGCCGCCGAGGGCGTGCTGTTCAAGACCAAGACCGGCGAGCTGTCGGTCAAGGTGAGCTGTCTGCGCCTGCTGACCAAGTCGCTGCGGCCGTTGCCGGAGAAGTTCCACGGCCTGCAGGATCAGGAGGTGAAGTACCGCCAGCGCTATGTCGATCTCATCGTCTCCGAAGATACCCGCGCGACCTTCATCGCGCGCAGCAAGGTGGTGTCGGCCATCCGTGCATTCATGCTGGACAACAGCTTCCTCGAAGTCGAGACGCCGATGCTGCACCCGATTCCCGGCGGCGCGTCGGCAAGGCCGTTCGTCACGCACCACAATGCGCTGGACATGCAGATGTACATGCGCATCGCGCCGGAGCTTTATCTGAAGCGCCTGATCGTCGGCGGTTTCGAACGCGTGTTCGAGATCAACCGCAATTTCCGCAACGAGGGCTTGAGCGTCCGTCACAATCCGGAATTCACGATGATGGAGTTCTACGCCGCCTATACCGATTATCTGTGGCTGATGGATTTCACCGAACGTTGCATCCGCGCCGCTGCCATTGCCGCCTGCGGTTCTGCTGTCGTGCAATATCAGGGCCGTGAGCTTGACCTCTCCAAACCGTTCGAGCGCCTGACCATCGTCGGCGCCATCCAGAAGTACGCGCCGCAATATACGCAGGAGCAGCTGTATGACGCCGCTTTCCTGCGGGCGGAGTTGCAGAAGTTCGGCGTCACGCCGTTCGAGCATGCCGGACTCGGTGCACTGCAGCTGGCCCTGTTCGAGGAAACGGCCGAGGCGCAACTGTGGAACCCGACTTACATCATCGATTATCCGGTCGAGGTCTCGCCGTTGGCCCGCGCTTCCGACAAGAACCCGCAGATCACCGAACGCTTCGAGCTGTTCGTCACCGGCCGAGAGATCGCCAACGGTTTCTCCGAGCTGAACGATGCCGAGGACCAGGCGGCACGTTTCCACGCGCAGGTGGCGGCAAAGGAGGCAGGGGACAACGAGGCCATGTACTACGACGCCGACTTCATCCGCGCGCTGGAATACGGCATGCCGCCGACCGGTGGCTGCGGTATCGGCATCGATCGTCTGGTCATGCTCTTGACCGATAGTCCCAGCATCCGCGATGTCATCCTGTTCCCGCACATGCGGCCGGAGCATCAGGATTAACTTGTCTGTCTGATGTTTGTGTTTGACGACAGGGAAAATCATTCCCGATCATGGTCTTAACTCAAGTCATGAAAAAACCGTCGCTATTCAGCGACGGTTTTTTTGTTTTCAGGGCCGGCAACATGCCTCATGATTCATATAACACCATGATTGTGAAATGGAATTTTAATCAGGCACGCGCATTGCTACAGACCTCTTGTGCATTTTCGCCCGTCATCCATCATTCATTCAAAGAGGTCAGCATGTTAAACAAGCAAGGTCTGTTCAGTCGTCGCAATCAATCCGAAGAAGCCCGCCCCTCCGTCATCAGTTCGTTGAGCCAGATGAATACGCAGGACAAGGCCGACTCGTATGCCAAACACAGCGCCAAATCCACACTGCCGCCGACGCCCGGGCATCTGGCGGCGCTGGAATCGGCGACTTCGCTTTCTGCTTCTTCCGCAACAGCCGAGAACAAAGCCCCCGTTTCCACTGATGCGAGCAAGGCTGATCAGGGCGGTAGCCGTCTGATCGTCGGTCCCGATGTCAAGTTGAAGGGCGCCGAGATCGAGGATTGCGATACGCTGGTGGTGGAAGGTCGCGTCGAGGCTACCATGGACAGCCGCGTGATCCAGATCACATCGCATGGTTCGTTCTCGGGCAAGGTCGGTATCGACGTCGCCGAAATCTATGGCACGTTCGACGGCGAACTGACCGCGCGCAACCAGCTCATCATCCATTCCAGCGGTCGCGTCAGCGGCAAGATACGCTATGGCAAGATCTATATCGAAGAAGGCGGTGAACTTTCCGGCGACATTGCTTCCATCAATGCAAAAGAAGCCGGTGCAGATAAAGGCGGTATTTCTCGACTGGCGCAGGCGGTAAAGTAAACGGATGGTTTTGCTTGAGGAACACCACGATCCTTGATGCAGGCCCTGTGCCTTGTCGCACCCGCCAAGACATGATTCATTAATATAATCAGTTGATTGCCGTTCATTGTGGACGGCACGACAGGCGCATGCCGTGTTGTTTTTTTACAACATGGTGTGCGCTTTTTCATTTTGCGTCATCAATCTGTCACACAACATTCGCAGAATCGCTCCCGTGTTGAATTTCAACCAAACGATTTTTTAACCAGGAGTATGACGAATGAAACAAGCAAAACTACGTGGCGTGATTGCTGCCGTGTCCGGCGCACTGCTGATGGGCTTTGGCGCCAATGCCATGGCCGATTCGACTGACGATATCGTCAATGCACTGATCGCCAAGGGCGTGCTGACCGAAGAGGAAGGTTCCCTGCTGCTGAAGGGACGCGCCGGCGAGAAGGAAGCCGCTGAGAAGAAGAACGCCGGTGCAGTCAGCGTGCGCTACAAGGACGGTATCGTCATCGGCACCGAAGACGGCAAGAACAGCATGCAGATCAACGGCCGTGTCCATTTCGACTCGCGCTGGTATGACTACAGCGAAGGTAATGGTGCCATCGGTTCCGATGACGGCGCTGACAAGTTCGACGTGCGTCGCGCTCGTATCGGCGTCAAGGGTCGCTTCCTGGATTACTATTCCGGCGAAGTGGTATTCAACGGCGTGGGCGATGCACCGGTGCTGGATGTCGCCTACCTGAACATTGCGTGGTGGAAGCCGGCGCAAATCCGTGTCGGTCAGTACAAGCAGCCGTTCAGCATGGAACAGCTGACCAGTTCCAACAATATCGATTTCGTCGAGCGCAGCTATGTCGACAAGCTGGTACCGGCTAAGGAAATCGGTGCCATGGTACATGGTTCGCCCTGGGGCGGCGTGACCTACGCACTGGGCTTCTCCTCCGGTGAAGGTCAGAACGAAGTCGAGGAAGACGCCAACGTTGACGACAAGGATATCGTCGGCCGGGTTACGGCTAACATCGCCGAACTGGCAGGTAGCAAGGATTGGCTGGCTCACGCCGGTCTGGCCTTCTCCAAGGGCGACATCTCGCAGAGCACGCGTGGCTTCGGCATCAGCAGAAGCACCGAGACCCGCAGTAGCGTCAATTACCTGCAAAGCATCGTCTCTGCCGGCGATAACGATATCGACCGCAGCCGTGTCGGTCTGGAAGCCGCAGTGGCTTATGGTCCGTTCAAGCTGCAAAGCCAGTGGGTCAAGAACAGCTTCGATGACAGCGTCGTCGATGAAGATGTCAAAGCCTATTATGTGCAGGCACTGTGGACCATCACCGGTGAAAGCCAGGTGGATCGCTACAAGGGTGGCGCATTCTCCGGCCTGAAGCCGAAGGCCAATTTCGATCCGAAGAACTTCACTGGCGGCGCCTGGGAAGTCGGTGTCCGCTACAGTAAGTTCGACGCCAGCGACTTCAGCAAGACATTGGCTGTGAACCACGGCTATCTGGAATCGGATGCCATGACCGCCGGTATCAAGTTCGTGCCGAATCCGCATGTGCGTTTCATGCTGGATTACGTCAAGACCGACTTCGAAAACGCGGGTGACGGCTTTGCCGGCCTGATGGTCAACGGCAAGGAAGTGGACGACGAAAAAGCCATCTTGTTCCGTACCCAGTTCGCGTTCTAATACGCCAGTCATACTGGTCTGCAACGACAAGAGCCCGCGCAAGCGGGCTCTTGTTTTTTGTGGTTGTTTTTTCAGCGGCGGTTCTGGATTGTCACAAAAAATTCAAATTGAATGGCAAAAATTCCCCTTAATATGAACGCGAATCCAATATCCAACATGAAAGTGACATATGAAAATAGGCAAGCCGGAATACATCAAGCAAGTGCAGTCATTGAGCGAGGAAGAGCAGCAGAAGATCCTGTCGCGCATGAGCGGCAAACTGCCCAAGCGTCTGCTCAAGGATAAACTGAGCGTCGAAGAAGCGATTGCGATTCAGCTGGAGATCGAAGAAGAGCAGCTGGCGGAATGGCGCAAGAACTGGGCGAAGATCAAGAAACAGGAAAGTGATAAGAACGAGAAGAAGCCGGTTGGCGAGAAAAAGGCCAAGGCGGACGCAAAGTCTGCCACAAAGACCGCCGGGGCTGCGATTGCCGCATCCGCCGGCTCAACTGCCAGCAAGGCCGTGAAACCGAAAGCGGCCGGAGCT
>JAVEWT010000062.1:0-10837 GCA_034004425.1 Methylophilaceae bacterium
CGTTCATCCTGTTCCTCGTGCAACTCGCGGTGGTGCCGGTCATGGCGACCATCGTCCGGCAACTGGCGGAGATCGCCGATTCACACCCCAGCTACAAACAGGCCTTCACGTTGGCGGCTGTGGCGCCGACCCCGCTGTGGATGGCGCCGGTGTTCCTGATCGTGCCGGACATGCTGGTCAATATGGCGGTGACGACGCTGGCCATGATGGCGTCGGCCGGCTTTATCTATTACGGCATTCCGACCGTATTCAAGATCAAGGAGCAGGGGCATGTCTATCTGCTCTTTGGAGCCATCCTGGTGGCCGGTGTGGTTGCCTGGGGTTTTCTCATGGTGTGCACGCTAGTGGTCTGGGGTAGTGTGCAGAACCTCAATTTCGCGGTCGGACCCGCCGGTGGCTAGCTGCATGTTCGCTAAAAAGGCCGCATCGCGGCCTTTTTTATTGTGCATGAATTTCCTGTGCACTCAGTTTTTGAGAACGTTTGACGTTAAAATGAGTCCATTCGAACAATTACGACACTTCGCTATCTTCTTCTGGAAACAGCATCATGAGACGTACGTCATTCGCTATTATGGCAATCGTTGCCGCATTCTTCGGTTCCGCCACGGCGCATGCCGAATGCACTGGCATCTACAATCATCAGTTCAAGACCTTGCAGGATGAAGACTTCAACCTGTGCGAATACCGCGACCGTCCCATCCTGCTGGTCAATACCGCGAGCAAATGCGGCTTCACGCCGCAGTTCGAAAAGCTGGAGAACATGTATCGCAAATACCGCAGCAAGGGGCTGATGGTGATCGGTTTCCCGTCCAACGATTTCAAGCAGGAGCTCGCCAGCAACAAGGAGATCGGCGAGTTCTGCCGCAAGACCTATTCGGTCGATTTCCCCATGATGTCACAGTCCTCTGTCGTTGGTCCGGAAGCCAATCCGCTCTATAAGCAGTTGGCGGAGATCACGCAGGAGCCGCCGATGTGGAATTTCTACAAATACCTGATTCTGCCGGGCGATGAAGAAGTTCACGTGTTCAGCAGCGATGTCGATCCGGAGTCCCACCGGATCATGAAAAGGCTGAAGCCTTATCTAAAGTAAATTATCAATAAATATATTTATTTTATTGATTATATTTAATTTATATTTCGCATCATTTGCGCGTTAAAATGCGCAAATGACTCAGAATAGCACCCCGTTCCATCATCTCGCTCCCGACTGCATCCTTGATGCGGTCGAGAGCGCCGGCCTGCGCACAGACGGCCGACTGCTCGCGCTCAACAGTTACGAGAACCGCGTCTACCAGGTCGGGCTGGAAGGAGCGCAACCCGTCGTCGTCAAGTTCTACCGGCCGGGTCGCTGGACCGATGCCCAGATTCTGGAGGAGCATGCCTTCGTGCGTGAACTGGCCGATGCCGAGATTCCGGTCGTGGCGCCGCTATTGATCGATGGCCATACGCTGCTGCATTACCGTCAGGCCGACGCAGCTTTCAGATTCGCCGTTTTTCCGCGACAGGGTGGCCGTTCGCCCGAACTGGACCGGCACGGCAATCTGGAGTGGATGGGCCGGTTCATCGCCCGTATCCACGCCATCGGCGTCCTGAAGCCCTTCGAACTGCGCCCGTCAATCGATATCGAGAGTTTCGGTATGGAACCCAGTAGTTATCTGCTGGCGCACGACTTCATTCCGCCGGAGTTGCGCGAGGTTTACCGCGGGGTGGTCGGCCAGGCGCTGGACGGTGTCCGCCGCTGTTACGGGCGGGCGGGAGAGGTGGTCATGTTGCGGTTGCACGGTGACTGCCATCTGGGCAATGTGCTGTGGACCGATGACGGGCCGCATTTCGTCGATTTCGACGATAGCCGCAACGGGCCGGCGATCCAGGATATCTGGATGCTGTTCTCGGGCGAGCGCAACGAGATGATGTCGCAGCTCAACGATTTTCTGGCCGGATATGAAGACTTTTATGAGTTCGATCTGCGTCAGTTGCACCTGGTCGAAGCCTTGCGCACGCTGCGTTTGATCCACTACGCGGCCTGGATCGCCCGGCGCTGGGACGACCCTGCTTTCCCGCTGGCTTTCCCCTGGTTCAACAGCCAGCGCTACTGGCAGGACCGTATCCTGGAATTGCGCGAACAGATCGCGCTGATGGATGAGCCCCCCTTGCTTGCCGGCGGCAATTTCTAGCCGGCATGGCTACGGCGGCCCGGTTTCGCTGGGCGCAACGTTCAGGCGCAGGTTGAATCGGTGGCCTGCTCCGCCAGTTTTTCCTCGGCATGGGCGACGAACGGGATGCCCGGCCGGCCGGTGCAAAGTGGCGTACGGTGGAAGCTGCAGAAGGTCTTGGAGCCGCCGGCCAGCGTCCTGACCCGACTGAAGCCGGATTGCACCAGGATGCGATGGGCCAGATAGCTGCGGAAGCCGACGCGGCAATAGACATACAGCGGTTGCTCCTTCGGTAGTTCTGCGAGCCGGCTGCGCAGCTTGCCGAGCGGGATGTTGACCGCTTCCGGGATATGCCAGGTCTCGAATTCCTTTGGACCGCGCACGTCGATGATCATGCCGTCTGTGCTGACAGCCGGATAATCCTCCGCATACCAGAAGGCGATATCACTTTTCAGCAAGTTGCTGCCGATGAAGCCGGCCATGTTGACCGGGTCCTTGGCCGAACCGTAGGGCGGGGCATAAGCCAGTTCCAGCATCTCGAGGTCGTGCACTGTCATGTTGGCGCGCAGGGCGGTGGCGAAGACGTCGATGCGCTTGTCGACGCCGTCGTAGCCGACGACCTGTGCGCCGAGTATGCGGCCGTTGTCAGGCGCGAACAGCAGTTTGATATGCATGGGCGCCGTGCCCGGGTAATAACTGGCGTGGCCGGAAGGGTGCAGGTAGACCTTGCGGTAGGGAATGTTCTGTTTTTTCAGGGTCTTTTCAGTCGCACCGGTAGCGCCCCCGGTCATCTCGAACACCTTGACGATGGCGGTGCCTTGAGTCGATTGATAGGCGCTGCGGCGGCCGAAGATATGGTCGGCGACGATACGGCCCTGACGGTTCGCCGGGCCGGCGAGGGCGATGATGGCATCGCTGCCGGTAACGGTGTCCCGGACCTCGACCGCATCGCCGGCGGCATAGACGTCGGGCTCGCTGGTCTGCATATGGGCGTTGACCTGGATGCCTCCGCGTGCGCCCAGCTTGATTGAGGTGCCTTGCAGCAGCCCGACATCAGGCCTGACGCCGACCGCGAGGATGACGAGGTCGGCCAGCAGCGTGCTGCCGTCCTGCAGGTATGTCAGCACCTTGCCGTCCTGGTCCTCAAAACGGCTTGCAGCAGTGCCGAGTTTCAGTTCCACGCCGTGGTACTGCAGGTGATACTGCATGTCGCGGGCCATCTCCAGATCGAGCGAGGCGGGCAGGATCTGCTCGGCCAGTTCCACCAGCGCGACTTCCATCTTGCGCTGGCGCAGATTCTCCGCCATCTCGATGCCGATATAACCGGCGCCGATGATGACCGCGCGGGTGGCACCACGGTCGACTTCGGCCTTGATGACGTCCATGTCCTCGATGTTGCGCAGCGTGAAGATGCGCGGATGGGCTATGCCCGGCAGGTCGGGCCGCAAGGGTTTGGCGCCGGGGCTCAGAACCAGTTTGTCATAGGCCTCGAAATATTGCAGACCGGTGTCCAGTTCCCGCACCTTGATGGTTTTGTCGGCGGTATCGATGGCGACCACTTCATGGCCGATGCGTACGTCCAGATTGAGCGATTCGGCCAGGGTCTGCGGTGTTTGCAGCACCAGCTGTTCACGGTCCTCGATGTCGCCGCCGATGTGGTAGGGCAGGCCGCAATTGGCAAACGATACATGCCGGCTGCGTTCCAGCACGACGATTTCTGCACTTTCGCTCAACCTGCGGGAGCGTGCTGCAGCGGACATGCCGGCGGCGACTCCGCCAATGACGACGATTTTCATGGTGATCTCCGGACCTTGATGCAGGGAAACATTATATATATAAATATAATAACTATAATTAAAGTGTTGGCTGGATGCAAATCGTTTCGACACTATCGCATGTGAAGTAGGCCGGCGCACGTGAAGTAGACCGGATTCATGTATACCGGGCAAAAAGCGCTTGCCGAGGGCGGATATCAATCGTAGACTTGATTGATGTTACGTATTCAAGAGCAAGTATGAGCGATTCCATCAAGCAGCACGGCGGGCGCCGTCCAGGCGCAGGGCGCAAACCGGTTCACGGCGTGCGCGAGCCGAGCCGGGTGATTCGCGTGCCGGCCAGCACCGCCGATACGGTGAAGGACTTTGCTGCGGCGCTGGTCAGAAAGCGGGCGCAGCAGAATCTGGATGCGGTCGGTGTGTTCGAGTATCCGGTGGCGGATGCGCCCGGTCTGGAGTTGCCGCTGTTCGGCTCCAAAGTGCCGGCCGGCGTGCCTTCGCCGGCCGACGAGCATGTCGAGCAGCGGCTCGATCCCAACAACTTTCTGATTGAGGATAGTGACAGCACCTTCTTCGTCACCATCCAGGGACAGTCCATGATCGATGTCGGCCTGATGCCGGGCGACAAGGCAGTGGTCAACCGGGCAAGGGTGGCTGCGGTCGGCGATATCGTGCTGGCCATGATCGACGGGGAGTTCACCATCAAGACTTTGGGCCGCACGAAAAGCGGCGCACCGCGATTGTTGCCGGCCAATTCCAGCGGCGACTACAGTCCGATCGAGATCACGGCTGAGATGCAGTTCGAGATATGGGGCGTGGTGACCGGCTCGTTCCGCCGTTTCCGCTAGGGTTTTCAGGCATGAAAAAAGCCCGCCGGATGATCGGAAAACCCGGCAGGCTATAAATCTTACGCCTAGAAATCTTACGCCTAGGCCTTTTTCAGGAAGCAGGCCTTCAGCATCATCTGCCCCGCATCCGTGCGACAATCCACCTCATGGTCGCCATCGACGATACGTATGCCCTTGATCTTGGTGCCTTGCTTGAGCGTGATGGACGAGCCCTTCACCTTGAGGTCCTTGATCAGCACGACGGAATCGCCGTCCTGCAACAGATTGCCGTTGGCGTCCTTGACCTGGCGGCCTGCTTCCGACTCAGCGACCTCGTTCATCGGCCATTCGTAGCCACAATCGGCGCAGACATAATTGCTGCCGTCAGGGTAGGTGTTCTCCAGCGTGCATTGCGGGCATGGCGGAATAGTGGACATCTTGCTTCTCTTTCTATGATCTGAGTTGAATCTGTAACGTTAAATCGAATAGTCGAGCAGTTCTTCGCGCTGCCTGAAGCCGCAGGCCTCCCAGAATTGCCGGGCAGTCAGGTTGTCGGTTTTGACCAGGCAGTGGATGCGTTCCATGCCGACCTCGCGCAGCTGGCTGACGGCGGCGTTGACCAGCCGGCTGCCGATGCCGCGTTGGCGAAAGTCGGGGTTGACCGCCATGTGGTAGAGGTAGCCGCGCCAGCCGTCATGGCCGGCCAGTATCGAACCTATCAACTCGCTACCGGCGCAGGCGGCGAAGCTGCTGTCCGGGTTTCTCCGCAGGAAACGCAGGTACCCCTCTTCGGTATCGCTTTCGCGGATGACGATAGATTCCGCTGACCGCCACAGCTTCATCAGCCCGGCAAAGTCGTCCGCTTGCAAAGGGCGCAACCGTATCGACGGTTTCATTTTCTTTCCGCTCTCAGATTCACCGGCATGCGGGCGATCTGTTCCTCGGTACCGTGTTGCTGCACGTAATCACGGATCATCTGGCGCACGACCTGCGAAGGTGTCAGGTCGCGCATGGCGCAGACTTCCTCGAAAATCTCTTTCTTGGTCGGGTCGATCAGCAGGGTCAGTCTTGCGGTTCTGTTTTCCATATCTGCGTTTCAATTTATGTTAATTGCATGTTAATATAATTCGCATCATGATACAAACGCTAACTTGCCGGCCATGATCGCGATCCTGGAAGCGAAACGTGCCGGCTTGCTTGCGAAAGGCCATTGGCTCAACAACATCCTGGCCGGCGTCATCGTCGGGGTTGTGGCGCTGCCCTTGGCCATGGCCTTTGCCATCGCCTCTGGTGCCAAACCTGAGCAGGGCTTGTATACCGCCATCGTTGCCGGCGGCCTGACTTCGCTGTTCGGTGGTAGCCGCGTCCAGATCGCAGGCCCGACCGGCGCCTTCATCGTCATCCTCGCCGGTGTAACGGCCAAATACGGTATCCAGGGCCTGCAGGTCGCGACCCTGATGGCTGGTGTCATCCTGCTGATCATGGGTCTGACGCGGCTGGGCGGCGTCATCAAATACATTCCGGACCCGGTCATCGTCGGTTTTACCACCGGCATCGCCGTCATCATCTTCGTCAGCCAGTGGAAGGATTTCTTCGGGTTGGTGGACCTGCATGCCGGTATCGAGCATTTCCACCAGAAAGTCTGGCACCTGATCGAAGCCTTGCCCGATCTGCATCTGGCCACCGCCTTGCTCGGCCTGCTGACGCTGGCGGTGCTGCTGCTCTCGCCGCGTTACCTGAAGCGCGTGCCGGCACCGCTGGTGGCCATGGTAGTGGCGACCACGCTGCACTGGGTGTTCGATTTCGAGGGCGTGGCGACCATAGGCAGCGCGTTCGGCGGCATACCGCAGAGCCTGCCGCAGTTCGAGGTGCCGTCGATTACGCTGTCCGACACCATCAAGCTGATCGGCCCGGCTTTCACCATCGCCCTGCTCGGTGCCATCGAATCGCTGCTATCCGCCGTGGTGGCCGACGGCATGACGCGCACGCGGCACGACTCCAACCAGGAGCTGATCGGCCAGGGCGTCGCCAACATCTTTTCGCCGTTGTTCGGTGGCTTTGCCTCTACCGGCGCCATCGCCCGCACTGCGACCAATATCCGCAACGGTGCCACCAGTCCGCTGGCGGGTATCGCTCATGCGGCGACGCTGGTCATCATCGTGCTGGTGCTGGCACCGCTGGCATCGCATATCCCGCTCGCCGCCTTGGCCGCCATACTTTTTGTTGTCGCCTACAACATGAGCGAGTGGCATCGCTTCAAACACATGGTGCTTACCGCACCGCGTTCGGACAAGGCCGTTTTGCTGCTGACCTTCTTCCTGACCGTGTTCAGCGACCTGGTCATCGCCATCAACATCGGTGTCATGCTGGCGGCACTGCTGTTCATGAAGCGCATGTCCGAAGCCGTGGCGATCGAACAGCAGCAGAGCGAGGCGCTGGCGCTGGAACTGGATGATATCGATTTCGAATTGCCGCCCAATACCGTCATCTATGCGATGGAAGGACCGTTCTTCTTCGGTGCCGCCGAGCGGCTGGAGAACGCGCTGGAAGCCGTGCACGGGCATGCCGAGATGCTGGTTCTGCGCATGGAGCGCGTGCCGTTCATCGATGCCACCGGCCTGCAATCGCTTTGGGATCTGCTCGACAACTGCCGGCGCCACAAGACGCGACTAGTCATCAGCGGGGCACCGCCCGCCGTGCTGGAGGAGATGCGTGCTGCCGGCCTCACCGGCCAACTCGGCAAGGAGAACGTCATCGAGCATATCCAGCAGGTTTTTGGTCTGGGGTTCAAGCCCTGATGCGCAAGGCTCTCATCATCAAAAAGCCTGACAGCCCGTGTTTCGACGGCCATGCCTTTCTGCAGCAGGGCGGCATGCAGGCCGATGCGCACCATGACGGTCACAGTGCGCTGGAAGCTTATCGCAGCGGCCGTTACCGTTATGTGTTCGTCTCGATGGAGCTGCAGCAGGAAGACCCCCTGGCCATCGTTCGAGAGATTCGCGGCATGGAATCAGAACTCGGCCTGCCGCCGGCGCAGATCGTTCTCTCGGCACCCGAACGCCAGCCGAGCGAGACCGAAATCCAGCGTTATCAAATCTGCGGCGTGATACGCTCGCATCGCATGCGCTAATCACGATTCACCCGCGCCGATACCGCGCGGCATATTTATTCCTTCGTTAAGACTTCAATCCCGTTCCAGGGAACTCTTGTGGCATGCAGATGCCAATCCTGTCATGTTGTGGCTTTAGCATTCTCCGAAACCAACCAAGGGGGCAAGACATGGCGAACATGATGAAAGCGGCGGTATTCGTTGAGCCGGGGCGTATCGAACTGGCTGACAAGCCAATTCCGGCGGTCGGCCCGAACGATGCGCTGATCCGCATCACGACGACGACCATCTGCGGCACCGACGTGCACATCCTCAAGGGCGAATATCCGGTGGCCAAAGGTTTGACCGTGGGGCACGAGCCGGTAGGCGTCATCGAAAAACTGGGCAGCGCGGTGCAGGGCTATAGCGAAGGCCAGCGCGTGATCGCCGGTGCCATCTGCCCGACCTTTACCTCTTATGCCAGCCAGGACGGATTCCCGGCGCAGGATGGCAGCTATCTGATTCCATCGGGCAAATGCGGTTGCCACGGCTACAAGGCTACAGCCGGCTGGCGTTTCGGCAACCTGATCGACGGCACGCAGGCCGAATATGTGCTGGTGCCGGATGCCCAGGCCAATCTGGCGCCGATTCCTGACGGTCTCAGTGACGAGCAGGTGCTGATGTGTCCGGACATCATGTCCACCGGTTTCAAGGGTGCGGAGAACGCCAACATCAAGATCGGCGATACCGTCGTCGTGTTCGCGCAGGGGCCGATCGGACTCTGTTCGACGGCCGGCGCCCGGCTGCTCGGCGCCAGCACCATCATCGCAGTTGACGGCAACGCGCATCGTCTGGAGATCGCCAAATCTCTGGGTGCCGATATCACGCTCAACTACAAGGATTGCGACGTGGTTGACGAGGTGATGAAACTGACCGGCGGCCGCGGGGCGGATGCCTCGATCGAGGCGCTGGGTCTGCAATCCACTTTCGAGTCCGCCTTGCGTGTGCTGAAGCCCGGCGGCACGCTTTCCAGCCTCGGCGTCTATTCCACCGACCTGACCATTCCATTGAATGCATTTGCCGCCGGTCTGGGCGACCATCGCATCGTCACGGCGCTGTGCCCCGGCGGCAAGGAGCGCATGCGTCGCCTGATGAACGTGCTGGAATCGGGCAGGGTAGATCTAAGCCATATGGTCACGCACGAATACCGGCTGGACGACATCATCAGCGCCTACGACCTCTTCGCCAATCAGCGCGACGGCGTTCTAAAGGTCGCCATCAAGCCGCACTGAATATTGGCTGGTGTCGTCTAGCGGAAGCGGAAATAATTGATGGCTTCGTTGCCGAACAGCCACAAGGCAATGAAGAACGCTGAAAAATAGATGACCGTGACGATCAGCAGAAAGAAGGATACGAACACCATCAGGCCGTCATCTTCCAGTTCGCCGATGCAGTAGAAGATGATGGCCAGCCCCGGCAACGCGTTGTTGAGCGGCAAGGGGATGGGGAAGGGGATCGCCATCAGGAGACCGCCCGCCAGCAGGATGATGCCGCTGATGCGCCGTCCCAGCGTGCCGTTGACCAGATGCTGCAAGCGCGGCTTGGTAAACAGACGGCAAAATTTGATCACCTTCAGGCTCACGCTCACCATGACCAGCCAGGTCTTTTCATTGAGTGCGGCATCGCGCACCTTCTGCGGCAGCATCGGCGTTTCATGCCCGGTCAGTAACTGCCAGCCCAGCGCAGCCAGCGTCAACCCGCCGACGACCGTAATCGGCCCCAGCGGCACAGGTTGCATGAACGGCAGAATCAGAATGATCGCGATAAAGGCATAGGCGGTTTCGTCCAGCGTATCGATTGCCTCGCCGATAGTCAGCGGACGGTGTTTTGCGGCATCGGCAAAACGCTGCAGGGTTTCAGCCAGTCTGATCACAAAAGAATCGAGTGAATGCGGAAGCGATATATTAAAGGCTAAATCTGTCGGCCGACAGGTGGCCGGCGATGAAACGCAGTAAAAAAGTCATAATATGGCTTGATCGATTCAACACGGAGTATCTGCTGATGACCGCCAACATCCATTCCCCCGTCACTGAACTGCTGGAGCTCGAGGGCGTTGCCTATGACGTGATCGAAATCCCGCTGAGCGAAGACAAGAAGCCGGTCCGTAACCTGGAAGAACTGCTCTCCAGCCGCGGCCTGGATCCACAATCGATAGTACGCAGCGTGCTGTTCAAGACTGCCTCGGACCAATTCGTGCTGCTCGCGGTTGCCGGCGGTGGCCGCGCCGATTGGGGCGTGCTGCGCAAACATCTGGACGAACGCAAATGCCGCATGGCCGATTTCAGCGAAGTGGCAGAAGCCACCGGCTATGTCATCGGCGCCGTCCCGCCGATAGCACTACCCGATAACATCCGCATATTGGTCGATAACAGCGTGAAAGACTACGAGACCGTGGTGATCGGCAGCGGCGTGCTGGGCTATGCCTTGTCACTCAAGGGCGCTGATCTGCTTAGGTTGTTTGGCGATGCGGATCAGGGAGTGTTTACCAGCAGTGATGGCTGAATTTTGAATTGAACTTCAGGCGGATGATCAGGGCCAAGCGCTTCTGCCTCTGTACTTCCATTACAAGTGAAAAACGCTTGAGTATAACTAAATATAACCTATAATATAACCAGAGTTATTCGCCATGACCTATGCTTTAGTCATTAAACAGCAAGCTAAAAAGAAGCTTCAAAGCCTGTCCAGGATAGAACGAGTGCGGATTGCTGAGCACATTCAATTATTGGGCTTGAATCCGGACGATCCGGTACTGGATATCAAGAAATTGGTAGGTGAGCCTTATTACCGGATGCGGGTAGGGAATTGGAGGGTTATCTTCGACCGGCAGGATGAGGTCAGGATTATTGCAATTGAAAAGATCAAACCACGCGGAGAGGCATACAAATGAGCATACAAACGATTAAAACAGCCGATGGCAAGGACTATGTCCTGTTG
>JAVEWT010000063.1:0-10775 GCA_034004425.1 Methylophilaceae bacterium
TGAGTAAAAATGAATCCTGCTATTTTAACTGAAAGTCGCACATCCATGACACGGTTTTCTCGGTCGTTCGTTGCGCGTCTATATAAGCGCAGGTAATTTGCTATAAGCAGAAATTCTTTGGTTTGTTGTAAAAAGACCGCTAATCTTGCCTGCTCATGACGCGCGCAAAAGCATGCTTGCGCATCATGACGAAAATGGCATTCCCTGTATAATTCGAGTCTACGCCTAGATGTGAACTTCAATGTTGCAAGAATATTTCCTGATTCTGATGGGTATCGTGCTGGTCAACAATGTCGTGTTGATCAAGGTGCTGGGTTTGTGCCCGTTCATGGGAGTTTCCAAGAAGCTGGAAACCTCGATCGCCATGGCGGCAGCCACGACCTTCGTCCTGACGGTGGGTTCCGGCACCAGTTACCTGATCAGCCACTACCTGCTCGGTACCGAGCTTTTTTACCTGCGCACGCTGTCATTTATCGTGGTCATCGCCGGCGTCGTCCAGTTCACTGAAATGTTCCTGGAAAAAACCAGTCCGGTCCTGTATCAATCGCTCGGTATCTTTCTGCCGCTGATTACTACCAACTGCGCGGTGCTCGGTATTCCCCTGCTGAACGTGCAGTCCGACCACAATTTCATCGAGTCGCTGCTGTTCGGCTTCGGCGGTGCCATCGGCTTTTCCATGGTGCTGATCATGTTCGCCTCTTTGCGGGAGCGACTCGATGCGGCCGATGTGCCGGCGCCATTCAAGGGCTCGGCCATCGCCATGGTGACGGCCGGTCTGATGAGCCTGGCGTTCATGGGTTTCAGTGGGTTAGTACGCTGATGCTGACCGCACTTCTTGTCATGCTGGGCCTGGCCCTGCTGCTGGGCGTGCTGCTCGGCTACTCGGCCTTGAAGTTCAAGGTCGAAGGAGATCCGCTGATTGCCCGTATCGACGCCATATTGCCGCAAACTCAGTGCGGACAGTGCGGATACCCCGGCTGCAAACCGTATGCGACCGCCATTGCGAAGGGCGAGGCCGATATCAACCAATGTCCTCCGGGCGGCGAGGCCGGCGTGCATGCGCTGGCGGACCTGCTCGGGGTCGAATACAAGCCTCTGAGCGCCGAGCACGGCCTGCCAAAGCCGAAATCGGTGGCGGTGATCGACGAGAACGTCTGTATCGGCTGTACGCTCTGCATCCAGGCCTGCCCGGTCGACGCCATCCTGGGCGCGGCCAAGCACATGCATACGGTCATCGCTTCCGAATGTACCGGTTGCGAGCTCTGCGTGGCGCCGTGCCCGGTAGACTGTATCAGCATGGAACCGATCGCCGAATCGCCGGCCAACTGGAAGTGGCGTTATCCGGTGTTCGAGATCAAACCTGAAGTGACTGAGACGAAGAAATCCGCTGCATGAACGCGATAGTGAACATTTCCCGATTGTTTAAATCCGGGCTTGCCAAGTCCGGCCTATCCGGCTTCAGGGGCGGCGTGCATCCCCCGCAGCACAAGCTGGAGTCGACCGCCAGCCCGATCCGCCCGGTGGCAATGCCCCGGCGATTGGTACTGCCGCTGCGTCAGCACGTGGGCAACGTTTCCAAGCTGCAGGTGGCGGTCGGCGATCGTGTGTTAAAGGGGCAGTTGCTGGCGAAGGCCGACGGTCAGGTCTCGGCCGCCGTGCATGCGCCGACATCAGGCGTCATCGTCTCGATCGACAATCAGCTGATCCCGCACCCCTCCGGTCTGCCCGATGTTTCAATTACCTTGGAAGCCGACGGCCGCGACGAATGGATCATGCATGCGGCGCTGGATTACAAGTCCATGAGCAAGCCGGAGCTGCTGGAGCGACTGCGTGAAGCCGGCGTGGTCGGTCTCGGCGGCGCGACTTTTCCGTCCCATATCAAGCTGCGCGAGGATGCGCGGCATCCGGTGCGCACGCTGATCATCAACGGCGCCGAGTGTGAACCCTATATCACCTGTGACGACATGCTGATGCGCGAACGCGCCAACGAGATCGTGCGCGGGGTCGAGATCATGCAATACCTGCTGGACGCCGAAGTCTGCGTCATCGGCATCGAGGACAACAAGCCACAGGCCATCGAAGCCATGCGCAAGGCTGCCGCCGGCAGCGCCGTCGCCATGCAGGTCGTGGCCGTGCCGACCATCTATCCGGGCGGTGGCGCCAAGCAGCTGATCAAGGTCATCACCGGCAAGGAAGTGCCGAGCGGCAGGCTGCCGAACGAGATCGGCGTGCAGTGCTTCAATGTGGCGACTGCCTACAGCGTGCATCGGCTGGTCCATCATGGCGAGCCGGTGATCTCGCGCATCGTGACGGTAACCGGCAACGTCGCCAATGCCGGCAACTACGAAGCGCCGCTCGGCATGTCGATCGAAGCGCTGGTCGAACTGGCGGGCGGCAAGGCGGAAGACGGCAAGTTGATCATGGGCGGTCCGATGATGGGCTTCAACCTGCCATCGTCTGACGTTCCGGTGGTCAAGGCCACCAACTGCATCATCGTGCCGGCTGTCGACATGTTCCCGGAGCCGGAACCGGCGCTGCCTTGCATCCGTTGCACGCGCTGCGCCGAAGCCTGCCCGGTCAACCTGCAGCCGCAGGAGCTCTACTGGTTCTCGCGCGCGCAGAATCTGGAAAAGGCGCGCGAATACGATATCTTCGATTGCATCGAGTGCGGATGCTGCACTTATGTCTGCCCCAGCAATATCCCGCTGGTGCAGTATTATCGCTTCGCCAAGAGCGAAATCATCGCCCAGGATCGCGCGAAGGAAGCCGCCGATATCGCACGCGAGCGCAACGAGTTCCGCCTGATGCGCATCGAGCGCGAGAAGCAGGAGCGTGCGCAGAAGCACGCTCAGAAAGCGGCCGGCGCCAAGGCCGAGGCGGGCACGGACAGTGCTGCCGAAGCGGCGAAAAAGGCCGCCATCGCTGCCGCGGTCGAACGCGCCAAGGCACAGAAGGCGGAAGTCGTGGCAAAAAACACGGAAGACCTGTCGCCCAAGGCCGCAGCGGAAATCGCCGAAATCGAGCAGCGCCGCGCCCAACAGCCGCAGCCGGCGGTCGAACGGCAAGCGCCGGATACCATGCCGGTGTCCGCAGAAACTCAACCGACAGAAGAAGCGAAATGAATCGTTCACCCTATCTGACCGATGCCCCCAGCGTCACCTCCATCATGCTGCGCGTGCTGCTGGCGCTGGTGCCGGGCATCGCCGCTTATGTCTGGGTGTTCGGCGGCGGCATACTGCTGACTTTGGCGCTGGCTTCGGTGACTGCGCTCGGTGTCGAGGCGCTGATGCTGAAGCTGCGCAAGCGTCCTGTGCGCATGTTCGTCACCGACGGCAGCGCGCTGGTCACCGCATGGCTGCTGGCTCTGGCCTTGCCGCCATTGGCACCCTGGTGGCTGATCGTGCTGGGAACGGCGATCGCCATCGTGCTGGCCAAGCAGCTCTATGGCGGGCTGGGCTATAACCCGTTCAATCCGGCGATGGTTGCGTATGCCGTATTACTGATTTCGTTCCCGCTCCTGATGACGACCTGGCCGGCCCCTTTGGCACTGGCCGAGGCGCAGCTCGGTTTCGTCGAGCAGGCGCAATTCATCCTTTCCGGCGCATTGCCGGCAGGCGTCGCGCTGGATGCCGTCACATCGGCGACGCCGCTCGATTACCTGAAAACCCAATTGACGCTCAATCATGGCATGCAGGAGATTACTTCGATGCCGATCTTTGGCTCCTTCGGCGGGCAGGGTATCGAGCTGATCGCGGCAGGCTATCTGCTGGGCGGCTTGTATCTGATCCAGCAGCGCATCATTACCTGGCATCTGCCGACGGCATTTCTGGCATCGATAGCGCTTATTGCGGCCGTTTTCTATCTGTCCGACGCCAGCCGCTTCGCCGATCCGGCATTTCACCTGTTCAGCGGCGCGACCATGCTCTGCGCTTTCTTCATCATCACCGATCCGGTCAGCGGGCCGACCACGCCCAGAGGCAAGCTGATCTTTGCCGCCGGCATCGGCCTCATGACCTACATCATTCGCGTCTACGGCGGATATCCGGACGGTGTGGCGTTCGCCGTGATCTTCTTCAATATCTGCGTGCCGCTGATCGATGCTTATACTCAGCCACGCGTTTTCGGGCACGAGAAATAATGGCCGGCATCATGTCCAGCGAAATCGTCAGACACGCTGTAAAAACGGCATTGATCATGATCGCTTTCGCGCTCGTCGGCACTTCGCTGCTGGTCTATATCTACGATGTGACCAAAACGCCGATCGCCGAGAGCGAAGCGAAGGCGCGCATGGCCCTGTTCCGCCAGATTGTGCCCGACGGCATGCACGACAACCCACTGCTGGAAGACGTGATCGAGATACCTGCCGATCCCATGCTTGGCAACCGCACGGCTTCTCACGTCTATCGCGCGCGGCTGGCCGGCGAGCCGATGGCGGTGATACTGGAGGCCGTGGCGCCGGACGGCTACAGCGGCGATATCAAGCTGTTGGTGGCGATCCGGGTCGATGGCACGATCAGCGGCGTGCGCGTGCTGGCGCACAAGGAAACCCCGGGCTTGGGCGACTACATCGATATCACGCACAGTCCGTGGATCAAACAGTTCGATGGCCAGTCGCTGGGCAGCCGCGCAGCGGAATTGTGGAAGGTGAAAAAGGACGGCGGCGAGTTCGATTACGTCGTCGGCGCGACGGTGACGCCACGTGCGGTGGTCAAGGCCGTGCACAAGGTACTGGAATATTTCGAGATTCATCGTGAATCACTTTTTGCGGTCGAGGTCACAGAGAGTGGACCGGCCACTGCAACAGGAGCAGCCTCATGAGCGCATACAGGGAAATCGTCGAGAACGGATTGTGGAAGCAGAATCCGGGGGTCGTGCAGCTGCTCGGCCTTTGCCCGACGCTGGCGGTGACGACGACGCTGGTCAACGGCCTGAGCCTCGGGCTGGCGACCGCTCTGGTCATGGCGGCAAGCAACGGCGCGGTATCGCCGGTGCGCCGCTATATCCCGGACGAGATCCGCGTGCCGGTATTCATTCTGGTGATCGCCGCGCTGGTGACGGTCATCGACCTGTCCATCAACGCTTTCGCCTTGCCCCTGCATCAGGTGTTGGGCATCTTCATTCCGCTGATCGTGGTCAACTGCATCGTGCTGGCGCGCGTCGAATCGTTCGCGGCCAAGAACAGCCCGGTGCCTTCGGTGCTCGACGGCTTCATGATGGGTATCGGCCTGACGCTGGTGCTGAGCCTGCTCGGCGGCATGCGCGAGTTGGTGGGCCGGGGCACGCTGTTCTCCGGCATCGATCTGGCGCTCGGCCCGCAGGCTGCGCAGTTCATCATTACCGTCATCCCGGATTATCACGGCTTTTTGCTGGCAGTGCTGCCGCCGGGGGCTTTCATCGGCCTCGGCCTGCTGATCGCGGGGCGCAACTGGGTCGAGCAGCGCAAAGCTGCCACCGCCAAGTCCGACAACCTGCCGCTGGCGCCAGCCGTCAGTCATTAATCAGCATTAATCACAATGAATGCGGAAAAACGCCGGGAGATTTTTCGCAGGCTGAGTGTCGCCATTCCCGAACCGAAGACCGAGCTGGTGCATCAATCGAACTTCGAGCTGCTGGTGGCTGTCATCCTTTCCGCTCAGGCGACCGACAAGGGGGTCAATCTGGCTACAGCCAAACTGTTTCCGGTCGCCAATACGCCGGCTGCGATCCTGGCTTTGGGCGTCGAAGGCCTGGAGCGCTATATCAAGACCATCGGCCTCTACCGCAGCAAGGCAAAAAACGTCATTGCCATGTGCGAGATGCTGCTTGCGCGCCATGGCGGCGAAGTGCCGGATACACGCGAGGCGCTGGAGCAGTTGCCGGGAGTGGGGCGCAAGACGGCCAACGTCATTCTCAATACGGCGTTCGGCCAGCCGACCATTGCGGTCGATACGCATCTGTTCCGGCTGGGTAACCGCACTGGACTCGCGCCGGGAAAAACGCCGCTGGAAGTCGAGAAGAAACTGGTCAGGCATGTACCCGCGGAATACCTGCGCGATGCCCATCATCTGCTGATCCTGCACGGGCGCTATGTCTGTCTGGCCCGCAAGCCGAAATGCGGTGTCTGCGTGATCAATGATTTGTGCGAATACAAGGGCAAGGAACTGATTTCAAGCAGTGCGGAGGCTGCGGGATAACATGCTGGTCGCTACAGGACTCAGTGTCGGCCACGAGGCTGCGCCCGAGCTGGCCGCTCAGGCCGTGGCTCAGGCCATGGAGCGTGCCGCTATTCAGGTAGCCGGCAGCGTATTGCTGATTCTGACCTCGGAGTTTGCACGTGATCCGGCTCCGGCCCTGCGGGCGGCCGCAAAAGCTGCCAACTGCACGCAGATTCTGGGTTGTTCCGCCACCGGACTGTTTACCGAGGAAGACTGGGTGCTCGATGCGCCGGCCGCGGCTGCCATGGTCTTCAATGATGTCGTCAGATTCGAACCGCCTTCCCCGTCGGCTGCGGATCAATTGCTGCTGACGCTGGCTGCACCGAATGCCCTCAATACAACCTGGATGACGACGCCGGGCATCCGCTTCGGCGGAGTTTCAGGCGATGCTACAGGCCAGGGTCCGTTCTCGGTTTGGCAGCATGGCAAGGGAACCGCGCTCGGGCATTGTGAAGCGGCACTGCAAGGCGTCCGCGGCGCGGTGGCGGCGGCGCATGGCTTGCGTGTGCTCAATGTGCCGCGGCTGGTGACGCAATCGCACAGCCACGACCTGCTGACGCTGGACGGCAAGAGCGCCTTGAGTTCGCTGCAGATCGCAAGGCAAGGTTACGAGGCCTTGCCCATGCATTACATGATGGCGGTGTTTGCCGACTCGGCCGAAGCCATCGGTGCCGGCAACTATCAGGTGGCGCCGCTGGTCAGTGGCAACGAGGACACTATGTCGGTCACGCTGGCCAAGCAGTTGCGTTCCGGCCAGTATCTGAGCTGGGCGATTCGCGAGCAGGAGGCAGCGCTGACCGACCTGCAGCTGACTGCCATCAATCTGGAGAACAGGCTCGCCGCGCGGCCGGATTTCGCCATGTTCTTTTCCTGTCTCGGCCGCGGGCCGTACTTCTACGGCGGCATCGACCGCGACCTCGGTTTGCTGACGACGAAATTCCCGGGCATGCCGATCATCGGTTTCTATGGCAATGGCGAGATCGCACCGGCCATGCGTCATGACCAGATCGGCTGCGAGTTGCTGGAGTATTCGGCGGTACTCGGATTGTTCTCGCGGGGTAGATGATGGCGCTGTTCAATCCAAGCCGGGATCAGGTCCGGCAATTCTTTTTCGATGCCTGGGCCAAGTACCGCAACCGTTCGGCGCTGAGCGAGCTCGAGGCGCTGGCGCTGGGGGTGATGCAGATGCATGCGGAATACCATCATGTGCTGAATGCGCCGGAGCGTTATCTGGAGCAGGCCTATTTCCCGGAGATGGGGGAAACCAACCCCTTCCTGCACATGAGCCTGCACCTGTCGATACTGGAGCAGATCGCGATCGACCAGCCGCCAGGCATCAAGGACGCCTATCAATCCCTGCAGCTCAGGATGCAGGATGCGCACACGGCGCAGCACGAGCTGATGGAGTGCCTGGCCGAGACCCTTTGGCAGGCGCAGCGCATGCAGTCGGCGCCCGACACCGAAACCTATCTGGCGCTCATCCGGCAAAAGGCCGCGGTAGACTAGACGGGAAGATGACATGCACCGATTCGTGCATACTCCAGTTCAAGGTTACTCAGCCCCATGAAGCCGCAAAACCCGCACGAATGGCTGAACGAACATGGCGACTATCTCTACCGCTACGCGCTGGCTCGTCTGCGGGACACCCATCTGGCCGAGGATGCCGTGCAGGAGACGCTGCTGGCGGCCATCCGCAATCCTTCCTATGAGGGCCGGTCTGCGCCCAGAACCTGGCTGACCGGCATACTCAAGCACAAGATCATCGACCTGATGCGCAAACAGCTGCGCGAACCGGCCAGCGAGGATGTGGCGGCGACGCTGGCGGATGAAGGTGCTACCGACGAGTTCTTCAATGCCAGCGGGCATTGGGCGGACCGGCCGCTGGCCTGGACAGCGCCGGAGGATGAGCTCGAGCAGAAGCAGTTTTTGGCCGTGTTGCAGACGTGCCTGGACCGGCTGCCGAAGAAATTGGCGCAGATTTTCCTGATGCGCGAGATTCTGGAAGACGACAATCCGGATATTTGTAAGGAACTGCAGATCAGTCCGACCAATGCCTGGGTCATATTGTACCGGGCTCGCATGGGCTTGAGAAAATGTCTCGAGCTGCATTGGCTGGAAACGGGGAAGTGAGCAATTTGAAAGTAGGCGCAACCAAATCGGCAGCGGGGCATCTATTTGCAGGGAAGGGCGTTAGACTATGCTGACCTGCAAACAGGCCAGCGAGCTCGTCTCGCTGTCGCTCGACCGCGAACTGACGCGGCGGGAACGCTGGGCGTTGAGATTCCATCTGCTGATCTGCGTCGCCTGTGCCCGCTTCAACCGCCAGCTGGCGTCGATGCAGAAGGTCATCGATCGATGGCTTGCTGACAGCGAAGATAGCGCACATGTGCAGTTGCCTGTGCAGGCCAAGGTACGCATGTCCCGGCGACTTGAATCCGAAACCTCGGGTTCCGGTTCAGGGTCGTCGCAGTGAGTTCGACAGCCCGGGATTTCCCGGCTGCTTTTTAACTTCCATCTCAAGGAGATTCAACATGAAAGTATCCAAATCCACTCTGGCACTGGTCGTCGGTGGTGCCTTTTCCGCTTCGATCGCCGCTGCTCCGGTCATGGCCGCCGAAAACCCGTTCGCGCTGAAGCCGCTGTCATCCGGTTATATGGTCGCCGATCATCATGGCGAGAAGGGCGCTGAAGGCAAGTGCGGTAGCGGCAAGTGCGGTTCGGAGAAGAAGTCGGACGGCAAGGCTGAAGCCGAGGGTAAATGCGGTTCGGAGAAGAAGTCGGACGGCAAGGCCGAGGCCGAGGGTAAATGCGGCACGGGCAAGTGCGGTGCCGAAAAGAAGTAAGTTTCTGCTGCATGCATAGACCTGAAACCATCCAGGGCGCCGGTCTGGGGCTTAAGCGGGAGCTTATTCCCCAGATACAGGCGGCATTCGGGACGCCGCTGACGGCAGCGATCGATTTTCTTGAAATCGCACCGGAAAACTGGATGGCCGCAGGCGGCAAATATGCGAAACAGCTGGACTGGCTGCTGGAACGCTACCCCGTCGTCTGCCATGGACTGTCGCTATCCCTTGGCGGCCCGGACCCGCTGAACGAGTCTTTTCTGCGCGACGTCCGCCGTTTTCTGGACGATCACGGCATCCCGCTTTATACCGAACACCTGAGTTACTGCTCGGACGGCGGTTACCTGTATGAACTGCTGCCCATCCCGTTTACCGAAGAGGCGGTGCATCATGTCGCCGAACGTATCCGCCGCACGCAGGATATCCTCGGCCGCCGCATTGCGGTCGAGAACGCTTCCTTTTATGTGGCGGCGCCGATAGCGGAAATGGACGAACTGACATTTCTGCGGGCGGTATTGCAGGAGGCGGATTGCGACCTGCATCTCGATATCAACAACATTTACGTCAACAGCGTCAATTTCGGTTTCGATCCACACGAATTCCTGCACGGCATTCCCGGTGAGCGCATCGTCTATGCGCATGTGGCCGGCCATGACCGGGAAGCGGAAGACCTTGTTATCGACACGCACGGACAGGATGTGATCGATCCGGTCTGGACCTTGCTTGACGAAGCCTATGCAAGGTTTGGCAACTTCCCGACCCTGCTCGAGCGCGACATCAACATCCCGCCGCTGCCGACGTTGATGCGCGAGGTCGGGATGATCGCGCAGCTGCAACAGACCCATGCAGTCCAGGGTGCGCGCCCCGTATTGGCAGCGACATGAACGACAGTAACGCGATGCCGCCTTTCCGTCAGTATCAGCTGCAGTTCGCGGCTCATATCCGAGACCCGCAGCATGAGGCAAAACCCGCAAAGGTCGACGCCTCGCGCATGAAGGTCTATCGCGACATCGTCTTTCACGGCCTGGAATCTTCTCTTGCCGGCTGTTTTCCGGTGGCGAAACGGGTGCTGGGCAAGCGTCTGTGGCAGAAACTGGTGCGCGGCTTCCTGGTCGCCCATCGATCGCGCAGCCCGTTGTTCCGTCAAATACCCGAGGAGTTCTTGCGTTATCTCCAAGAATGCGAAGGGCAGGTGGCCGGCGTGTCTTTACCGGCCTTTCTGCCGGACCTTGCCCATTACGAGTGGATGGAGCTGGCTCTGGCGTCGGCCGAGGCCGAGGCCGAAAGCGACATGGCGCAGATCGACGCCGATGGCGATCTGCTGGCGGCAAGGCCGGTGCTGACCGCCGCCTCGGCTCTGCTGAGCTACGCTTACCCGGTGCATCGCATCTCGCCGCGCTTCAAGCCGCAGGAGCCACTGGCTGAATCGGTGCAGCTGCTGATATTCCGCGATAGCGAGTGGCGGGTACACTTCATCGAGATCAATGCTTTGACTGCGCGCTTGCTGACCTTGTTGCAGTCAGGCGAACTGAGCGGGCGTCAGGCCTTGCTGCAGCTCGCCGACGAAACCGGACAGACGGAACCGCAGGCCATGCTGGCGTTCGGCGCTGAACTGTTGCAGGCATTGAAGACACAGGGTGTGCTGCTCGGCACGCGCGTCGAGCCGGCATGATCTGGCAGCGTCTGAAACTGTGGCGCCGCCGGCGTTTGCTGCAGCGGCATGCCTTGCCGGATGCGG
>JAVEWT010000064.1:0-10730 GCA_034004425.1 Methylophilaceae bacterium
CCATCCCCGGTTTTCCAATCCACTCGCAGAATGTTCTCAAAATTGAAATACGCAATTGCAGTGTAGATGCTGAGAGCTTGCTTTCCTCCCATTTTCTGATTAGATGCTGTACATGCCGATTTTTTAACGAAAATGGTGTTTGTAGCTTATAGCCATCTTCTCGCAGTTGTGTAAAAGCAAGCTTGATAATCTGCCGACGTTTTTCAATAGTTGCTCTTGACACAGGTTTCCTCTTGTTACTCGAGTTTTGGACATTTTTAAGCATAATGTCTGACAATATCTTTCCAAAATTTTTTGGCGATTCCGATTTTGCTTGCATTTCTTACCTTTTCATATAAGTTTGTTTGGATTAAATATAATATTCGATGAGTTGCGCTTTTTTGTTTTTAGTCCTGACTGTTTTGGTTGAGATTAGGGCCTAATTGCGTACAATTGGGCCGCCCCACTGTTTGTCAGCTAGCATGAAACTCGAAATCACCCCTGTCCTTGATCTCCTCCACCGGTCCCCGGTCAGCACTCTGGCGACCCAGTCGCTTCAGATGCCTGGCTATCCGTATGCAACGGCAATTCCCAATGTTCTGGATGAGTGTCACCGTCCGCTGCTGCTGATCAGTGCGCTCGCAGAACACACCAAGAATTTGCTCGCGAACCCGAAGGTCAGCCTGTCGATCATGGAGTCCGGGGTTCCGAATATCCAGGATGGAGAACGGCTGACTCTGGTGGGGGATGTCGAGCAGTTTGAGCCCAGCGAAGCACTGGTGGCCCGTTACCTTCGCTATGTCCCAGCAGCCGAACAGTATCTGGCACTGGATTTCATGTTTTTTCGGGTGATTCCCAAACGCGTGAGATACATTGGCGGTGTGGGAAAGATGGGCTGGATTGAGGCAGCTGCCCTGGAAGCCGCCAAGCGTATTGATTTGCGGGAGGAGGCTGCCTTACTCGCAGCAATACAGGCCCAGGCACCCCGGAATGTGACCTTGCTGGGTATTAATCCCTACGGGATTGATTATCTGGTTGATGGTTTCCGGGAGCGTGCCAGGCTTGGTGACGGGGATTTCAGGGAAGCGCTTTCAGGAGCCGTCGAGAATTTGCACTGAAAAACAGAACACTTGCCAGACAATCAGATTCGGCAACGGTAGAGTCTGAGCATGCTGAGATTAAGGCCTTCGGATCAATGACATCAGTCTTGTTCGATTTTGCCGACCCGAGCAGGGTTGCCCTTTGGAATCCCATCAACGATGGGGTGATGGGTGGCGTTTCCTCCAGCGAACTGTGCCTGGATTTTGCGGGGCATGCCCGATTTACGGGTTACGTTTCCTTCGAAAACAATGGGGGATTTGCGTCTGTCCGCTGTCAGCCAGGTGATTACGGTCGGATGGGCGTGATGGCCTACTTGCTGCAGGTACTGGGTGACGGCAAGCGTTATAAGCTGAACCTGCGCACGGATTCTGGTTTTGATGGCATTAACTACCAAGCGCACTTTGAACCTACAGCCGGTAGATGGACAACGTGTCGTCTGGCCTGCGCTGATTTTTTGCCAACCTGGCGTGGCCGGCTTGTTTCCGATGCACCGCCACTTGATGCTTCACTGGTTCGCCAGATGGGTCTGATGATTGCTGATCGTCAGGCTGGGCCATTTGAATTGGGGATACGTTCGATTGCCGTGGAGTTTGCTGGATCGTGATGTGGTCAATTGGCTTGATGGTGGCGATAGGCCTCTTGCTTGGCTTGCGTTGGGCAATTCATCGCGGCTTGGCACCGGAGCGGGTGATCGAGACGGTGACGCCTGCAGATTCGGGCTTGAGTTACCAGGTCGTCAGACTGCCCACTGAAAACGGCAAGTTTTTATTTGGCTGGTTCATTCCGGCAAACGGCAATGGGGAGGGGCAGTCGCCAGCGGTGGTGCTGTTGCATGGCTGGGGTGGCAATGCGGAAAATTTGCTGCCCTTGGCACGTCCATTGCATGAAGCGGGGTTTGCCTTGCTGTTCATTGATGCACGCTGCCATGGGCAAAGCGATGAGGACAGTTTTGCCTCCATGCCAAGATTTGCCGAAGATCTTGACCATGCGATCGCGTGGTTACAGCAGCGGCATGACATCAGGCAGGCAGAGATTGCAGTGATCGGCCACTCTGTTGGCGCGGGTGCGGCATTACTCAGCGCGTCCCGGCGCAACGATCTGTCTGCTGTGGTCAGTATTGCTGCCTTCACCCATCCGGCGGCAATGATGCGACGCTGGCTTGGCAGTCAGGGAATTCCGTACCGTCCTGCGGGTTGGTTGATGTTGCGCTACGTTCAATGGGTAATAGGTCACCGCTTTGACGATATTGCGCCGATCAATACCATCCGGCGAGTGTCTTGCCCGGTATTGCTGATTCATGGCGAAGAAGACGCCACCGTGCCGGTCAGCGAAGCCTACGAAATTTACGCCAAGCGAACCGGCGATCAGGTTCAGCTGAAAATCGTCGCTGGCAGTCATGACGACTACGCCGACCTTGACCGCGAATTGCCAACTTTGGTGGCGTTCCTCTCCGGGATTTGCTGTCAGCTGCGCTAAACCGGTCCGTCGGTTTCGAAATTGAATTCATATCCCAGATCTACGACGAAGGTGCGGGTTTTTTCTTCGTGGATACGTTCAGCACCATGATACGCAGGTAAGATTCCTGAATTGTCCAAGGGGTGGCGAATGTACACCAACCATGTTCTTAGGCGGAGCGGCGAGACAGCACGCTATTTCAAACAATGTCTGAAGGTCGCTGCTTGGTTACTGGCTTCGCTGGCAACCGCAGCGCTCGCGCGTGACCAAGGCTACTATCCTGTTCAGGAGTTGCTCGTCACAAGCCAGACCGTTGTCGGAGAAAACATTCAATACCCGAGCACAGGCACACCCAAGATCACGGTTGCCGTGGTGACGGTGGCACCTGGAGCGCCCGCTGCCTTCCATCGCCATCCAGTACCGTTGGTGGCGTATATTCTGGAGGGCGAGCTCACGGTTGATTACGGCGAAAAAGGGGTGAAAACCTTTCGCCAAGGCGATGCTTTGGTCGAGGCGATGCATGTGCCGCATCGTGGTATGAATTTGGGTAGTGGCCTCGTCAAACTTCTGGCTGTGTATATCGGTGCGGAAGGTTCGGCCAATGTAGTGCTGGAGAAGTAGCGACATTGCCAGTGGGGACCCAATCGACGCTTGGGTAGATTTCGGAATCATGACGCACGTGAGGGGGTAGGATGGACGAATTCATGCAGATCGCGATAGCGGAAGCCCAGGCCGGATTTGCCGAAGGTGGCATTCCGATCGGTTCGGTACTGGTTCATCGCGGTGTCGTCATTGGCCGAGGCCATAACCGCCGCGTTCAGCAAAGGAGCGCCATTCTGCACGGCGAAATGGATGCCCTGGAAAACGCCGGCCGGCAGTCGGCTCAGGTTTATCGCGAGTCCGTGCTTTACACGACGCTATCTCCTTGTGCGATGTGTTCCGGTGCAATCCTTCTTTATGGCATCCCGAAGGTTGTGATTGGCGAGAATGTGAACTTCATGGGTGAAGAGGCTCTGTTACGTTCACGCGGTGTGGTGGTCGAGTTGCTTCAGGACAGCACCTGCATTGCGTTGATGCGCGAGTTTGTCGCCAAATATCCTGCCCTCTGGTCCGAGGATATTGGGGAAACTGCCTGAGCCAGAACAGTGTCGTCGCTGTGGAGAAAAAACCGATCACTCGGTTTCAACAGGCTTGCCTTATGCCGAGAGGCTGAATCTGGCAGCAGTTAAACTCGATGGCAGTCGCAAAATTATGGTCTGTGGTGGTAGCGTGGGACGGATGATCGACAACAATCGGATGCGTATCGACAAGTGGCTTTGGGTGGCGCGGTTTTTCAAGACGCGCAGTCTTGCTGCCGAGGCGATTTCCAGCCACAAGATCCGGTGTAATGGTGAGCATGTCAAACCGGCACGGGACCTGAAGGTGGGAGATGAACTCGAAATCACCATCGGCCAGACGGTGTTCGTGGTGATTGTCCAGGGCATGGCTGAGCAGCGCCGGCCGGCACCTGAAGCCCGTCAGTTGTATCAGGAAACGCCAGACAGCGAAGCGCGTCGACTACTGGAACAAGAGTTACGAAAACTCGCACCGGTGCCCGGATCGGATCTCAGAGGCCGTCCGACGAAGCGCGAAGGCCGGCTGATTCGCGGCATTCAAGGATAGGGTATGTCCATCGATAATCAGATCGAACCGCCGCAAGTGTTCATGGCTATGTATCTGACCCCCGGTCGGGATCGTCTCAATGCCCCCCAGTCGGTGGTGCTCGCCCGCTATGAGCATTGCGAAGCGATGGCTATGCTGCTGGCGGAACAGGCCCATAACCTTGCCTTTCAAGAAAACCTGGCCGAGCACGAGGTGCTCAAGCGTTGCTACCAAGGATTGATGGCTGAATCGTCAGGCTTCAACGAACAAGAAGCGGCGTGGGTCTGCTATCGACTAGCCGAACTGCTTGGGTGGCCCATTCCCTGTTTTGAGTAACGCTTTTTGAGGTTTGCGCCATGTCCGAAAAGACCTGGTTCGTTTATCTGCTGGAGTGCGCCGATGGTTCGCTGTACACGGGGATCACGGTGGATGTCGCGGCACGGTTTGTTGCCCATCAATCTGGCCATGGTGCGCGGTATACCCGTTCCCACAAGCCTGTGCGTTTGCTAGCATCAGCGCCCGTTGGCAATCGCTCTGCTGCGCTGAAGGCGGAACTGGCCATCAAGCGCTTGCCGAAGGACCGTAAACTTGAAGGCGTACAGCGGTTTTCGGGGTTTGAAACGGAATATCCATAACAACATGACACGCACTGAACTGATCACCGTCTTGGCTCGCCGATTTCCGCAACTGGTCTTGAAGGATGCCGAATGGTCGGTACATGAAATTCTGCGTGCGATTTCAGGCGCGCTGGTTGCGGGCGGACGGGTTGAGATACGCGGCTTTGGGTCGTTTTCGTTGAACTATCGACCGCCACGCGTGGGGCGCAATCCGAAAAGCGGTGCACGGGTGGATGTGCCGGGCAAGTACACGCCGCATTTCAAGGCGGGCAAAGAACTACGGGAACGCCTAGAGCAGCAGGTGGGCGAGGGTAGATGAGACCCAAAGCCAGTGGGAAGACAAAATGGATACCCACTCCAGGTCAATTGGCGACCTATGTCGGTCGTTCGGGAAGTCAGCGCCGGAACATGCTGGTGATCGCAGAGGCTTCCGGGGGAAGGTTCGTTGTGCAGGCCATCGGGCGTAAAGGCGACCTCGTGCGGTTGACGGTAAAGCGCGAAAGTCTGGTCGAACCAGAGCCGGATTTATGGAGCACCACCCCGTGAAAAAACCGACCGGCGCTACGGCAGCAGGAGATGGCCGTTGTCGTCGAGCGGAAAGAATGGGTTGTAGCAAACTTCCCAGACAAACCCCTCTGGGTCGATGAAATAGCCGCGATAGCCACCCCAGGACGCTTTCTCTCCCGGTCGGGCGAGTTTTGCGCCGGCGGCAACGGCTTCGGCCAATGTCGCATCGACATCGGCTTGGCTGGAAACGTTGTGTGCCAGGGTAAAGCGGGTGAAGCCGTTCCCGTCAGCGGAAATCTGGGCGTCTTCAGCCAGCGCCTCGCACTGATACAGGGCAAAGCCTGTGGTGCCGACCTGGAAAAAAGCGATGTCTTCCTTGCTGCCTGCCGACTCCTGCCAACCGAGTCTGCGATAAAACGCGCGACTGGCAGGAAGGTTGGTGACGCCCAGGGTGATGAAGCTGATGGTTTGCTTCATGCTCGACCTTTGCTCTCTTCGTACTTCTTAACTCCGGTATAGCCCGTATCGCCAACGGCATCCGCCTTTTCGCCATGGAGATGAGCGTTGGCCTGACTGCTGTCGCTGAGATTCCCTGCCGTGCCGATTAAAGTGTGCGAGGCCATTATGGGCAATGTATGCCAACAGAATTTCCTCCAGTCCAATCGGCGGCCGTCCTCAGACTTTGCCTTTCGGGTAGTGCGGCTCAATCCCCGCAATCAGCGATTTCCACGGTGTCACTGCATCCGGGGTGGCAAGAAACCATTCCAGTGCGGGTGCATTTTTCTGCCGTGTGGGAGGCTAATTTTGGTCGTGCCAATGGTATATGGCCGGCTATGTCCTTCGACCAGTGAATGTGATCAATGGAAGAAAGCGTTTACCGCGTCAGTTGAGCATAAAACATGGGCAGACGAAGCGGCAGTTCTTCCGGGCCATGCAGAACAGCATAGCCATTGGCGCCAAACAGGTGCGGCAGGTAGCCGCCGCCTTCGCGGTCGATGGTCAGGCAGAACGGCACCAGGCCCATGCGCCGTGCTTCGTGCACGGCGGCGCGGGTGTCTTCGATGCCGTAGCGGCTATCGTAAATGTCGAGGTCGTTCGGCTTGCCGTCGGAGAGCATGATCAGGATGCGCCGGCTGGCGGTTTCGCCGGCCAGCATCTGCGTCGCCCGGCGGATGGCAGCGCCCATGCGCGTGTAGTAGCCGGGGCGGATGGCCAGCACGCGGCCGCGCACGGTGTCGTTGAACGGTTCGGCGAATTCCTTCAGGCGATGGAAGCGGACCTGGTTGCGGCGGACCGATGAAAAGCCGCAAATGGCGAAGCGGTCGCCGGTCGACCGCAGGGTTTCACCGAACAGCAGCAGGGCGTCGCGGATGACGTCGATGACGCGGGCCTCGCTCGATACCCAGGTGTCGGTCGAGAGCGAGAGGTCGGCGAGGACCAGGCAGGCGAGATCGCGTTCGCGCTTTTCCAGCGACAGGTGCAGTTGTTCGGTGGGATGCAGGCCGCAGCGGCGGTCGGTCGAGGCGCGGACGACGGCGTCGAGATCGAGTTCGCTGCCGTCAGGCTGTGCCTTCAGCCAGCGCCGGCCGGGTTGCAGCGCAGCGAACTGCTGGTGCAGGCGGCGCGCGGTGCGGGCCAGGCGCGGCGGCAGCGGCATTGGCGTGGCGTGGCGCGAGGCCATTTCCTGCAGCCGTACATGATCTTCCTGCATGCGTTCCTTGCGGTAATCCCATTCCGGCAGTGCGATGCCTTCGCCCATCGGGATGTCGTCCTCGGCTGCCGATGGCAGGTCGAGATCGAAGCGGATGCGCGAGGCAATGCGTTCGCCGTCGTCAGGCGTGGCAACCGACAGGTGATCCATTTCGCGGGCGGCATCCTCGGCGTTCTGGTCGGGGTCGTCGTCGACACTGCGATTGACGCTCAGGAATTCGGCGACCGAGAGCAGGCTTTCGGCGCGGAAGAACATCAGGATGCCGTTCTTGTCTTGCGGCGCCTCGACGCGTTCGGCGCGGTGGGCGTTCTTGCTGGCGTCCTTGACGTCGCCGCCAGCACTTTCGCCAGCGCCGCCGTCACCTGCCCGGGCAGCGGCCAGTGCGATGTCGTCGCGCCATTGCAGCCACAGCAGCACCGGCTGGTAGGGCGGCGCCGTTGCCGGTACCGCCGGCAGGGTGGCGACGCTGCCGGGGTTTTCCAGGGCCTGACGGAGCGCACGTTCGCGGTCGACCTCGTCTGGCGGCAGTTTTTCAGCCGCCAGACGTGTCGGCAGGTAGGCGGCGAGCAGCCGGCGATAGCGGCTGGCCAGTCCCGGCCAGCTGGCGAGGGCGAGTTGCGTGGCCTGCTGGTTGCGCCAGAAATCATCGCTGTCGCCAGCGGCCGGCAGTTTGTCCAGGCAGGCGGCCAGTGCCGCCAGCCAGTAATAGAGGTCGCGGTTCAGCGCCGGTTCGGTGAAGGCGTCGATCTGCGGCGGCAGGCGCAGCGTGCTGCTGTCGCGGCGGGCCTGCGCGATCCGTTCGCCGCTGCCGGCGACGCGCGCCAGCCAGCGCCGGCGACTGCCGTGCACGTCGGCGGTGGCGGCGGCGACGCGCAAGCCGGGATCACCGCCGAGGGCGCGGAAAAAGATCCCGAGCGGGCGCTCCATGGTCTTCAGTTCGACTGCCGCCTGCGGATGACTGCCGCTGGCGGCGCGGGTGATCCAGCGATGCCAGACCTTGCCGACCCATTCTTCCATTTCAGCGTATCTCCTCTTTGCCGGGGCGGAAACCGGCTTCGTTGCTGCGTGCCTGGGCATCCCTGACCCAATGCAGCAGTGCGCCATCCGGTGTTTCGGCCTGGGTTTCGGCGCAGGCGCTCAGGCATTGCCCGCACTGCGTGCAGGTGAACATGTGGCGCTTGATGTTGCGCGGGTTCAGCCGCATCGGGCAGACCATGTCGCAGGCCGATGCCCGTTCCGGCAGGCATTGCGTGCAGGCAGAACCGCGCTTGCGCTCGAAGCCGACGACCATGCCGTCGCGGTTGCCCATCCACACCAGCGACTGGAACAGGCCGACGGCGCAGGCGTAACGGCAGAACAGATGGCGGGCGAACAGGAATTCGATGCTCAGCGCGACGGTGCCGGCAGTAATGAAGATTGTCTGGTTGCGCGTCAGGCTGGCCTGCCACAGGTTGCCGTAGATTTCGGCTGGCGGCAGCAGGTAGGTCAGAAAGGCGACGGCCCAGCAGAAGGCGAAGCCGACCGCCGCCGGTACCACCAGCAGCCACCAGCGCCAATCGTGGCGGCGTGGCTGGCCGTCGGGCAGCCAGGGCGGCAGGATTTCCTTCTCCCACAGGCTGGGCTTGCCGCTGGCGCGCAGCATCAGGCCGTTGATCGCCTCGACGACGGAAAAATGCGGGCACAGCCAGCCGCAGTAGAGCCGGCCCCAGCGCCGGGCGACCAGCAGAAAGACGGCCGCACCGCCTAACAGCGGCAGGAACAGCCGCAGCAACACGTTGGCCGCGGCCTCGCCGGCCCCGATGTGGCCGACCAGGAAATCGTCCAGGCCGAGTCGCCATTCCAGCCCGAGTATCCACGCATGCCCTGCGTTGAGGTCGTAGCGGAACAGGTTGAACACCGGGGCCAGCAGGAAGAGGACGAAGAAACCGACCTGGAAAGCCAGTCGCTTGCGTTGTAGTGGGTCTTTCATGGCAGTGGCGGACCGATCAGCGGGAAGCGCCAGGTGTGGCCGTTCATCGCCCGGATCAGGCCCATCACGCCGAGATAGATCAGGCCGGCATGAAACAGCACGAAATACAGGATGCCGACCAGCCAGGTCCACGGATTGTTGAAACCGCCGAGCAGCAGGATGGCGACGCTGAAACCGACCAGCACGGCGCCGCCGCACAGGCAGGCGACGACGTTCTGCAGCAGGTGGTTGCGCACCAGCGGATCGGTATGCTCGCGGTGTTTCCACCACAGCCAGACGAGGGCGACGAAGGCGATGCCCGGCAGGATCATCAGGTTGGCCAGGAATAGTACGCCGGCAGCAATCGCCAGCGGCGGGCCGGGCATGACATGGCTCAGTGGATCGGGGCGTGATATGCTCAAAACGATTCCTCACAGGAAAACGGGCTGTAGGTCGATAAAAATAGTTTCGACCAGAAAATACTGAAGCTTTGGTGAGTTACGGCAAGCACAAGCTGGAGCGTAGCTCGCCGACATCGGGAATGACGATGCGTCGGCCTTCCACCTGGATCAGGCCGTCGTCGGCGAGTTCGTGGAGTACGCGCGAGAAATGCTCTTGGGTCAGGTTCAGGCGCGAGGCGATGGTGCCCTTGTGGGTCGGCAGGCAGACCTCGACCCGGCCGTCCGGCGGGTTGCCCTCGTCGTCGGCCATCTCGCCGAGCAGGTAGCCGACGATGCGTTCGCGGCCTGAGCAAAGCGAGTAGATCTCAAGGTCCTTGATCAGGTGGTGGAGGCGCATCGACAGCCCGGCGATCAGGCGCAGGCAGAAATCCGGGTCCTTGCGGATTTCCTGGAAGATCACGTCCTTGGCGATGAACAGAAGCTGACAGTCGGTCAGCGCCTGGGCCATCAGCACGTAGGGCTTCTGCATGAACATCACCGCCTCGCCGAAGCTCTGGCCGGGGCGGATGATCTCGACCACTTTCTGGTTGCCGGCGGCGGAGACGAAGGCGAGTTTGATTTGGCCGTCGAGGACGAGATGGAACCCGTGGCAGGGGTCACCCTTGTGGAAGATGATGTTGCCGCGGTCGTAATGTTCGACCCGGCAGCCTTGGGCGAGCCGTTGCAGCTCGTCGGCGGGTAGGTCGGAGAACAGCGGCGTCCGGGTCAGCACCTCGGTGGCGCTGAGCGGCATCGCTGCCGGGCTGGTGTGGGTCGTCGTCCGCATGGTGTCGGCCTCGCCGGGGTCAGCGGCCGAAAGTCGCGCTAACGACTTCCATCAGCGCTTCGGCGACTTCGGGATCGTCGGTCAGGCTCTCGACGATGGCGGCCCGGCAGGCGACCACCGGGTCCATGCCGTCGCGAACCAGCAGCGCGGCGTAGATCAGCAGGCGGGTGCTGACCGCTTCCTCGAGGTCCTGGTCCTTGAGCTGGCGCAGGCCGTGGGCGATGCCGACCAGGCGCCGGGCGAGGTCGGCCGGGCATTGCGTCTCGCGCAGCAGGATGGCGGTTTCGCGCTCGCCCTCGGGAAAGTCGAAGCGCAGGCTGACGAAGCGCTGGCGGGTCGACGGCTTCATCCCCTTGAGCAGGTTCTGGTAGCCGGGGTTGTAGGAGACCACCAGCATGAAGTTGGGCGGTGCCTCGAGCAGTTCGCCGGTGCGGTCGATCGGCAGGATGCGCCGGTCGTCGGCGAGCGGGTGGAGGACGACGGTGGTGTCCTTGCGCGCCTCGACGACCTCGTCGAGGTAGCAGATGCCGCCTTCGCGGACGGC